>JBJFGA010000250.1:0-9817 GCA_051892275.1 Oscillospiraceae bacterium | reverse complement strand
GCCGCCCAACTGTGGACAACATGCGTTAGCCGTTAATTGTGCGGTGTTGCCTTAAGATTATTTGTAAAGACTGCCGTAAGCCGCGCAAGCTCTGTAATCCGCGCCCTCGAGGTCGGTAGTACCAAACGCGCTCCAGGAATGCGGACGGAACAGCCTGTCGTCCGACAGGTTATGCAGCGAAACCGGGATCCTCAGCATACTTGCGAGAGTGACCAGATCCTCGCCGATGTGCCCGTAAACGAAACAGCCGTGGTTTGCGCCCCAGTTTGCCATAACGTTGTACACGTCGGAAACCGCTTCCTTGCCGGGAACGGTGATAGGCGCGAACCATGTTGACGGCCATGTGGGGTCAGTTCTGCCGAGCAGAGTCTTGTTCACCTCGTCAGGAAGCTCCACAGTGTAGCCCTCAATTATCTGGATAGTCGGACCGAGGTGCTTCACATAGTTCACTCTTGCGAAGGTGCAGGGCATTACACCCTGGGTAGAATAGCTGGAGGAGAATCCGCCTCCGCGGAAATAGCCGAGGTTAGCGCAGGGCCATGTTGTCGCCTTCAGGCAGGCGTCAATATCCTTTTCGGTCATATCCCACCACGGCTTCATGATGCTCTCGCCGTTCTCGTCCTTAACTGCTCCAGTGCCGTCCAGCGCCGCAGCACCGGAATTTATCAGGTGGATAAAGCCGTTTGCAGCCTTTCCGTCAGGAGTCCAACCGGTAACGCGCTTAACGGAGTCCGGGGACCAGTAGGTTCTTACGTCAGCAAAAACAGCCGCTCTGCCGGTGAGCAGGTGCAGGAACATCAGCGTCGTGCCGTTGAGAGTGTCGTTTTCTGTCGCAAACGGAATAGGCTGACGAGCACCGTTCCAGTCAAAGGTGGTGTTGAGGATAGCCTCGGTGAAGTCCGCGTTTGGCATGAAGTCCGTCCACATTCTCTGCCCCTGGAAGCCGCCCAGTACAGCGTTTCTTCCCTTTGCTTCTTCCAGCCAGCCCATCTCGGCGAGCTTAGGATTGCCCTTTAGAATATCCCGCACGATGCAAGTCATCTTTGCGATGAACTCCCAGTTCTCCTCCTTCTCCTTATCAGAGAGTACAGGGCGCATGTATGTCATGCCGGGAGTCGGGTTTATGTCCACGCCCTCGGGGCACTTCTCCTTTATCCACGCGAGCGCCTTCTTGTATTCAGCCTCGTCATAGATACCCAGTTTCTCGCGGCGGATAATCTCGGTCATATCTACCCACTCCGGGTGGATACCAAGGTAATCCCGGAAGAAGTCCTCGTTGCAGTAAGCGCCGGCAATACCCATAGCCTGAGAGCCGATATTGACGTAACTCTTGTTCTTCATATCGCCGACCGCGGCTGCGCAGCGGGCAAAACGGAGTATCTTCTCCTCAACGTCATCGGGGATAGTCTTGTCGTCCGCGTCCTTAACATCGTGACCGTAGATAGAGAAGCAGGGCATACCTATCTGCGCATAAGCAGAGTTCGCGGCAGCAAGGAACACCGCGCCGGGGCGCTCGGTCCCGTTGAAGCCCCATACAGCCTTGATGGTGTTGGGGTTCTCGTCAATGACCTGAGTAACATAGCACCAGCAGGGTGTAACAGTCAGCGTTGCGACAACATTCTCCTTTGAGAACTTGTCCGCACAGGCAGCGCTCTCCGCAATACCGCCGATAGTGGTATCTGCAATAACGCATTCAAGCGGCTCGCCGCTGGCATGGCGCACCTTAGCGGTGATAAGCTCCGCCGCCGCCTTAGCCATGTTCATGGTCTGAACTTCCAGACTTTCACGAATGCCGAACTGACGTCCATCAATTACAGGTCTGATTCCGATTTTTGCTAACATTGGTTTCGTTCCTTTCGAATATGATTCCGTAGAATTACCTTGCCCGGCAAGGTAAAACGTTTACATTATTGCATATACAATTATACCAAAAAGTTTTGGGAAAATCAAGGGATTTTTCAGGATTGTTATAAATTTTTCGCCGCCCACTTGGGAACGGCAATACGAACGCGCCGATATACCAGTTGTTATATCGGCGCGTGAATATTCTGTCAGTGTATTAATCAGAGCTTCTCGATCCAGCCCATATCGTCCGGGAGCTTGCCGTACTGCATGCCAGTCATGGTGTCGTAAAGGCGCTGTGTCACAGGGCCGATCTTGCCTCCGCCGATCTCCATAACCTTGTCCCCCCACTTGAGATGACCAACCGGAGAAACGACCGCCGCAGTACCTGTGCCGAATACCTCGTCCAGCTTGCCGGCGTCATAAGCGTCAGCGACCTCCTGGATAGTGATGCGGCGCTCGGAAACCTTCATTCCCCACTTCTTGCAAAGCTCCAGCGCGGACTTTCTGGTGATACCGGAAAGGATAGAACCCTGAAGCGACGGAGTAACGACCTCGCCGTCGATAACGAACATGATGTTCATTGCGCCGACTTCCTCTATGTACTTGCGCTCAACGCCGTCAAGCCAGAGCACCTGGGAGTAGTTCTGCTTGTGCGCCTCGTCCTGACCTGCAAGGGAAGCCGCATAGTTGCCGCCGGTCTTTGTGAAGCCCATACCGCCTCTTACCGCGCGGACATAGTTGGTTTCAACGTAGATGTCAACGGGGTTGATGCCGGTGCTGTAATATGCGCCGGAGGGGCTCATGATTATCATGAAATAGTAATGCTCACCGGGACGAACACCGAGGTAAGGGTCGGTGGTGAAGATGAACGGGCGGATATAAAGGGAAGCGCCGTCAATATGCGGAACCCAGTCCTTGTCCACCTCGACCAGAGCGTGAAGCGCCTGGAGCGCGTCCTGCTCATTTATCTTCGGGATAACAAGGCGCTCTGCGGAAACGTTCATACGCTTAAAGTTCTCCTCCGGGCGGAAGAACTGAATAGTGCCTTCAGGGGTACGATAAGCCTTCAGACCCTCGAAGATCTCCTGTCCATAGTGAAGCACCATAGCAGACGGCATAAGCTCGATAGGACCGTAGGGGACGATACGCGCGTCATGCCAGCCCTGACCCTCGTCATAGTCCATGATGAACATGTGGTCGGTGAAGATATGACCGAAGCCCAGCTTGGTTTCGTCCGCCGGTTTTGCCTTGGGATTAGTCGTTCTTTCAATTCTGATATCCATTTCAGTATCCTTTCCTGTATTCCCGGGGGCATTTTGCCGGGGGAAATGCACTTTCATTTAAATACACACTAATTATATCACTATTACAGCAAATTGTAAATATTTTTTTGAGATTTTTTCATAAAAAATGAATTTTCCAAAGAGAAATTCCCTCAAAATAAACAAAAAACTATACAATAGTGAAAAAGCGGACTGCACAGATTTCTGTCCAGTCCGCCGGGGTTATGCGCTTTCACTGAGATCACTCAGCGATGTAGCCCTTGATCTCTTCGAGGAAATCCTCGCAGTTGTCGGAGTGAATGTTGAGGGTCAGCTCCTTGGAGAGGTCGAGGCTGAAAATACCCATGATGGACTTAGCGTCGATAGCATATCTGCCGGACACGATATCCACGTCATAATCGCAGCGGGATACGATGCTTACGAAATTCTTAACGTCGTTGATGGTGTTGATGTTTACCTTAACAGTTTTCATAAAAATACTTCCTTTCCTCAGCTGTTTTATCTGGTGTGTTGGATCATGCTCTGAATTTGGTCGCTTCATCGAGAAGCTCGTCTGCCTTTGCGCCGTCGTCGTGAACAACGAAGGTAAGCGGCTTTGACAGGTCAAGGCTGAAAATACCCATGATGGACTTAGCATCCACCGCATAGCGTCCTGAAACAAGGTCGCATTCGACAGAAGAACGGTTGGTGAGTGCCACGAACTCCTTAACGTCCTCGATAGAGCCGAGCATTACGCTCATCTTCTTCATAAAAATCGCCGCCTTTCTAATAGTCTGTATTCTACACAGGAGGATATTCTTTTCTCCTCCTGTAAATAAGTATATCTTCAAATTGAAAAATAGTCAATAGCTTATTGCAAAATTCGGAATAATCAAGTATAATAAGTATAGTACGAGGGTCGGATTTGGCGAAAATTACAAATTCATTCCCGAGTAATTTAATTAACAGATATCACAGAAACGTCTATTATGTCGAAAAGAGGTCGAACGTTGAAATATAGTATCATCACGCTTGGCTGTAAGGTGAACTCCTGCGAAAGCGCCGCGATATCCAACGCATTTGAAGCACGAGGATACCACCCCGCCGTAAACGAGCCAGCGGACGTGTACGTCATTAACTCCTGCGCCGTCACCGGAACAGGGGTGAAGAAAGCCCGCCAGGCGGTGTCGCACTGCCGCAGCGAAAACCCGTCCGCAGCAGTGGTGCTCTGCGGCTGCTACCCACAGGCATATCCGGAGGAAGCCGCCCGCGACGCCCTCGCTGCCGACATCATAATCGGCAACGAGAACAAAGCGAAGATCCCCGAGTTGGTTGAAGAATTTCAGCGCAGCAGCACCCGCATCGTTGACGTCCCGCAGCTTTCAAGGCAATTTGACGAAAACTCATCATCAGCCGACCTGGACCGCACCCGCGCCTTTATCAAGATAGAAGACGGCTGCGACAGATTCTGCACCTACTGCATTATCCCCACCGCAAGAGGCCGCGTGCGCTCCCGCACCCCGCAGGAGATAGCGCGGCAGGCGGAGCAGTCTGCTGCTGCGGGAAACCGGGAGATAGTGCTCACCGGAATAAATATCGGCTGCTACGGGGAAGATATAGGGTACACCCCCGCGGACGCAGTAAAAGCTGCGCAAGTGCCGGGAATAGAGCGCGTTCGCCTTGGTTCGCTCGAAGCCGACACCCTCACGGACGAGGAGATAACCCGCCTGAAAGACTGCGAAAAGCTCTGCCCCCACTTTCACCTCTCACTGCAATCCGGCAGCGACGAAGTGCTCAGACGCATGAAGCGCCGCTATACCTGCGCCAAATACGAAGCGCTGGTCGAGAAGCTGCGCCGGACATTCCCGGGGTGCGCGGTGACTACCGACATCATGGTGGGCTTCCCCGGCGAAACGGACGAGGAATTTGCCGAAAGCATGGCATTTGCCGAAAAGATAGGCTTCTCAAAGGTGCATGTTTTTCCCTATTCTATAAGAAAAGGAACAGTCGCGGCAATGCGGACGAATCAGGTATTGCCGCAGATAAAATCCGCCCGGGCGAAGAAGATGACCCAGCTCGCCGCCGAACTGGAACATAAGTTCCTCGCTTCGCAGGTCGGTACAGTCCAGACGGTGCTTATCGAAAAACGCACCTCCCCGGAATACTGCAATGGTTTTACCGAAAGTTATATTCCTGTCAGAATTTACGGAAAAGATATTGACCGCCACTCATTGGTCAAGGTAAGAATAACAACGGCACAGGACAACTACTGCGCCGGAACGTTGATTAAGGAGGACTAGCTATGACAAGCAGTGTAAAGCAGCTTCTGCAAATGGGACGTATCCCAGCGGACGCAGATATGTCGGACGAGATGTTTGAGCGATACGACAGACTTTTGCAGTTCAACCGACCCCTGACCGAGGAGGAAGCGGAGCAGCTTGCAGTACTTTTCTCCCCGGACTGCGACGGACTGAACTGGGCACTGCTGCGCGCGATAGAAGGCGCAGGCTGCTCCCCCGAGAAGCTGAGGGAGATCGCGGAGAAGTGCCCGAATGAGGAATACGCGGAAATGATAAGGAATATTTCGAAAATTTAGCAAACCTTACCACTATGTATAACACTCGTAGGGGAGGGGCTTGCCCCTCCCGTTGAGGATGTTTTTATTTAGGCGGGAGGGGCAATCCCCTCCCCTACGGGATAAATTTCAGAGTATGTTGTACCTGAAATTTGTGGGGATAGTCTTGGTTTTGTTTCCTTAGGGAAACAGGCAGAAAAAATCTGATTATGCTCAATATATTTAGTCGCTATTACACTTGATTTTGCGGTGCATTAGTAGTATAATAAATTTGTAGTATTGCAGCCACGGCTGTATAATATGGAGGAAAAAGAATGGCAGTTTATCGAATTTATGTGGAAAAAAAGCCGCAGTTCGCGGTTGACGGCGGTGCAGTGCTGTCCGACCTGAATGTGGCGCTCGGCATTACATCTGTCGAGATTGTACGGATCATCAACCGCTATGACTGCGAAAAGCTCTCAAAGGAAAACTTTGACGCAGCAGTACCGACAGTTTTCTCTGAACCCCCGGTGGACGAGGTGTTCTACGACCTGCCGGAGCTTTCGGCGGACGAAAAGATGTTCGCGGTAGAGTTCCTGCCGGGACAGTTCGACCAGAGAGCAGACTCCGCCGCACAGTGTATCCAGATGCTGTGCAAGGGCGACCGTCCTGTTGTAAAATACGCGAAGATATACCTGTTAAAGGGCAAGATAACCGATGAGGAGTTTGAGAGGATAAAGCACTTCCTCATCAACGCCGTAGAATCCAGAGAGTGCGGCTTTGAGAAGTACGACACCCTTGAGGTGAAGTACTCTATCCCTACAAGCGTGGAAACCCTGGACGGATTCATTAACAAGAGCGACGAAGAGCTTGCAGCCTTCGTCAACAATTACGGTCTGGCTATGGACAACGACGACATCAAGTTCTGCCAGAACTACTTCAAGAGCGAACACCGCGACCCGACCATCACCGAGATCCGTATGATAGATACATACTGGTCTGACCACTGCCGTCACACCACGTTTGGAACTATCATCGACAACGCAGACATCAAGCCCGCATACATCGCTGACACCTACGCCGAGTACAAGGCTGACCGCAGCGAGCTTGGACGTGACGGCAAGCCGATATGCCTTATGGATATCGCTACCCTTGCTGCAAAAAAACTCAAAAAAGACGGACTTCTGCCCGACCTCGATGAGAGCGAGGAAATAAACGCCTGCTCCGTTAAGATAACCGTAGACGTTGACGGCAAGGACGAGGAATGGCTGCTGATGTTCAAGAACGAAACTCACAACCACCCGACCGAGATCGAGCCGTTCGGCGGCGCTGCGACCTGTCTTGGCGGCGCTATCCGCGACCCGCTGTCCGGGCGTTCCTATGTTTATCAGGCAATGCGAGTTACCGGCGCTTCCGACCCGCTTCTCCCGGTTGAAAAGACGATCGAAGGTAAGCTCCCCCCCAGAAAGATAACCACCACTGCGGCGGCCGGCTACTCCAGCTACGGCAACCAGATAGGACTTGCAACAGGTCACGTTGCCGAGATATATCACCCCGGCTATATGGCTAAGCGCATGGAGATAGGCGCAGTTATCGGCGCGGCTCCCGCAGAGAACGTCCGCAGAGAGCGCCCCGCTCCCGGCGACATCATCATTCTTCTCGGCGGCAGGACCGGACGTGACGGCTGCGGCGGCGCAACAGGCTCTTCCAAGGCTCACAGCGTAAAGTCCCTCGACAGCTGCGGCGCAGAGGTACAGAAGGGTAACGCTCCCGAAGAGAGAAAGCTCCAGCGTCTGTTCAGAAATCCCGAGGCGACACGCCTCATCAAGCGCTGCAACGATTTCGGCGCAGGCGGCGTTTCCGTTGCGATCGGCGAGCTTGCAGACGGTCTTGAGATCGACCTCAACGCAGTTCCGAAGAAGTATGACGGTCTGGACGGCACCGAGCTTGCTATCTCCGAGTCCCAGGAAAGAATGGCGGTAGTTGTCGCTCCCGAGGACGCAGAAAAATTCCGCGCACTGGCTTCTATTGAGAACCTCGAATCCACCCCCGTTGCAGTCGTAAAGGCAGAACCCAGACTGCGCATGAACTGGAACGGCAAAACGATCGTTGACATCAGCCGCGACTTTCTCAATTCCAACGGCGCAGAAAAGCACACCACCGTTTCCGTTCCTGACGTAAAGGTATCCTACTCCACCGGCAGAAAGAACACCTCCGCTGACTGGGAGAACATGGTCACCGACCTCAACATCTGTTCCCAGAGAGGACTTGTACAGCGCTTCGACAGCACTATCGGCGGCGCAACAGTTCTCATGCCGTTCTCCGGTAAGACCCAGCAGACCCCTGTTCAGGCTATGGCAGCAAAGCTCCCGGTTCTGAACGCAAAGACAAACACGACATCTATCATGGGCTGGGGCTTCAACCCCGCGGTTTCCGAGCAGTCCCCCTATCACGGTGCAGTCTGCGCAGTAGTCGAGAGTATCGCAAAGGTCGTTGCAGCCGGCGGCACTTATGAGAAGTGCTGGCTGACCTTCCAGGAGTACTTTGAGAGAACCCAGGGCAAGCCGGAGCGTTGGGGCAAACCGTTTGCGGCTCTGCTGGGCGCATATCGTGCGCAGCTGGAAATGGGCTGCGGCGCTATCGGCGGCAAGGACAGCATGAGCGGTACCTTCGAGCATATCGACGTTCCGCCGACGCTGGTTTCCTTTGCGGTTTCGGTTGCCAAGGCGCAGGACGTTATCTCCGCCGAGTTCAAGGAAGCAGGTCACAGGATAGGCTACATTGCTCCGAAGTATGACGAAAACGGTCTGCCGGACTTCGACAGCGTTAAGGCTGTATTCCGCACCGTTGAGCAGCTCATCAAGGACAAGAAGGCTGTTTCGGTATGGAGCGTAGTAAACGGCGGCGTAGCCGAGGGCGTATTCAAGATGGCTCTGGGCAACCGTGTCGGCGCAAAGCTGGAAGCGCTCTCTGATGAAGAACTGTTCACCCCCGTTTACGGCGCATTCGTTATCGAGCTTACCGGCGACGCTGACGGCGTGAAGATAATAGGCGAAACCGTACCGGAATATGAGATAACCTGCGGCGGCGTCAAGCTGGATATCGCAGCACTTGAAAAGAAGTGGGACAACGTACTTGAGCCGATATTCAAGGCACAGCTTCCCGAGAAGCCCGCTCCCGAAAAAATCGCCTACACCGGCGGCTGCGACCTGCTCAGGACCCACACTTCCCCGAAAATCGCAAAGCCCCGCGTTCTTATCCCGGTATTTCCCGGCACCAACTGCGAATACGACATGGCGAACGCATTCAATCGCTACGGCGGCGACAGCGATATCTTCGTTATCCGCAACCTCTCCGCAAATGACGTTGAGGACAGCGTAGCCGAGTTTGCAAAGCACATCGAGCAGTCCCAGATAATCGCTATACCCGGCGGCTTCTCCGGCGGTGACGAGCCCGAAGGCTCCGCAAAGTTCATCAACGCGTTCTTCCGCAACCCGCGTATAAAGGACGCTGTGGAGAATATGCTGTACAGCCGCGATGGTCTGATGATAGGTATCTGCAACGGCTTCCAGGCGCTCATAAAGCTTGGTCTTGTTCCGTTCGGCAAGATAGTACCGCTGACCGCTGAAAGTCCGACCCTGACCTACAACAAGATAGGTCGTCACCAGTCGCAGCTCACTCTGACCCGGATATGCACCAACAAGTCCCCGTGGCTCAGCTGCTGCAATGTTGGTGATATCCACAATATTCCGATATCCCACGGCGAAGGTCGCTTTGTAGCTCCCGAGAGCGTAATTAAGCAGCTTATCGCAAACGGACAGGTAGCCACTCAGTACGTTGACCTTAACGGCAACCCCACCCTGGACGTTGCCTACAACCCCAACAGTTCCATGTACGCTATCGAGGGTATCATCTCGCCTGACGGACGTGTCCTCGGCAAGATGGGCCACACCGAGCGTCTCACCGATAATGTTGCAAAGAACGTTGCCGGAAACAAGGAACAGCTGCTGTTCAAAGGCGGCGTAGACTACTTCGCATAATTCCCCGATATGATCGCACCCCGGAAAGAAATCTTTCCGGGGTGTATTTATTCAGTGCTTCCTTATACTAATAACCGTTTGAACGAAGGAAAAGATTTGCAGAAAGACAGTGCCGA
>JBJFGA010000249.1:0-9856 GCA_051892275.1 Oscillospiraceae bacterium | reverse complement strand
CCGCTTCCTTTTGTGTCAAAAGGAAGCGAAAACCATTTCGCTTCGCGAAAGAGTTATTCGCCAAGCTGAAACGCTGACGAGTTCCGTCAGCGTTTTTGTGTATTATCCGTTCAGTCTGGGAGAAGGTACTTGTTCTTGTAGTCGTTGAACTCGTCCATGAATTCCGAGCGGTCGAGTTTTTTCAGCTCAATGATGTATTCGTGGGTGTCCATGTTGTTGTCGCTTATCTGGATAAGATATACCGCGATGTTGGAGCAGTGGTCGGACACGCGCTCAAAGTTGGTCAGCAGATCCTGAAGGATAAAGCCAAGCTCGATGGTGCATTTTCCGCTTCTCAGGCGGTCGATGTGGCGGGACTTCAGGTCGCTGCGCAGCTGGTCGATAACGTCCTCCAGCGGCTCAACGCATTTCGCCAGTCTGACGTCCGAGTTGATGAAGGAATTTATGGACATGTCAAGTATCTCTTCCACTGCGTTAATAATAACTGAAAGCTCCTTCAGCGCCTGGTCGGAGAACTTTATTTTCTTGCTGTGCATTTCCTCGGCGGCTTCCACGATGTTCACTGCGTGGTCGGAAATTCGTTCAAGGTCGCCGATAGTGTGAAGCATGTTCGACACGACCTTACTGTCGTTTTCGGACAGGTCTTTTGAGCTTATTTTCAGGATATACGAGCCTATCTTGTCCTCGTACAGGTCTATCGCGTTTTCGTTTTCATTGACCTCGGCGCATTTCTTCTGGTCGTACTGCGTAACCACTTCAAGGGAAGCTTTCAGCGTTTCAAGCGTCAGTTCAGCCATTCTTATGCATACGTTGCGGCACTGCTCGATAGCAACGGAAGGAGTTTTCAGCAGACGCTCGTCCAGCATGTGAGTTTCCTGCTTCTTCTCGCCGGGCTTGTCCCGGACGGTAAGACAGGCGAGCTTCTCCAGCTGCTTTGTGAACGGTAGGAATATCGCCGTAGTGAACAGGTTGAATCCGGTGTGGATAACTGCGATACCCATTGCACTCAGCGACTCTTCCATAAACGGCATATGAATGAACGCATTGAGAAGGTAGAATACCGAAAGCAGCAGCAGCGTACCGATGACGTTAAAGTACAGATGAACCACCGCAACACGTTTTGCAGGCTTATTTGCGCCGACAGAGGAGATCAGTGCGGTCACGCAGGAACCGATATTCTGACCGAGCAGCAGCGGCAGTGCAATGGAGTAGGTGACTTTTCCGGTAGATATCGCGATCGACTGGAGAATACCGATAGACGCCGAGGAGGACTGAAGCACGGCAGTCAGCACAGCGCCGGCAAGAACGCCGAGTATCGGATTTGAGAACATCGTCAGGATACTGCAGAAAGTTTCATTTTGTTCAAGTCCGGCGGTGGCTGTGGACATAGCGTTCATACCGAACATCAGTACGGCGAAGCCCGCCAGTATCATGCCGACAGTTTTTTTCTTGTCCGATTTCGTGAACATAATGAGTATCACACCGATGACCGCAAGCACAGGAGTGAACGTGGTGGGTTTCAGCAGATTAAGGATACTGAAACCCTCTGAGCCGCTGATCGACTGTAAGCTCAACAGCCAGCTGGTGGCGGTGGTGCCTATGTTGGCGCCCATGATAACTCCTATTGCCTGAGAGAGCTTCATCAGACCGGAGTTTACAAATCCGATTATCATGACAGTGGTTGCTGCCGATGACTGAATGACGGCGGTGATAAACGCACCCAGTACAACACCTTTGATAGGACGAGAGGTCGCTTTTTCCAGCCAGTGCTCCAGTTTCCCGCCTGCGAGTTTTTCCAGTGCGGCGCTAAGCGTGTGCATTCCGAAAAGGAACAGTGCAATTCCGCCCAGCAGATTCAATACGTCATAGAAAGTCATATCAATTCTCCTGTATTGCGGTGATCATTCTTTATTCACCGAGATTCAATTATTGTTTTTTTCTCATACATATTAATTATACATGATTTTACGTAAATTGTACAGAGGTTTTACGAAAATTTTATGAAAATCGATTTTTTTGGTGATAAATCACAAATCTATTGCGAATTAGCAGACCTATTTATAGTTTTACAGAATATTTGGAAAAAAACTGGCTAAACTATGGCTGAAACCAAAAAGCAAGGTGCAGTTTCTACTATATTGCTTAGATGAAAGGAAAATCACCATGAGAAAAGACAGGAACAAAAAGTCTCTTAACACAAAGGCGTTCACAGTGGCAACGGTGCTTGGAGTGGCTGCGATAGCGGCGGCTTCATTCGCGGCGGTAAACCGCACTATGGACAGCCTGACCCCTACCACTTCAGACACCAGCTCCGGCACGACATGGGTGTTCGGCGCCCCGGAGAGCAGTCCGGCGAACGTTGAGCAGTCCGGCGTAGCCCGGGACGACCATACGGAAAGCTCCGATGAAAGCATAAACGACCCAGTTTCGGCGCAGGAGGCGGCTTCTGAAGCCGAAACCATCGAAGCGGAGGAAGTCAACAAGCCGGTAAAGAGCGAAGCGCGGAACATTATGCCGGTGCAGGGGGAAGTGTCCCACCCGTTCAGCAACGGCGAGCTTGTGAAGTCAGAGACCCTCGGCGTGTGGAAGACGCATGACGGCTGCGATATCCTCTGCCCGCTGGGCAGTGATGTGAAGTCGATGTCATCCGGCACGGTCAGCGAGATACGCGAGGATCCACTGTGGGGCGTGTGCGTTGTGGTTGAGCAGGACAACGGGCTGACGGTGGAATACTGCGGTCTGGCGAAGGAGCTTTCGGTCAAGACCGGGCAGGAGATAAAGGAGGGCGAGATCATCGGCAAGACCTCTGACACCTGTCAGATAGAGATAGTGCAGGAGCCGCACCTCCACATCGGCGTGAAGCAGGGCGGCAAATGGATAGACCCGATGTCGGTGATAACCGGCGGATTTGAGGGCGCTCCGCAGTGATTTTTTTCCGGGCTGTCGTATTTTTCGGCAGCCCTATTATTCTGTGGTAAATTGGAATTTATTTGTATATCGATAAGTAAAAAGTGAGTGTAGATTACAAATTCGGAATGCGGAATTGTCGGTGTCCGCTGGCGCGGACGGATTTCAAATGCCTGATAGCCGAAAGGTGCAATTGTTTTATTTTCATGTGACCTGTAACAATATCACATATTAAGCCGCCTGCTTTTTAATTACCGCCGAAGGCGGCACCATAATTCCGAATTCTGCATTCCGAATTCCGAATTAGTAATTAAGAACAACATTAAAATTATGCGATTAACGTATAAATTACGATTTTTTATCTTGCCATATCAACGGAAAGTGGATTTACATATTACCTCCGGCGGTATATAATAGAATAAACGGAGGTAAAAAATCATGAATCTATGCAATAACGGAAAGCTGCTTTGCAGCCTGCGCAAGGCAAAAGGAATGACACAGAAACAGGTGGCGGACGGGCTTGGTGTGCAGCCTAAGACCGTTTCCAAGTGGGAGACCGGGCACGGATTCCCGGACACCTCGCTGCTGGCTGACCTGGCGGAACTGCTCGGGGTGAGCGTGGACACGCTGCTGTCCGGGGCGCTGGCGCACAATGCCACAGAGGTCGGGAACATGACCAGAACCAGCTTCTACGTCTGTCCGCACTGCGGCAGTTTTATGCAGGGCAATGGCAAGATGAAGCTGTCCTGCTGCGGGAAAACGCTGATGCCGCTGACCGCTTCCACGGAGGGCGGGGAGCATACGCTGACGGTCGGGAATGTCGAGAACGACTATTATATCACCTTTGACCACGAGATGAGCAAGGAGCATTACATCAGTTTCGTGGCGTATGTGGCGTGCGACCGGGTGCTGACGGTGAAGCTGTACCCGGAGCAGGATTCGTCAGTCCGATTCCCACGGCTTTACGGCGGGAAGCTGTACTATTATTGCAGCAGGCACGGCTTGTTTGAGTACGACCCGGCAGGAGATCAGCCGAAACCCGCCGGCAAAGCCAGCCTTACGGCGCTGATGTCCGCGTTCTCCCGGGCTTATGTCAGCGACAACTGCGGCGACCCGGTGTTCCGGGACGAGTTCGCGGGGAAGCTGTTCAGCCCGCAGGAGTATCGCCGGATAGAGAGCCTTATCGCCGAGGGCGGGAGGAATGTCAGGGACTATGTACTGTCGGAGCTTGCGCCGACTCCGCTGGCGAGAAGCCGCTTCTGCGAGGAAAGCCTTGCGGCAGCAGTACTGACCGGAACGGTGCAGTATGTGGTACTCGGCTGCGGCTATGACATGACCGGGTTTGGCAGCGGGTCGAGGATATTTGCGATCGACAGGGAAAGCGTCATTCGCGACAGGCTGGAGCGTATCCATCGCGCGGGGCTGGAAGTCCCGGAGAACGTCACATATATCCCGGCGGAGCTTCCGCATGACAGCCTGCGGGGCGTTCTTGAAGCTAACGGCTTCGACTGCGGCAGAAAAACGTTCTTTTCCTGCCTTGGGCTGATGTACTATCTTACTCCGGAGGAGGTGTCTGCGTTGTTCGGGGAGATATCCGGCTTCGCCGCGCCGGGCAGCACCGTGGTGTTCGATTTCGCGGACAGCCACCTGTTCTCGTCGGAAGTCCCCCGGGTGAAGAACATGCTCGCCATGGCGGAGCAGAGCGGCGAGCCGATGAAGTCCTGCTTCGGTTATGGCGAGCTGGAGAAAATGCTGGAAGCTCACAGCTTCCTGATATACGAGTTTCTGAACCGTGACCAGATACAGAGCCGTTACTTCACCGGCAGCGAAATGACCGCCTTCGAGCACATCAATTTCGCGCAGGCGGTGCTGTATAATACTAACATTTAATCGACTTATAGACAAAGTCTATAAGTCGATGCCGCCGCTTCGGCGGCTGTCAAAACCAAGGGTTTTGACAATATTAGTATTGAACGGCTTCTTCTGCGGCTTCGCCGCAACCCCGCTTTGCGGGGTGATCTTCCTTTAGACTTTGTCTATAGGAAGATTGAAGAATAGTATAAATCAACGGAAGTACAGGAACGAATGTCCTGAGAAAAACGTGTCAGAAAGAGCTATACAAAAATCCGGGTCACCGCAGTCGCGGCAGCCCGGATTTTTTATTTCTTCTCTGCGTCCCGGTGGAGGGAGCGTACTCGCAGCCCCTTTTCCCTAAGGTGCGCCGCGGTAAGCTCCGCGAAGGTGACGCTCCTGTGCTTGCCGCCGGTGCAGCCGTAGGCTATGACCAGACGGCTCTTGCCCTCGGTAACGTAGTGGGGTATCAGGAAGTCGATGAGGTCGAACAGTTTATCCCGAAGCTCCTGCGACTGCGGGAAGCTCATGACGTAGTCCTGCACTTCCTTTTCCAGCCCGGTTTTATGCTTCAGCTCGGGAATGTAGAACGGGTTGGGCAGGCAGCGGACGTCAAAAACGAGGTCTGCCTCCTGCGGTGAGCCGTACTTGAACCCGAAGGACATGCAGCTGACTATCATACCGTCCGAAGCCTTGTCCAGAAACAGTCCGGAAATCTGTTCTTTCAGTTGTCCGGTGCTAAGGTTGGTGGAGTCGATTATGTAGTCGGCGTTCTCGCGAATTTTGCTGAGAAGCTCTGCTTCTGCGTCGATCGCCCTGCCGATATCGCCGCCGGAAACCTCGTCCAGCGGGTGCTTGCGGCGGGTTTCCTTGTAGCGCTTCATCAGTACCTCGCGGGAGGCTTCGAGGAACAGCACCTTCACGTCTATACCCCGGATATGAAGCTTGGTGATGCACTCTTCCAGCTTGAAGAACATCGCGCCGCCGCGGATATCCGTAACTATCGCGACCTTCTGCACATCGGGATTGTCGTTGCACATTGCCGCGAAGCTAGGGATAAGCTGCGGCGGCATGTTGTCGATACAGAAGTAACCGATATCCTCCAGCGCCTTAACTACCGAGGATTTACCCGAGCCGGAAAGCCCGGTGACTATCACAAATTCCATTTTCTGCTCCTTCCGGGAGTTATTGCAGTATCAGCATTTCGCACTCCAGCTGAACGCCTTTTTGCTCCAGAACCACCCGCTTGACCTCGTTCACCACCGCGATGACGTCCTCAAAGGTAGCGCCGCCTGTGTTAACCACGAACCCGCTGTGCTTCGGGCTGACCTGCGCCCCGCCCACGGAATAGCCCTTCAGCCCGCATTCCTCAATAAGCGCGGCGGCGAAGTACCCCTCCGGGCGCTTGAACGTGCTGCCGCAGCTGGGGAACTCCAGCGGCTGCTTGTCGCGGCGGCGCTGCATAAGCTCCTCCATGCGGCTTTTTATCGCGGTCTTTTCCCCGGGGTGAAGTACCATAGTTACCGAGGTTATGACGTAGTCACGCTGTGAAAACACGCTGCTGCGGTAGGCAAGCTGCATTTCTGCCGCGGACATCTCGCGTATCCCGCCGTTTTCGTCAATGTACCGGCAGGACGTCACCACATCCTTCATCTCGCCGCCGTAAGCTCCGGCGTTCATGTACAGCGCCCCTCCCAGTGAGCCGGGGATACCGTAGGCGAATTCCAGCCCGGTAAGAGAATTCTCCAGTGCCGCAAGGCAGACAGAATAAAGCGAAGCTCCCGCCCATGCGGTTATGGTATTCCCGCTGACGGAAATATCGCGCTCTCCGGAGGTCAGCGCGATAACGCATCCCCGAAATCCCTCGCTGCTGATAAGAAGATTGCTGCCCTTCCCGAGAATGAAATGGGGAAGTCTGTCCTCGCGGCAGACGGTCAGCACTTCTTTCAGCGAAGCCTCGTCAGTTACCCGCAGGAACAGGTCGCATTTGCCGCCTATCTTCATTGAGGTATGCGGCGCAAGAATGTGGTCATATTCGCACGATATGCCGAGCCTGCGGCATACTCCGGCTAGTCTGGAATGATCCAAGACGTTCCCCCCTGAATAGATGATGATACTGAGATCACCCCGCAAGCGGGGCTTTTCTAAAGTTTATGCTGGAATGAAGTTTTTATTCAGAAATCAGTTGAATACAAATACCGTTTCCCCGTCCTCAATGGCTTCACAGACCTTGCGCAGCATTTCCTGCGCGTCGCCGTAGACCTCGTATTCAGCGAGGGCAATGTCGTCGCTGCCAGGTACTACTGCGAAAATAGTGTTGCCGTCTATGTACAGGTGCTTGCTTTCAACAAGTCTTGTGCCTTCTTTTGACATATAGTACATGTTGCTGCTCCTTTTCGCGTGATCACGCCAGCGTATAGAGGAATGCCGCGCCGATTATGCCTGCGTCATTGCCAAGCTTCGCGATATCCAGCTTGGTGGAGCGGTCGGGGTCGATGCAGTAGCTTTCCTGCGCGATTATCTTCTCCAGCGGCTTGGTGAGGTTGTCCCCCTCCTTGCAGATACCGCCGCCGATGAGCAGCACCTCCGGCTGGAAGGTGTTGACGATGTTGGTGAGTCCGCAGCCGAGGTAGCTTATGTACATGTCCACAACGCCGGAAGCGCTCTTATCTCCTGCGCGCCAGCCGTCAAACGCAGTCTTGCCGTCAACGTTATTGATGTCGCCGGAGCAAAGCTCCCACATCTTGCTGGACTTGTCGGCTTCCATAGCTTCCCTTGTCATGTTGATGAGGGCGGTAGCGGAGGAGTAAGCCTCGAAGCAGCCGAGCCTGCCGCAGCCGCACTTCCTGCCGCCGTAGTGGATAACGGTGTGACCCAGCTCTGCGCCGCAGAAGTTGAATCCGGTGTATATTTTGCCGTCAATGATGATACCACCGCCAACGCCGGTGCCGAGGGTGACTACCACCACGTCCTTGTAGCCCTTGCCTGCGCCGGCGAGAACTTCGCCGAAAGCCGCAGCATTCGCGTCGTTCTCAACGTAAACGTCCTTGCCGAGTCGCGAACCTACCAGCTTGCGCAGGTCGGTGTTCTTAAAGCCGAGGTTGCAGGAGTACAGTACCACGCCGGTGTTGCGGCTGGCGGTGCCGGGAGTGCCGATACCGATAGAGTTCACCTCGTCGATGGTGACCTTGGCTTCGTTCAGCGCCGCCCAGACGGTTTCCGCGATGGTGTCCGCGATCTCCTCCGCTGGGCGGGGGAGCGCAGTCTTTGCTGTCGCCTTAGATACGATGTTGTATTCCTCGTCAACCACCCCGACCTTGATATTAGTGCCGCCGAGGTCTATTCCTATGTTGTATTTCATAACAATGTTGTCCTTTCAATTATTGTCAAATATCAATTAGATATTGAGGTCAGACATGATCTCCTCGCCGTCGGAGTCGATACCCAGCTGGTGGAGCAGATCTTTCGCAGCGTTGTAGCCCATCTTCTTCTGACGGTTGTTCATGGCTGCAACCTCGAGGATAACCGCGAGGTTACGACCGGGCTTTACCGGGATAGTGAGCAGCGGGACCTTAACGCCGAGGATAGTCATATAGTGGGTGTCAACGCCCATTCTGTCGTAGGTCTTTTCGGGATTCCACAGCTCCAGCTCTACTACCATGTCTATCTTCTCGCTGAGCTTGACCGCGCCGACGCCGAACAGCTGACGCGCGTTGATTATGCCGATACCGCGCAGTTCGAGGAAGTGGCGGATATTATCCGGGGAGCTGCCCACCAGCGTGATGTTGGAGGCTTTCTTTATCTCCACCGCGTCGTCCGCGATAAGTCTGTGACCGCGCTTTACAAGCTCAATGGCGGTTTCGCTCTTACCTACGCCGCTTTCGCCGAGGATAAGCACGCCCTCGCCGTAAATCTCGATAAGAACGCCGTGGCGGGTAATTCTGGGGGCAAGCTGCAAGTTAAGGAAGTTTACCAGCTTGGAGTTGAAAACCGATGTGCTTTCTTCTGTGCGGAACAGCGGAGTCTGGTGCTCCTTTGCGCTCTCAACCATTTCCGGGAACACTTCAAGGTTGCGTGTTACTATCATTGCCGGGAACTTGTAGGAGAGCAGGTTGTCGATACGGCTGCGGCGAACCTCCGGTTCAAGCGTCGAGAGGTACGCCAATTCTGTCTTTCCGCAGATCTGTATACGCTGCTTGTCAAAATATTCGTAAAAGCCCGCAAACTGAAGTCCCGGGCGGTTTGTTTCGTGGTCGGAGATAAGGGTGTTCCCGCAGTCCTCCGGCATATAAATGGTTTCAAGACGGTATTCGTCGATTATCTTCTGGAGTGGGAATGAGAATTCTCTGTTGATTTCTTCGAGCGGCATTTCGTGATTCCTTTCGATAGATTAGTATTGAAGCATAACACCTCACGTTATATTATACACCAAATTCGGCATTATTGCAATATATTTTTTAGGCAACACCGCATAATTATTGTCGTGCGATTGCGCAGTCAGATTTTTCGTCAGATTGTACAAATTGAGTGCAGGCGGGCTGGTCTGTCGGTCAACCCCTCTGTCACTAGCGTGACACCTCCCCCACTGGGGGAGACCACGCCCGTCAAACGAAATTTGTGCAAGATGCAGGTTTGGCGCAAAATGCAACATTATCGTTAGCGCATTTGTGATATTTTGCGCCAAACTAGAAAGATGCAAGCAAGCGTGCGGCAAAGGCGATAGCCGTTAATTGTGCGGTGTTGCCTTAAGAGAAACAATGAGATTAAAGAGTTCCTTAGCGATAATGTCATCAAGATAGATGTGGACGCTCTGCACAAGAAATTTCGGGTTGAGCTGAGTAGGTTTACCGAGATTATCGACATACTGTGTGGGGGGAGAGAAATGTATGACGCTGGAAACTGCTGTTATTCTGCTGGTACTGGCTGTGGCAGGTATTGTGCTGGTCATTAAGTTTTTGCGCAAAAAACCAAAACTGCGCATAATTTGTCTTGCACTGTTGTCCTTGATAGCGCTGATTCTCGTCGGATATATCGAGCTGACTCTATTTTTTGTTGACGCGGTGTACCATCAGCCGATTTCGCAATAATCAAAGCATAA
>JBJFGA010000248.1:0-2486 GCA_051892275.1 Oscillospiraceae bacterium | reverse complement strand
CGTTTTCCGCGCAGCGGATAATGCGTTCATACAGTACGCCTGCGTTTCTTTTCCTTCGTTCAAACGGTTATTAGTATGATAGGGATATGGACGGGTTACTACCCGCCTTCAGGCTGTCGATAAACCGCCATCTGCATCGTCAACCACACCACGGCAGTAACAAATCCTAGCCTTTGGGTTACTCCTGGTATCTGACGATTTCTTTCCACCATGAAGTGCAAATTTTTCGACCAGCTGTGGGCGGGGTTGTACCCGCTTGAATTTGTTCAAAATTACTAGATTTCGCCCCTGTTTTTCGTTTTTAAAGTAAAAATCCGGCGCAAAAAATAATGATAACGATTTCAGCCCTTGTAATTCTTTGCCTGATATAGTATACTAAATTAGACGGTGCTTTTTTGTCCGCAGGGAGTGGCGTTGATTTAGAATGTCAGCGGACATCACCGCAATACTATCTGCGAGGGAGATTTCCCTCGGCTCTTTCAAGAGCAAGCAAGGAAGGAAGGTCATACATGAAATTCGGTTATTTTGACGACGCGAACCGCGAGTACGTCATTACTTCTCCCCGCACACCCTATCCGTGGATAAACTACCTCGGAACACAGGGCTTCTTCTCTCTGATATCCAACACCTCAGGCGGCTACTGCTTCTACAAGGACGCACGTCTGCGCCGTATCACCCGCTACCGCTACAACAACGTTCCCGTTGATATGGGCGGCAGATATTTCTACCTCAAGGACGGCGACACCGTCTGGAACCCCGGCTGGTCCCCTGTAAAGACCGAGCTTGACAGCTATGAATGCCGCCACGGTATGGGCTACACCATCATCACCGGCTCTAAGAACGGCGTCAAGGCTTCTGTGAAGTTCTTCGTTCCGCAGGACTTCAACGGCGAGATACAGAAGGTCACCATCACCAACGAGAGCAGCGAAAAGAAGAGCCTGAAGCTGTTCAGCTTTGTTGAGTGGTGTCTGTGGGACGCTAACGATGATACCACAAACTTCCAGAGAAACTTCAACACCGGCGAAGTAGAGATACTCGGCTCCACCATCTACCACAAGACGGAGTACAAGGAGCGCCGCGACCACTTCGCATTCTACACCGTAAACGCTCCTATCCAGGGCTTCGACACCGACCGCGAGAGCTTCCTCGGTCTGTACAACGGCTTTGACAAGCCGGACGCTGTTTTCGAGGACGGCAAGGCAAGAAACTCCGTTGCTGACGGCTGGAGCCCCATTGCTTCCCACTATATCGAGATCGAGCTTGCTCCCGGAGAGAGCAAAGACCTCGTATTCTGCCTCGGTTATGTTGAGATGCCGGTTGACGAGAAGTTCGACCCGAACGGCGCGGTTGACGGCTTAAAGGCAAGCTACACCGTTGACGGCAACGGCGCAGACAAGCCCGCAATGAACGTCATCAACAAAAAGAAGGCTCTCGAGATGATGTCCATGTGCGACACCGTTGAGAAGGCTGACAAGCTGTTCGACACCCTCAAGGCTTACTGGGACAAGCTGCTCACACAGTACCATGTTGACGCTCCCGACGAGAAGCTGAACAGAATGGTAAACATCTGGAATCAGTACCAGTGCATGGTTACATTCAACATGAGCCGTTCTGCTTCCTACTTTGAGAGCGGTATCGGCAGAGGAATGGGCTTCCGCGACTCCAACCAGGATCTGCTGGGCTTCGTTCACCAGATACCCGAGAGAGCAAGGGAAAGACTTATCGACCTTGCAGCTACCATGCTGGAGGACGGCGGCGCTTATCACCAGTACCAGCCGCTCACTAAGAAGGGCAACCACGAACTTGGTTCTAACTTCAACGATGACCCGCTGTGGATGATACTCGCAGTTGCTGCTTACATAAAGGAGACCGGCGACGTTTCCATTCTGGACGAGAAGGTGCCCTACGAGAACCGCGACGAGCTTGCTGACACCATGCTCGAGCACATGAAGAGAGCGTTCAACCATGTTGTAAACAAGGTCGGCCCGCACGGACTTCCGCTCATCGGCCGCGCAGACTGGAACGACTGCCTGAACCTCTCCTGCTTCTCCGACAAGCCCGGAGAGAGCTTCCAGACCTACAACAACAAGGAAATGTTCACCGAGAAGCCGTTCTACAGCCAGACCGCAGAGTCTATCATGATCGCTGGTATGTTCTGCTTCATCGGGCCGGAGTACCCGGCTATGTGCCGCCTGAAGGGCGACGAGGAAGAGGCTAAGCGCGCTGAAGCTGCTATCGAGAAGATGCGCGAGATCACCGTTCAGTATGGCTACGATGGTGAGTGGTTCCTGCGTGCATACGACCACAACGGCAACAAGGTCGGCTCTCATGAGTGCGATGAGGGCAAGATATTCATCGAGCCGCAGGGCTGGTGCGTTCTTGCAGGACTTGGCAAGGATAAGGGCTGCGACATCAAGACCCTCGAGTCTGTTGACAAGTACCTCAACTCCAAGGCTCTGGGCTTGTGGGGCGTCATGGGCGGCAAG
>JBJFGA010000247.1:0-2492 GCA_051892275.1 Oscillospiraceae bacterium | reverse complement strand
CCGGGGTATTCCCTGCTGTGCGCTGATGCTACTGACGAATTATCCAACGGTCAGCAACTGAGGGTTCTGCGATTGCATGCAGGGCTGACTATACGGGAGGCTGCGGAGATGGTCGGGGTCTGCCGTCACACGCTGATGAATTATTAGAGCGGTAGGACTAAAGCTAAAGCGGACATCTTTGAGAAACTGGAGCGCCTTTACCAAACTCCGTTTAGCAGTTAAAGCTATAAGCATAATACTATTTCCTTTGGTAACCATGACGCAACTACATGGTTACCTTTTTTTCATTCATCAAGTTACACTAAATAACGTTGATCAATTCAAAGATTAATCAAATAATATCAGTCCGCAAAATGAAAACATTATTCGCCCAATTGCAAACCTGTTGCTGATATAATTATAATTGTGCATAGAGGTGATGCGCAATGATATCAACATTTTCGTCAAGGCTAAAGGAACTACGGCAATTAAAGCATCTTCGGCAGGAACAGGTCGCAAGGCTTATAGGTGTAAACAAAAGTGCCATATCGGCTTATGAGAACAATTTAAGGCAGCCCTCCTTCGATATTCTTGTCCGTCTTGCCAATCTTTACAGAGTCAGTACGGATTATCTTCTGGGACAAACAAGCACAAGATCAGTAGATCTGTCTGGATTAACAGAAGAACAGGCGGTAAAAATATGCGAATTTGTTACAATGCTAACGCAGCAAAACGAGAAAATGAACAAACTGTGAACATAAAAGCGCAGTAATTACGCGTCGCAAGGGAGGCGCAGAATGCAAAACAGCTCAGACAGAGAACAGCTCAGAAAGCTCTATCAGCAGGAGGACAACAGCGAAAAAACGTATATACCGGCAAGATCTAAAATCGATCCTCGTGAAATGGACAGGTTGTTCAGAGTCTGCGCCTATTGCCGGGTGTCTACCGACAATACAGAACAACTGTCCTCCTACGAGCTTCAGCAGGCGCACTATCAGCAGTTGGTACGCGACCACCCAAACTGGGAACTGAAGCGCATTTTTGCTGACGAGGGTATAACCGGGACTTCCCTGAAAAAGCGCAATGAATTCAACGCAATGATAGCCGCCTGCAGGAATGGAGAATATGACCTGATAGTCACCAAAAGTGTTTCGAGATTTGCGCGAAATCTCATAGACTGTATTTCGACTGTCCGTATGCTCAAAGGGCTGGATCCGCCGGTGGGTATCTGGTTTGAAACAGATAATCTTTATACCCTCGACCCGAACACGGAATTTATGCTGTCATTTCTTGCGACATTTGCGCAGGAGGAATCAGTCAAAAAAAGCGAAGCAATGAACTGGTCGCTGTCCCAGCGTTTCAAGGACGGAAAGCTGCTCACTCCCGCACCGCTGGGATATGACCGGCAAAAAGATTCTTACGGCAGTTATGTGAAATACGCTCCACTTGTGGTGAACAAATCTGAAGCTAACGTAGTCAGATTGATTTTTGACGCCTATTTGTCCGGCTTGTCGCAGGAAAGTATCGCTGCATTTCTGACAGACATAGGCTGCCGCACTAAAACCGGAAGTACAATCTGGAACAGCGGCTCTATCGGGTATATCCTCACAAACGAAAGGTACTGCGGAAACGTACTCACATGGAAAACCTTCACGTCTGACCTTTATGAACACAAGCACAAGAAGAACCGCCGCGACCGGGATCAATACCTGTACAAGCAACGGCATGAAGCCATTATTTCCGTGGAAAAGTTTGAAGCAGTTCAGGTGCTTATCGAAAACCGCAAGCATAATCTCCGCGGAACGCTCCCAGCGCTTCATGTTATTGATAAAGGGATCTTCAAGGGTTTTATTCCCATAAATCATCACTGGGTGAATGACGACCCGGACATATACTACGATATCTCAAACAGCGTGAGTGGCAAACTCAGCATAAAAAAGCTCGAAAAAAGCCGATTCTGCGCATTTGATTTAGAGGGTTATCAGGTCGTCAGAAATCAGTTCACACAGGTCAGGTATGAGGGTCCGGCGCTCACCATTTCCGGCGAGAAGATCACATTTAATGTATTCTGTGTTAAGAAATATGCTGATATCGGGTATATTCAGCTGTTACTACACCCCACCGAAAGGAAGATTGCGATCAGACCATGCGGTGAACAGGATACCCACAGCATCAGATGGCGTCCCGATCCAGACAAGCCAATCAGTTCAAAAACACTCACCTGCCAGCACTTCAGGAATGCCCTATACAGCATTATGGAATGGAATCCCGACTATATGTACAGAATACGAGGGGTATGGGCAAAGCAAGGCGAGGAACAGATAATTATTTTTCACCTTGTCAATGCTGTTCCGGCGGTGTATATTCCTCAGGAGGGTGAGGGTGATTTCCCGAAAAAACCGACGGAGCTTTGCCCTGATGAATGGTCGGACTCTTTCGGTGAGGAATTCTATGAGCATTGTATCCGCCAAATCACCCTGCGTCATAAACAAATCACCCTCTGCCGTAGAAAG
>JBJFGA010000246.1:0-10083 GCA_051892275.1 Oscillospiraceae bacterium | reverse complement strand
GGCTACGATGTGGGAATGATAATCGGGATCGTCTGGCTTTGCATCGGCTGGTTTCCGTTCATTGGTCTGCGCGTGATAAAGCCGAACGAAGCGCTGGTGCTGACCCTGTTCGGTAAGTACATAGGCACGCTGAAGCACGAGGGCTTCTATTTTGTGAATATCTTCAGCACGGCGGTAACTCCCCGGGCGCAGTCTGCCATTCCCGCAAAGCAGGGTGTTCCCCACACCAAGATATCTCTCAAGGCGATGACCCACGACAACCACAAGCAGAAGATAAACGACCAGATGGGCAACCCGATAGAAGTCGGTATCGTCATCATCTGGCGGGTGGTAAACACTGCTAAGGCGCTGTTCAACGTGGACGATTACGAGGGATTCCTGTCTATTCAGGCGGACTCTACCCTGCGCGACGTTGTACGCTGCTACCCATACGACTCCACCGATTCTGACGAGATGTCGCTTCGCGGCTCTTCCCAGGAGGTTTGCAGCCAGCTCAAGTCTACGCTTCAGGAGCGCGTGAACAACGCCGGGCTTGAGATAATCGAGGCGCGGATAACTCATCTCGCTTATGCTCCGGAGATAGCTGCGGCAATGCTCCAGCGGCAGCAGGCTACCGCCATCATTGAAGCCCGCCAGAAGATAGTTGACGGAGCTGTGGGAATGGTGGAGATGGCACTCAACAAGCTAAGCGAGAGCAATGTATGTGAGTTGGACGAGGAACGCAAGGCTCAGATGGTGAGCAACCTGCTTGTAGTCCTCTGCGGCAACAAGGACGCTCAACCCATCGTGAACAGTGGTTCTATCTACTGATCTCCCGTTGCACTTAGAAAGGGGCAGAATATGTTTGGGTCAGAAGTAATTACCGCTCTCGTGACAGGTGCGGTGCTCGGATTCCTTATACCGATAGCGGCGCTGGTAGTATACAAGCTGAAATACCGGAATGCGTCGCTGCTATCGGCGGCATTAGGCGCTGTAACGTTCATGGTATTCGCGCTTATGCTGGAACAGCTCATGCATGCGTTCATGCTGCCGCTGGTGATGGAGTCAGATATTGCATATATAATTTACGGCACACTTGCCGCCGGGATATTTGAGGAGACCGGACGTTTGGTCGTATGTAAGTTCCTCATGAAAAATCGCACCGACAACGTGAATGCAGTTATGCTTGGTATCGGTCACGGAGGTATCGAGGCTGTAATACTGATGGGCATGATCATGATGCCATATCTTATCACTGTGCTGTCAGTAAATGCGATGGGCTTCGACGAGTTCGCCAAGACCGCCGGCGCTACTACACAAGAGCTTGTGGACACACTGCGTGCACAGCTGGAAACGGTCGAAAGGTGCGATATTCCGTTAATACTGCTGTCAGCACTTGAACGTGTAATTGCAATGACGCTTCATATCAGCATGTCAGTCGTTGTGATGAAGGCTGTGACCGTACCGGGTAAGCTGTGGCTCTACCCTGTGGCGATACTTATGCATGCGATGTTCGACCTGCCTGCTGCTATGTACCAGCGCGGCATAATCAGCCAGATGTGGATACTTGAACTGTTACTTGCAGTATTTGTGGCTTTTGCCGTATTTTTCGCGATCAAAGTTTCAAGGCTCGGACAGAGGGATACCGCCGCCGTATGACCTCAGCACAGTATCATTACCCTGAAAGGAGGGCGCAGAATGGCTGAACCCAAAGAAGAAAAACAGAACAAAAAGCAGATACCCCTGCGCCTTTCCTCGACGCTTTACAATGAGCTTATGAAATGGGCAGAGGACGACTTTCGCTCGGTGAACGGGCAGATCGAATACCTGCTGACGGAGTGCGTGAAGTACCGCAAAAAGCACTCCCAAAAAGAAGAGGACTAAAAATGAACGATAACGTTATTATGCTTTTCTGCTACCTCCCCGCGCCGATAATATTCATCATCGTCGGAGTGCTGCTGTGGCGTTTCCCTGCTCCCTACGGTGACGCGATAGGCTACAAAACCAAGCTCTCCTATTCCAGCAAAGAGGCATGGAATTTCGCGCAGGTGTCCTTCGGGAAGCTGTGTACGCTGGTGAATATTCCCGTGCTGGCGCTTTCGGCGGGTGTCGGGGTGTTTCAGGTGATCAAGAACGTCGGCGAGGAGGAAGCGCTTGTCATCTGCCTTGTGCTGACTACCTTGCAGATTGTGCCGCTGTTCGTGTGTATTTTCATCACCGAATCGCGATTAAAGAAGTACTTCGGCGGAAAAAACGAATAATATTTAGGGCTGTCGCGCTGAACGGCAGCCTGTTTTCTGTATGAATTCACTGCTTAAAACACGAAGTGCGTGTTTTTCACGAAACTTTCAGTTTAGCGTATAAAAATATTATGTGCTTTATGGTAGGTTTCGGGTGCATAAAAACCGCAGCAAACCGCGCTGCAATGCGAACAGGCTTAGAGCCACTACATTTCATGGTGATATTCAACAAAATTGACGGCAAAACCGGTCGAAAGTATGTTGCTTTTCTGAATTTACATTAAAAAAGAAATTCCCTATAATAATAAGGCAACTAATTATTGCAACACTATAAATTTAAGGAGGAACAGATATATGATAAAAACACTGGCAGCGCAGATAAAGCAATACAAACTGTCAACGCTGCTCACCCCCCTTTTCACAATACTTGAGGTAGTGATGGAGGTACTTATCCCCTTTATCACCGCCGCAATGATCGACCAGGGTATCAACGCCGGGGATATGTCAAAGGTCTATCTCTACGGCGGTATCATGATCGTCATGGCGTTCATGAGCCTTGCTTTCGGCGCGCTTGCCGGGAAGTTCGCGGCGAACGCTTCGGCGGGGTTCGCCTGCAACCTGCGTGACAGCATGTTCTCGAATATCCAGAGCTTCTCGTTCTCGAACATCGACAAGTTCAGCACTGCTGGTCTTATCACTCGAATGACCACCGACGTCACCAACCTCCAGAATGCGTTCCAGATGCTGATACGCATTGCCGTAAGAGCGCCTATCATGATGATAAGCAGCGTTGTCATGTGCGTGATCATCAACCCGAAGATAAGCCTTATATTCCTCGGGGCGCTGGTGGTTCTGGGCGGTGTGTTCTCGTTCATCATATCAAAGGCTACAAAGATTTTCGACAAGGTGTTCACTAAATACGACGACCTCAACGCCAGCGTTCAGGAGAACATCTCCGCTATCCGCGTTGTAAAGGGCTTCGTAAGGGAGGAACATGAGAACAGAAAGTTCGTAAACGCTTCCGGCAACCTCTACAAAATGTTCATCAGCGCAGAGAAGATCATCTCCTGGAACCAGCCCGTGATGATGCTGGTGGTTTACGCCTGCATTATCCTGGTGTCGTGGTTCGGCGCGCAGTTCATCGTGGTGGGAGGTCTTACCACCGGCGAGCTTACCTCGCTGTTCAGCTACATCATGCAGGCGCTGATGTCACTGATGATGCTGTCCATGATTTTCGTTATGCTCACCATGAGCGTTGCGAGCGCAAGACGTATCACCGAGGTGCTCAACGAAAAGACCGACATCACAAACCCGGAAAATCCTGTCATGGAGATACCGGACGGCTCTATCGACTTCAACAACGTCTGCTTCACCTACAAACACAATGAAAAGAACGCAGCAAAGACCGGCTCTGACGCTGACGGCGGCGAGGAGATACTCACCGACATCGACCTGCACATTCATGCCGGCGAAACAGTGGGAATAATCGGCGGCACCGGCTGCGGAAAGTCCACCTTTGCCAGCCTTATCAGCCGTCTGTATGACGTGGACAGCGGTTCGGTATACGTTGGCGGCACGGACGTGCGCGAGTACGACCTTGAGCTTCTCCGGGATAAGGTCGCTGTGGTGCTTCAGAAGAACGTGCTGTTCTCCGGGACTATTCTCGACAACCTGCGCTGGGGCAACGAAAATGCAACCGAGGAGCAGTGCGAGGAGGCTTGCCGCCTTGCCTGCGCGGACGAGTTCATCTCCAGAATGCCGGAAGGCTACAACACAATGATCGAGCAGGGCGGCACCAATGTTTCCGGCGGTCAGAAGCAGCGTCTGTGTATCGCAAGAGCGCTGCTGAAAAGCCCGAAGATACTGATCCTTGACGACTCCACCAGCGCCGTGGACACCGCGACAGACGCGAAGATACGTCAGGCGTTCGCAGAACGTATTCCCGGCACCACAAAGCTCATCATCGCGCAGAGAATATCCAGCGTTAAGGACGCAGACCGCATAATCGTAATGGACGACGGCAGGATATGCGGCTTCGGAACACATGACGAGCTGCTAAAAGACAACGACATTTACCGCGAGATCTACACGCTCCAGACCCAGTCCGGCGGTGATTTCGACAAGCCGAACGATTAAGGAGGCGATATAAATGGGACCTATGAAAAACCGTCCGCCGGTAGACAAGAAAAACATGGACTTCAAGCTGCTGGGGAAAGTCCTCGGTTACACAATGAAGCGCTATAAATTCCGGTTCATCATCGTGATGATATGCATTGTCATCACTGCGATCACAACGCTGGTGGGAATGCTGTTCATGCAGAGCCTTATTGACGACTACATTCAGCCGATGCTGGAGGTCGCTGCCGCGGGCGGTACTGCGGACTTCGCGCCGCTTGCGGGTGCGCTTCTAAGAATAGCCGCTATATATGCTGTCGGCGTTATATCTTCGTTCACCTACAGCCGCCTGATGATCTACATTTGTCAGGGAACTATGAGGGATTTGCGCAACGACATCTTCACACACATGGAGTCGCTGCCGATAAAGTACTTCGACACCAACGCACACGGCGATATCATGTCCATCTACACAAACGATGTTGACACGCTGCGCCAGCTGATAAGCCAGAGCATTCCGCAGGTGGTGAACTCCGCTGTAACGCTGGTGATAACCCTTGTGAGCATGTTCGCGCTTAGCGTTCCGCTGACTATCGTGACCCTGTTCATGGTCGGCGTTATGATGCTCGCTGCCGGAAAAATAGGCGGCGGATCTGCAAAATACTTCGGACAGCAGCAGCAGAACCTCGGCAGGGTGAACGGCTACATTGAGGAAATGCTGGAGGGTCAGAAGGTCGTCAAGGTGTTCAACCACGAGGAAAAGAACCTTGAGGACTTCCGCAGGATAAACGAGGAGCTGCGCGTTTCCGCCGATAAGGCGAACACCTACGCAAATATACTCATGCCGGTAAGCGCAAATATCGGCAACATCAGCTACGTTCTGTGCGTGGCGGTGGGCGCTGTGCTTTCGCTGGTTCTCGGCAGTGAAACCACCGGACTTACCCTCGGCTCGCTGGTCGCGTTCCTGACGCTCAACAAGAGCTTCTCCCAGCCGGTAATTCAGGTCAGCCAGCAGCTGAACTCTATCGTTATGGCGATGGCTGGCGCAAAGCGCGTATTCAACCTGCTGGAAACCAACCCCGAAACAGACGAGGGCTATGTTGAGCTGGTGAACGCAAAGGAAGCACCGGACGGTACTCTCACCGAATGCAGGGAGCGCACCGGCGTCTGGGCTTGGAAGCACCCCCACACCGCAGACGGCAGTGTGTCCTACACAAAGCTGTCCGGCAACGTGGTCTTTGACGGCGTGGACTTCGGCTATGACGAGAATAAGATGGTGCTGCACGACATAAAGCTGCACGCAGAGCCGGGTCAGAAGATAGCTTTCGTTGGTTCCACCGGCGCGGGCAAGACCACTATCACGAACCTCATAAACCGCTTCTACGACATTCAGGACGGCAAGATACGCTACGATGATATCAACATCAACAAGATTAAGAAGGCTGACCTGCGCCGCTCGCTTGGTCTGGTACTTCAGGACACTCACCTGTTCACCGGAACGGTAATGGACAACATTCGCTACGGACGGCTGGACGCCACCGATGAGGAATGTATTGCCGCCGCAAAGCTCGCGAACGCGCACAGCTTCATCAAGCGTCTGCCCGAGGGCTACAACACCATGCTCACCGGCGATGGCTCTAACCTCTCACAGGGACAGCGGCAGCTTCTCGCCATTGCAAGGGCGGCTGTGGCTGACCCGCCGGTGCTGATACTGGACGAGGCTACATCCTCGATAGACACCCGAACGGAGCGGCTGGTTCAGGACGGCATGGATAAGCTCATGCACGGCAGGACTACGTTCGTTATCGCGCACCGGCTTTCCACCGTGCGCAACTCCGACTGTATCATGGTTCTGGAGCAGGGCCGCATTATTGAGCGGGGCAGCCACGACAAGCTGATAGAACAGCAGGGTCGTTACTACCAACTCTATACCGGTAATCCTGCGAAATCATCTACGGCTGAATAGTATAACACGAGATCCGCAGGCTTCGTAACCTGCGGATTTTTCTATTAGACGACTATTGTTGTGCGATCACAGCCGCTGATTTTGTCAATAATACACTTCGCTGATCATCAAGGATCGTGCGGTGTTGCGTAAATCTTTATGCGCTATTGCCATTGACAGCAAACAGCATTTGTGGTATATTTATATTTGTCGAAAAAGAGAAAAGGAGCATGATAAATGAAACAGGAGAGCGTAAGAACGCGGTTTTTTTATGGAGCGCGAGCCGGACTGCCGGTGGTGCTTGGATATATTCCGGTTGGGATAGCTTTCGGCGTAATGGCGCGGCAGGCGGGGTTTTCCACGCTTGAAGCCGCCATGATGTCGCTTACGGTGTACGCCGGGGCAAGCGAGATGATGTCGGTGGGAATGTACGCCCAGGGCGCAGGTATCCTGGCGATAGTGCTGACCACATTCTTCCTGAACCTTCGGCACATCATCATGAGTACCTGCGTTTTCAGCCGCATGAGATCCTCTAAGCTGGGGCAGCGGCTGCTGATGGCGTTCGGAGTTACGGACGAAGCCTTCGCGATTTATACCACCGTACCCGAAAAGCAGTGCACACCCGCATTCTTTGCCGGGCTGGTGCTCGTGACATATTCCTCCTGGGTCACGGGAACGGTGATAGGAGCGGTTGCGTCAGACTTCCTGCCGGCGATCGTTACCGCCAGCCTTGGTATCGCACTGTATGCGATGTTCATTGGTCTGCTAATGCCTGGGCTTCGCGGGAATTTCCGGCTGATGGTCCTTGTGCTGTTCACGGCGGTGGTAAATTCCCTTCTGTCGCTGTGTATTTCATCAAGCTGGGCACTTATCATCTCTACACTGGCGGGCGCTTTTGCGGGGGTATTCTTCGTGGACTTAGACAGCGGTAAGGAGGACGGAAATGAACATTGAGATACTGCTTCTTATCCTCGGAATGACCGCCGTAACCTACATACCCAGAGCAATTCCTGCGGTGCTGATAGACAAGCTGAAATTCGGCAGGAAGTTTGAGAAATTCCTGCGGCTCATTCCCTACACGGCAATGTCTGCGCTCATATTCCCGGGGGTGTTCACCACCGACCCGGACAGACTGTACATCGGTATCGCCGGGGCACTTACCGCCGGGGTGCTGGCGTGGTTCAGGAAGCCGGTAATTATCTGCGTTCTTGCGGCGGTAGGGGTGAATATGGTGCTGTATGCGGTGCTGCCCTAGGGAAGCACTGATTAAATCTGGTGCGCAGATTGCGTGCAGCTAGTTGTGTCAATATTGCGCTTCGCTGATTGACACAACTCGATTTTTCGTCAGATTGTACAACTTGCGGTGTTCGGCGGAAGCGAAGCGAATTCAAGCCGAACACTCGTGTGCGCATGCGGGCTAACGCCCGTCAAGCGATATTTGTGCAATATGCAGGTTTGCGCAAAATGCAACATGATTTTCAGCGCATTTGTGAGATTTTGCGCCAAACCAGAAAGATGCAAGCAAGATGCGTGCCAAGCCGTTAGGCGTGATTTATTCAGTGTTTCCCTAGAAAATTTGCGCTGATACCGCATAAATTATTGACAATTCCGCATTTTAGTGGTATAATAAATTGTTAAATTATGTGGCGCTGTATTACCGCGCCGAAAGGCTGTGATATCATGCGGCATAACAATGCCGGTCTGAATTCCGGATATTCGGACATTATATGAAACCTAACGCCGGGAACGGCTGAATAAACAACTGAAAGGATTGAAAACATTGTTCATGGAGAATGAATACCGCACACAATACTGCAATGCGGTGAGCGAAAAGGATATAGGCAAAAAGGTAAGGGCTGCCGGCTGGGTGGAAAATATCCGCGACCACGGCGGTATCATGTTTATTGACCTGCGCGACCACTACGGCGTGGTTCAGGTGGTGTTCCACAACGAGGCGCTGCTGGAGGGTATCCACAAGGAGTGCGCGGTTTCCATCACCGGCACTGTGCTGAAGCGCGATGAGAGCACCTACAACGACAAGATAGAGACCGGAACTGTCGAGATAGAAGCGGAGGAAGTACGCATTCTCGGCAAGGTGACAGAGCAGCTCCCGTTTGAGATAGCTACCTCCCGCGAGACCCGCGAGGATGTTCGTCTGAAGTACCGCTACCTCGACCTGCGCAACAAGAAAATGCACGACAATATCGTGCTGCGTTCCCAGATAATCAGCTTCCTGCGCAATAAGATGAGCGAGATGGGCTTCCTTGAATTACAGACCCCTATCCTGTCCACATCTTCCCCGGAGGGCGCGAGGGACTACCTTATCCCCAGCCGTAAGCACCACGGGAAGTTCTACGCGCTCCCGCAGGCACCGCAGATCTTCAAGCAGATATATATGGTGTCAGGATTTGACAAGTACTTCCAGATAGCGCCCTGCTTCCGTGACGAGGACGCAAGAGCCGACCGCTCCCCCGGCGAGTTCTACCAGCTTGACTTTGAGATGAGCTTCGCTACCCAGGAGGACGTTTTCGCAGTCGCTGAGGAAGTCCTGTCCGCGACCTTCGCTAAGTTCTCGGACAAACAGGTTTCCCCTGCCCCGTTCAGACGTATCCCCTACGAGGAGGCAATGCTGACCTACGGCTCTGACAAGCCCGACCTGCGCAACCCGCTGGTCATCAAGGAGCTTTCCGACCTGTTCGTTGACAGCGACTTCAAGCCGTTCTGCAACAAGGTGGTAAGAGGTATCAGAGTTCCCGGCATGGCAAAGCAGAGCAAGACCTTCTTCAAGAGCATGGAGGAATTCGCCACCGAGGAAGTCGGCATGAAGGGACTTGGCTACTTCAAGGTAGAACCCGGCGAGAACGGCATGTTCAAGTACAACGGTCCTATCGACAAGTTCCTGAACGACGACCAGCGAAAGGAGCTTGCAGTACGCTGTGAGCTTCAGGAGGGCGACGTGCTGTACTTCATCGCAGACAGCAAGAAGAACGCGCCTAAGTTCGCGGGACAGATAAGAACAGAGGTCGCAAAGCGCATGGACCTCATCGACGAAAGCCGCTTTGAACTGTGCTTCATCGTTGACTTCCCGATGTATGAACTGGACGAGGGGACCGGCAAGATAATCTTCACCCACAACCCGTTCTCCATGCCGCAGGGCGGTCTGGACGCACTCCTTAACAAAGACCCGCTGGATATCCTCGCATATCAGTACGATATCGTGTGCAACGGCGTGGAGCTTTCCTCCGGCGCTGTCCGCAACCACGACCTCGACATCATGGTTAAGGCATTTGAGATAGCCGGCTACTCCGAGGAGGACGTTGCGAGCAAGTTCGGCGCACTGTACAACGCGTTCAAGTTCGGCGCACCGCCCCATGCGGGAATGGCGCCCGGCGTTGACCGAATGATAATGCTGCTGACCGGCGAGGACAGCATTCGCGAGGTAATCGCGTTCCCGCTGAACTCCAACGCGCAGGATATGCTCCTCGGCGCACCCACCGAGGTTACAGAGCAGCAGCTCCGCGAGGTTCATATCAAGGTAAGAAAGCAGATGTAATAATGGTCACCTCTAATGCTTGAAATAAGCCGCCTGAAATAAAGGGCTAAGTTAGTTCCGCCCCTCCGACACTTCATCTAACCGATAGATGATTTGCTCGGAGGGGCGGATTTGTGTTATTTTACAGATGTGATTTATTGAGTGAAGCTAAACGGTGCGGATTTGATCGTACAGCGTTTACAAAGTCATGCTCACCCAATAACGATGTTGATATCTCTTCCAGCAGCGCTGAACTGCGTCTGCACGTTTTC
>JBJFGA010000245.1:0-10136 GCA_051892275.1 Oscillospiraceae bacterium | reverse complement strand
GCGGTGCTGGATTTCTGTAAAGATTTCCTGAGTTTAAATGGTTATTAGTATCAGAAGCTTCTATATGTATAGTGCAGAAAATTTCGTTTGGTTAGGACTTGTAAAAAAAATTTTTGATTTTCCGGGAAAAATAATCTATATTGGAATTACATGTGTTCGGTAATGGCTGCAAATCTTTCGTGGTATATATATCAAAAGGGCTGCCGTTTGGCAGCCCCTCGACATTCTGTTTGTATCCGGGTTATTCGCTTCTAAGCTTGAACTCCGATACCAGCGTATCCAGCATCGAAGCCTGACCGGAAAGCTCCTCTGATGCCGCCGCAGACTCTTCCGCAGTAGCGGAGTTGGTCTGAACGACGTTGGATATCTGCTCCACTCCGACAGTGACCTGGTTGATGGAATCCGCCGCTTCCTTGGAAGCCTCGGATATCTTGTCGTTTATCACCGCGACCTGTCCAGCCGCAGCGGAAACCTGGTTCATTACGTCCGCTACATTGCCCACAAGCTCGCTGCCGTGGTTGATAGCCTGAACCGTTCCCTCGATGAGGTTAGTGGTGTTCTGGGCAGCTTCAGCAGATTTCGCCGCAAGATTACGAACCTCGTCCGCAACCACCGCGAAGCCCTTTCCTGCTTCGCCCGCTCTTGCCGCCTCAATTGCGGCATTAAGAGCAAGAATATTCGTCTGGAATGCGATATCTTCGATGGTCTTGATGATGTTCTTTATCTCCGCGGAGGAATCGCTTATCTCCGTCATTGCGGCAACAAGACCTTCCATCTTCTGGTTTGCTTCCATCATCTTGCCGCCGGCTTCACCGGTCATTGTGCTTGCGTTCTCTGCGTCCTTCGCATTGCGGTTTATCATCTCGGAAATAGACATTATAGTAGCCGCCAGCTCCTCGATAGAGGAAGCCTGCTCGGTAGCGCCCTGGGAGAGCGCCTGTGCGCCCGCAGAAACCTGATCCGCGCCGCTGGAGACCTGATCCGCCGCAACATTGATCTGCCGCAGGGTATCGCTGAGCCGCGCAGTGATCATACCAACAGAATCCCTGAGCTTGCGGAAATCTCCGACATATATCTCGTCAGCATTATCGCTGCTAAGATCGAAGTTGCCGTTTGCCATGCTGGTAAGCTTTTCGTCCATATCGCCGATTATCCTGTTGAAATCATCAACAAGCGCCTGAGTCGCTTCAGCGAGCTTACCTGTTTCGTCCTTAGCCTTGACCACGGGGACCGGGCTTGAAAGGTCGCCCCGCGCCAGCTCGGAAAGACGCTCTGCACATGCCTTTATCGGGTCGCCGATATGCTTTCCTATCAGCGTTGCACTGATAACAGCTATAGCAGCTGCCACAGCTATAAGGATAACAGTGATTATTATGGTGAGATACGCGTCACCGAGGAAGTCGTCAGCCGGTGCGTAAACCGCAACAGACCAGCCGTCAGTGCCGGAAACAGGCGCGTATCCCATGAAAGTCCTCACACCGTTTTCATCATAATCAAAGAAGCCTTCTTCGCCGCTTCTCATTTTCGCATGGGTGGTTGCAAGCTGGGCATAGCCGGAATTTTCAAGGGCACGGGCTTCGATGTTTTCGCCGTTCTTAACGATATCAGAATCGGCGTCGGCGATGGTGTTGCCGTTCTTATCTATCATGTAGGCGGAGCTGTGATCGCTGAAACGAACACCTCGCATGATATCGTTCAGGAATTCCTCTTCGGGAATGAAGAACACACAGCCAACCGGTGTAGAGCCTTCAACGCCGCCCTCCCACAGGGGCGCAGATACATAAGCCGTCAGCTTTCCGGTTTCAGAAGAAAGAGCAGGTGCAGTGAAGTATGTATTTCCCTTCATCGCTTCTGTGAAGCTTACGCTGTCTGAATAATCCTCGCCGTCAAAGATACATTTTCCGTCCGAACCGATTATATCGCCAGACACAAATCCGTTCTCCTCGACCCTGGCGTCAAGGATCTCCTCTTTTCTCTCGCTGGAAACAGTCGGGTCTGCAAGATCCTGGTTGCAGCCAGTTTCTCTTGCGATAGTTATATATGTCTGCATCTCCCACTTAATGTGGTTTGAACAGAGAACAGCCATTTCCTCCATGTTGGTTGCAGCTGAATTGATCGCGGTGTTGTAGTTCAGCACCATAGCTGCATCGCCGCATATCAGAAGCGGCAGCAGTACCATTATAAGCATTACGATAATGATATGCTTTTTGATAGGCAATTTTGACAAAAACGACATACTCTTTTCTCCTTTTTTCACCTTGTACGTCCTGATCGCAGACAGCCGGGGAAATCTCCGACTGAACAGATTTCAACGAAATGAACTGTTAAACTCATTATATCACTAAAATAATAAAACGTCAACAATCGACAAATAATTTTCAACATTTCACCAATTCCAGCTAACCATTTCTGTGCATATTTTGGAAGTAAAACAATAGGTTTTGAACCACAGGAAAACGAAATCCCACTTTATCCCGCAAAAGTACCGTTAGCATAGCTGCCCCTGCGTAACTCGCGGCTCACCGGGAAATGCCCGATCCCCGGACTTTCAGAACACTTGACAATTACCGCTATTCTGTGGTAAAATGAGTGTAATACTAATAACCGTTTGAACGAAGGAAAAGATTTGCAGAAAGACAGTGCCGATATCTAGGAAAAGAAACGCAGGCGTACTTTATGTACGTCAAGTTTCTTTGACGACGATAGCGGTGCTGGATTTCTGTAAAGATTTCCTGAGTTTAAATGGTTATTAGTATAACGACACATCTTTAAATTGCTGAAAACTTTTGTTCGGGAGGAGATCGGCATGACACATAAAATCACAAAAAATGCCTGCGGATTTATTATGAGTATGGCAATGACAGTTATCCTGGGAGTTTCCGCTTCGGCTTATGGCGAAACGAGCGGAAGCTGCGGCGCGACCGAGGAGGACAATGTTATATGGGAATACAGCGGCGGCACGCTTACTATCTCCGGCACCGGCGCCATGAGGGATTACAACTATTACGTTGACACATGGGGCGCTTTTGCCGAAGAAATCGAAACGGTGGTCATCGGTGAGGGCGTAACAAACATCGGTGAATGTGCATTCTATGAGTTCAGCAATCTTCAGAGTATCACAATTCCCGACACTGTTAATTCCATAGGCTATAAGTCATTTTATTCCTGCACAAGCCTCACCGAGATCACATTGCCGGACAGCGTTATCTCTATCGGGGAATACGCATTTGAACGCTGCTCTGCTCTTTCGAAGGTTACATTTTCGGATAATCTCAGTGAAATAGGAGTGTCTGCTTTTAATCATTGCGCCATATCGGGCGAGCTGATCCTGCCGGAGTCTGTTACTGTCATCGGCAATGGCGCGTTTCAATACTGTACCGAGATCACCCGTGCAGTTATCCCCGACGGGGTAACTGATTTCGGCAGATATGTTTTCGCCTACTGCACAAAGCTGGAGGACGCATTTATTACCGATATGTCGTATGACAGAGACGGTAACTTCGAAACCGCTAAGTTATTGTTGTATTCCACCGAAAACGGCGAAGCGACGATCGTATCAAACGGTGTTATTTCTTATTCTTCAACAACCGAATGGTATCTTAATATACCCGAAACGCTAAGCGGAAAACCCGTAACGCACATTGGCGACAGCGCATTCAAGGATTGTTCGGTTCTTTGCGGGATAGAGCTTCCGGACAGCATCACCGCCATTGGCGACAGCGCATTTTATGGGTGTTCAAGCCTTGACGAAATGGTACTTCCGGACGGAATAAACACCATTGGCGAAAATGCATTTTATAACTGCGGCTTTACGGAAATAATCCTGCCGGAAGGGCTTTCGGAGATCGGTACGGGCGCATTCAGCGGCACAGGGCTTACCGGCATTGAGATCCCAAGCAGTATAAGCTTGATTGCCGACAGTGTTTTTGCCGAGTGCTCCGACCTTTCAAGCGTGACGATTCCCGAGAGTGTTTCGGAAATAGGAAGCAGCGCGTTTTATAACTGTTCATCGCTTGGTGAGATCACGCTTCCTGCAAGTATCACTTCCATTGGCGACAGCGCTTTCAGTTATTCGGGACTGGTCAGCATTGAGATCCCGAACGGCATTGATACTTTAGCCGACAATTTGTTTTCACACTGCGGCAGCCTTTCCGACGTCACACTTCCAAACAGCGTGACAACGATCGGCAAGAATGCTTTCTCTTATTGTTCAAGCCTGAAAAACATATCGCTGCCCAACAGCATAACAGCAATCGGCAGGTCAGCATTCAGTAACTGCACCGTTCTTGAGAGTGCAGATATCCCCGCCGATGTCACTGCAATAGAGGATTACACATTTAATAACTGCTCCACGCTTGAGGCAGTCACGATCCCCGACAATGTAAAGACTATCGGAAGCTACGCGTTTAACAAGTGCGCCAAGCTTTCGGGCGTGTCATTTCCGTATGGCGTGACATCGATAGGCAGCTATGCTTTCAACTCCTGCACGGCTCTTAAAGCCGTCACTCTGCCCGACAGCGTAGCTTCGGCAGGAAGCTATGCGTTTGCGGACTGTTCGGGGCTTACCGGGTTCTTCTGCTCTAATACGACGACCGTGCCCACAAACGCAGTCCCCACGACCGCAACTATGGTCAGATACCTTGTTGAGAATAACGCAGCCGAAATAAGCTCCGTTACCGCCGGAACAGGGCAGAAATCCATTGATATTCCCGGTTCAATTTACGGAGATCAGGTTACTTCAATAGGCGCAAACGCTTTTTCGGGGTGTTCCGGTTTTGAGATGATCACAATGCCGGATTCGATTGCTTCAATCGGCGAGGGTGCATTTAAGAATTGCTCCGGTCTGACCGCACTGGCTATTCCCAAAAGCGTCACAGAAATCGGCGGCAGCGCTTTTTACAACTGCTCCGGTATTTCGGGAATTACTATCCCGGCAGGGGTCACTGAAATAAAAGGCAGCACATTTTACGGCTGTACCGCGCTGGAAAGCATATCGCTGCCCGAAAACGTCGCAGCAATCGGCGACGACGCATTTTATCAGTGCAGTTCCCTTGCAGGGATCGCTATTCCCGACAACGTCACTGAAATAGGCGCGCAGGCGTTCTATGGCTGCTCAGGCATTTCAAGTCTTGTGCTCCCTGATGGTGTTTCCGCAATCGGAAGCGGCGCGTTCCGTAATTGCACAAGCCTTTCGGGATTTGATATCCCCAGCGGCGTTACCGCAATAGAGGAATACACATTTTACAACTGCTCCGCGCTTACTTCCGTCACGATACCCGACAGTGTAAATACTATCGGAAACAACGCATTTTATAAATGTTCCAAGCTTTCAGCTGTGTCAATTCCGAGTGACATGACATCAATTGGCAGCTACGCTTTCTACTATTGCACATTGCTGGAAACCGTAACACTTCCTTACAGCGTTACTTCGGCAGGCAGTTATGCGTTTTCGGGCTGTTCGGGACTTACCGAAATATACTATCCATATCCGGCTTCAATTTCCACGGGCGCGTTTCCCACGACCGCAACAAGGGTCAGATACCGTGTTTCGGACAGCAAGGCTGAGATCTATTCAGTTGCTGCCGGAACAGGGCTGAAATCCTATTCCATTCCCGAATCAATTTACGGTATCGAAGTTACATCTATTTATTCAAGCGCTTTTTCGGGCTGCTCGGGATTTACGAAAATCACTATCCCCAACACGGTTTCCTACATATCCGGCAGCGCTTTTAAGAACTGCACCGGTCTGAAAGAGCTTCAGCTCCCCGACGACGTAACGTATTTAGGAAACAGCGCTTTCTACAACTGTTCGGCTCTTACGAATATCACGATCCCTGCCGGGGTAAAACTGATCTATAACAGCACTTTTTACGGCTGCACTGCGCTGAAAAGCATATCACTTCACGATAAAATCACTTTCATAGGTTCTGACGCATTTTATAACTGCAAATCCCTTGCGGAGATCAATATTCCTGGTAATGTTACTTCAATAGGCGACAGGGCTTTCTATGGCTGCTCGGGATTAACAAGTCTTGACATTCCCGGCAAGGTGGAGTCGATCGGCGAAAGCGCATTCGCTTACTGCACGGGAATAAAGATGGTTTCCCTACCCGAAAGTGTTCTTACGATCGGCGAGTATGCTTTTGATATGTGTTCGGCGCTGACCGATATATTCCTTTCGGTGAATGTTGACCCCCTACTGGTAAACGCGTTCCCTGAAAGCACAACAAAAGCGCAGTACAGCACCGAAAACGATGAGGTAACGATAACCTCTGTCACGCTGGGGCAGTACCGCTCAACGATCGATATTCCCGGTACCATTTGCGGCAAAGCAGTTACTGCAATTGGTGACAATGCGTTTTCCTTCTGTGACAGCCTTACAGAAATATCACTGCCTGACAGCGTGACCACGATAAATTACAGAGCATTTTACGATTGCCGCAAATTAGCAGACGTTTCGCTCCCATGCAGCGTAACAAGCATTGGCGAAGGCGCTTTCTCGAGATGTTATTCCCTTAAAAGTGTTACGATCCCTGACGGAGTTGAAACGATCGGCAGCAGCGCGTTCCGTTGGTGTGACGGATTATCAGAGCTTGTGATATCCGATAGCGTCAAGACCATAGGCGACTATGCCTTTTACAACTGCATTGACCTTTCGGGCGTTGTCATTCCCGATAGCGTTACCTCGGTCGGAAAATACGCTTTTGGTATGTGTCTGAATCTGAACAGTGCGTTCGTTTCAGACGGCACTGTTGTTCCGCTTAACGCATTTCCCGACAACGCTTCGCTGGCAGTATACTGTATTGACAGCAACGAGGTCACGATCACCTCAATAGTTCTTGGCACAGACCAGACAGCACTTGATATTCCCGAAACCATCTGCGCAGGCAGTGTTGTCGCAGTAGAAAAGAACTACCACCGCTTTGTGGGCAGGCATACCTGCGTAATGCTGAATGATGTATGCAGGCTGTGCGGATATGGTGAAAATGAAACTTATGCAGACATAGTCGATCACAGGCTTTCACTCACTGACGGAATAGGACTTATCTATATTATGGACATTTCCGACGATCTGGCTGATGATGATTCCGCAGAAATGCGCTTTACTGTAAACAGCGAAGAAACAGTTATCCCCGTCCGTGAGGCAGTGACCGAAACGGTCAGCGGCAAAACGCTGTATTGTTTCACTTGTCCTGTTTCTGCGGCTGAAATGGCTGACGAGATAAGCGCGCAGATGATCTCCAATGAATTTACCGGTGAAATACACTCTTACAGTATGCTGGCTTATTCGGAGGATATACTTGAAAACAGCGACGATCATGAAGAAGAAATACCGCTCCTCAAAGCAATGCTGAACTATGGTGCGCAGGCGCAGATCTATTTTGATCACAACACAGACGCTCCTGCAAATTCAATTCTCGAAGAAAACGACAGAACAACTGATCCTGTCACAGCCGCACAGCTCAGTGCATTCAGGTATTCGATTGCTGACAATGACTCTGGCATTGATTTTGTGGGATATGCGATCACGCTGCGGGACACAATTACATTAAAGCTGTATTTCACAGGCGACTTCACTCTGGACGATATTACAGCGCAAAGCATGGGGACTGTTCCTGACGCCTCCCGCCTGTCCGTTTGCACGGACGAAAAGGGAACATACCTCGCTGTCAGCGACATTGCCATCGGCGAGTGTGCGCATACTTTCACAATAAGTGTTGGCGAAATCACTATCAGCAACTTAAGCGTATACAGCTATCTGCGTCAGAGTATCGCATCGGGACGCGAAGAACTTGCGGGCATTGCCGGTACATTGTATGCCTTTAATGAAGCTATGTGCGGTATTGCCGCTTAATATCCCAGATATACGGGCTGAAAATCGGCGGTGCGGGCGGAAGCAGAAACTGGAAAACCTCCTCGAAAGGCTGTATGCCTAACGAGGAGGCTTGACGACAAAGACGGTGTGCACTCACAGTATTGCTCAAATGAGTTTGCCACAACATAAAAGCCGGCTGCCGGAGATATTCCGACAGCCGATGTTTTTTATTCTGTTCTCAGCTTGAACTCCGACACCAGCGAATCCAGCATCTGCGCCTGCCCTGAAAGTTCCTCTGAAGCAGCAGCCGACTGTTCTGCGGTCGCTGAGTTTGTCTGAACAACATTGGATATCTGCTCCACTCCAACGGTGACCTGCGTGATGGAATCCGCCGCTTCCCTGGAAGCCTCGGATATCTTGTCGTTTATCACCGCGACCTGTCCAGCAGCTTCTGCCACCTGATTCATGACATCTGCGACCTCGCCGACAAGTGCGCTGCCGTTGTTGATCGCCTGAACTGTTCCCTCAATGAGATTTGTGGTGTTCTGGGCAGCTTCAGCAGATTTCGCCGCAAGATTACGAACCTCGTCTGCAACCACCGCGAAGCCCTTTCCTGCTTCGCCCGCTCTTGCAGCCTCAATTGCGGCGTTAAGAGCAAGAATATTCGTCTGGAATGCGATATCTTCGATGGTCTTGATGATGTTCTTTATCTCCGCGGAGGAATCGCTTATCTCCGTCATTGCGGCAACAAGACCTTCCATCTTCTGGTTTGCTTCCATCATCTTGCCGCCGGCTTCACCGGTCATTGTGCTTGCGTTCTCTGCGTCCTTCGCATTGCGGTTTATCATCTCGGAAATAGACATTATAGTAGCCGCCAGCTCCTCGATAGAGGAAGCCTGCTCGGTAGCGCCCTGGGAGAGCGCCTGTGCGCCGCCGGAAACCTGTTCTGCGCCGCTGGAGACCTGATCCGCCGCAACATTTATCTGCCGCAGCGTATCACTAAGCCTTGCCGTGATCATGCTCACGGAATCTATCAGCTTATGGAAATCGCCAACATAAATCTCATCAGCGTTCTCGCTCTTTTCATCAAAATTACCATTGGAAACATTCACCAGAATGTTGTCCATATCGCCGATTATCCTGTTGAAATCACTGACAAGGACCCTAGTCGCTTCTGAAAGCTCACCGGTCTCGTCCTTTGACTTGACGACGGGAACAGGGCTGGAAAGGTCGCCGTGTGACAGCTTGACAAGACGTTCTGAACATTTTTTGATAGGATCGCCGAGATGCTTCCCGAGGAATGATGCGCTGATAATAGAAATTCCCGCCGCCACTATGATAAGAATTGCCGAAACCAGAATTTCAATATAAGTATCCTTGAGGAAATCATCTGCCGGAGCATATACTCCAATAGACCAGCCGTCAGTTCCAAGCACAGGCGCATATCCCATGAACGTCCTCACGCCGTTTTCGTAATAATCATAGAAGCCTGTTTCGCCGTTTCTCATTTTTTCATGGATTTTTGCAAGCTCTGCATAGCCTGTATTCTCAAGGGCAAGAGCCTCAATATTCTCTTTGTTCTTTACGACCTCCGTGTCAATATCAGCAATAGTGTCACCGTTTTTATCGATCATATAAGCTGCGCTGTTATCGCTGAATTTTATCTCTCTCATTACATCGTTAAGGAATTCCTCGTTGGGTACAAAGTATACGCAGCCCACCGCCTCAGAATTCTCTATTCCATCTTTCCAGACAGGTGCAGCAACAATGACCATGATACTGCCATTATCAGAAGAGTTGATATGCATAGAAATGGAAGAATTCCCCTTCATCGCTTCAATGAAACAAGGCTTTTCAGAGAAATCTATCCCATTTATAATGCTTTTTCCGTCAGAACCGATTATATTACCACGGGTAAATCCATACTTAGAAACAATTCCATCGAGGAATTTCTGCTTTTCTTCCAAATCCGCAGATGGATTGCTAAGCAGGGGATTACAGCCAACACCAAATACAACATTTGAAAAGGAATCCATCTCCCATCTGACTCTTTCAGCAGTGAGGACCGCCATTTCTTCCATGTTTGTTGCAGTTGAACTCACAGCAGTATTATAGCTCATCACCAGCATTACCGAACCGCAGATATAAAGCGGAAGCAGCACCATGATAAGTGATACAACAATAACGTGCTTTTTAATTGACATTTTCGAAAATACCGACATACATCTTCTCCTTTTTTCGACAGACAGTGTCCAGAACCGTCTAATACTAATAACCATTTAAATTCAGGAAATCTTTGCAGAAATCCAGCACCGCTCTC
>JBJFGA010000244.1:0-10222 GCA_051892275.1 Oscillospiraceae bacterium | reverse complement strand
TGTAGCGCTCGCCCATGATAACGTTGAACACAGCCTGTGTGCCGACGATCTGGGAGGTAGGCGTTACCAGCGGCGGGAAGCCGGAGTCCTTACGAACGCGTGGAACTTCCTGGAGAACCTCTTCAAGCTGGTCAGCCTTGCCCGCCTGCTTCAGCTGAGAGAGCAGGTTGGACAGCATTCCGCCCGGAACCTGATAGATCAGGGCGTTGGTGTTGGTGGCAAGCATGGACGGGTCGAGCAGACCGCTGTCGATGTACTTCTTGCGCAGGGTCATGAAGTAATCTCTTACTTCGTTGAGCTTTACGAGGTCAAGACCAGTGTCGTACTCTGTGCCCTGGAATGTAGCAACGATGGACTCTGTCGGAGCGTGGGAAGTACCCAGCGCCAGCGGGGACATAGCGGTATCAACGCCGTCAACCCCAGCCTCAACAGCCTTGATTATGCACATAGAAGCAAGACCGGAGGTGTAATGTGTGTGCAGCTGGATCGGGATCTTGACAGCACTCTTGAGATCCTTAACAAGGCTTTCAGCCTCATAAGGAGTGAGCAGCGCAGCCATATCCTTGATGCAGATGGAGTCAGCGCCGGCGCTCTCTACCTGCTTAGCGTAGTTCATATAATACTCGTGGGTGAATACCTCGCCGAGTGTGTAGGAGATAGCTACCTGTGCGTGACCATTCTCCTTCTTGGCAGCCTTGATAGCTGTCTCAAGGTTACGTATATCGTTCAGCGCGTCGAAGATACGGATTATGTCGATACCGTTCGCGATTGACTTCTGTACGAAGTACTCAACGAGGTCGTCTGCATAGTGGCGGTAACCCAGCATGTTCTGACCTCTGAACAGCATCTGGAGCTTGGTGTTGGGCATCTCCTTGCGGAGTGTGCGAAGTCTCTCCCACGGATCTTCATCAAGGAAGCGAATGCAGGAGTCGAATGTAGCGCCGCCCCAGCACTCGGCGGAGTAGAAGCCGATCTTATCCATTGTGGACAGGATAGGACGCATTTCGTCCATAGACATTCTTGTGGCGAGCAGAGACTGGTGCGCGTCACGAAGAACTGTTTCGGTTATCTTTAATTTTGCCATTTCTTTTCTCCTATATCTTACGCATTCAGAGTTGCAACAACAGCGCCGGTCTCAACAGTGTCGCCCTTGTTAACATTGATAGAAGCCACAACGCCGTCCTTGTCGCAAACGATGTCGTTCTCCATCTTCATCGCCTCGAGAACCGCGATAACAGTACCGTTGGTAACCTTATCGCCGACCTTTACCTTTACGTCGATGATGTTGCCGTTCATCGGAGCAGTGATGGAAGCGTTGCCCTGAGCGCCAGCGGGAGCAGCGGGCTTAGCGGGGGCAGCCTTCTTTGCGGGAGCGGGAGCAGCTGCAGCAACAGGAGCTGCGGAGCCGTCTGCCTCGTCAACAGTTACGTCATAAGCGGTGCCGTTTACAGTAATGGTGTATCTTTTCATGTCAAAAACCTCTCTATCTTTTTTTCTTAGAATGCGAAATTAACGTGCTTTCTGGTGGGAGCAACTACTCTCTTGCTGGAGCACATATCAACTGCGGAAGCCACAGCCTGCTTGGTGTCCTCGGGTGCAACAACGCCGTCAACCATGCCGAGCGAAGCAGCCTTGAACGGAGTGGTGTCAACCTCGCCGCCCATGAATACCTTTGCAGCCTCGGGGTTCATCGGAGCGATAGCTGCGTTCTCCCATGCGAAGGAAACGTCAGCGCTGTCGAACGCTGCATAAGCTGCACCGTAAGCCTTGCCAGTGATGAGGTTGATCTTGGTGGTGGTAGCGGAAGCGTAAACCTGTGCAAGCTTTGCTGCGTCACGGACGCTGCCTGCAAGCTCTGCGCCGCTGGACGGCTCGAAGCCCTCGGTGTTGATAACGGTAACTACCGGGATGGAGAACACATCAGCCAGCTGAACGAATCTTGCTATCTTAGCGGAGTCAGCTGCGGTGAGCTTCGCAGCCTTATCGGTAGCAACGAAAGCAACGGTTGCCCAGTTGATGCTTGCGAAAGCGGTGTAAGCTGCGGTGCCGAACTCTGCGCCCAGCTCAACAACGGAATTCTTGTCAGCGAGTGCAGCGACCAGAGCCGCGCCCTTAAGGGAAGCGGTAACAGCCGCATCGTTCTCTGCGAATTCGTCGTTGCCCGCGAGGGAAATGTTGTTTGCAGGGAGGATAGCAGCAAGCTTCTTTGCCTTTGCAACAGCGTCAGCGTCGTCCTTTGCGAGGATATCAGCAACGCCGGACTTGGCTGCGTTAGCCGCCTTTCCTGCGCCCTCAAGCTTGCCGTCGGGGGTATTGAACGGAGCGTTCAGGAACAACTCTGCATTCTCGGTCATGATGGTAACGTCCGCCATGGAAGCGATAACTGCGGCAGCGCCTGCGCACACTCCGGTAATTACAGCGATCTGAGGAACAACGCCGGAAATAGCAGCGGAAGCCTTGATTATGTCGCCGTAGTCAGCAAGCACTTCCATGCCCTCGTTGATATCGCCGCCCTTGCTGTCGAAGAAACCTATCACCGGAGCGCCGTTCTTTGCAGCCAGCTCGTAGATCTTCTTTATCTTGAGCGCCGCGCTCTTGTCAACTGCGCCGCCCCTTACAGAAACGTCCTGCGCATAAGCGTAAACGGTCGCGCCGTTCACGGTGCCGTAGCCAGCCGCAACGCTGCTGAGCGTTCCGTCTGCGGACAGGAACTTGTCAAGCTCCGTGAAGCTGTCCTCATCACAGAGGGCAGAAAGTCTTTTTCTTGCGTCGCTGTCAGGAACGTTCTGCTCCATTTCAGCCAAAGTCTTAGATAACGCCATTATAACTCCTCCATACTTTAAACTGACAGCTGTCCTTGCCAAAGCATAAAACAGACGGTCAATCAAATTTATCCACAATAATTATACTACATCGCAAATGAAAACTCAAGACAAAATCTGATAATTTTTTATTTTTTATCTTTCGCAATAAAAACATTCACTTTGCTGGTTAATATTTTGACAATATTCACAAAACATCGCTTCCGGTCATCGACGCTTCTTCTGCGGAGCGCCGATGTAGCTTCTTAGGGAACGAAGCTCCTCCTTTGTGAGGTCGCGGTAATCCCCGGGCTTCAGCATACCGAGCTTCACACCGCCGACTGCGGTCCTGCGAAGTCTGCCGACTTCCAGCCCGACAGCGCTGCACATGCGGCGTATCTGGCGGTTTCTGCCCTCTTTGATGACGAAGCGCAGCACCGTTCTTTCCGGCGATTCCGACAGCACCTCAACGGTACAGGGAAGCGTTTTCACGCCGTCGTCCAGCTCAACGCCGGACATCAGCCGGGACAGCTGATCCTCGTTCACCATGCCGTCGATGGTGACGCGGTAGGTCTTGGGGACGTGCTTTGACGGGTGCATGATGTCGTTCGCGAACTGCCCGTCGTTTGTGAACAGCAGCAACCCCTCGGAGTTCCTGTCCAGCCTGCCCACGGGGTAAACACGCTCGTTCACGTCCTCTAAAAGCTCGCTTGCGATCTTTCTTCCCTTTTCGTCAGACATCGAGGTGACGTAGCCGCGGGGCTTGTTCAGCATGATGTATCGCTTTTCCGCGCGCTCCGCCGATATCTCCTCACCCTCGACCCTGATAAGGTCGTTCACCGGGTCTGCCTTGTCGCCGAGGGTACAGGGTCTGCCGTTCACGGTCACAAGCCCTGCTGAAATAAGTTCCTCCGCCTTTCTGCGGGAGCAGCGCCCGCTGTCTGCGATTATTTTCTGTATTCTGACTTTTTCCATAATGTACCTTTCGTATGTACGCCCTCCCGGGCGGTGTTTTATATGATGATCCCAGCCCATTCCAGTATTCTCCGGAACAGACTTAGTTCTTCATCGGGAACTGAAACAGTGCTGTCGGCGTAAAGCGGGCAGGACTTCACAAGCTCTCCGTCAAGAAAGAACTGGATCTCCCCCAGCCTGTCTCCCCTGTCCACGGTGCCGTAGACGAACGCCGGGAGCAGCACCCTGCGGGTGATTTTGCTGCGCTGCTGCGGGGTGAGCGCCAGCGTTTCCTCGTGGGAATACACCCCCACGCTCTGTCCTGTTCCCGCCACCGGGACTCTTGTGTCGCAGCCCAGCTCCAGCGGGTAAGCCTTCACCTGAGTGAAGCCGTAGTCCAGCATTTTTGTGTGGTCGTTCCAGTCGTCCCCGGCGTTCAGCGTAACTGCGATAAGAGTAACTCCATCACGCTCCGCCGCTGAAACCAGACATCTCCGCGCGTTGTCCGTGAAACCGGTCTTTACGCCGATAGCGCCGTCATACCGCGCCAGCATTTTGTTGGAGTTGTACAGCGTCCTTGTGTAGGGCGGGTTGCCGAACTCCACTTCTGCGCTGCGGCAGGATACCACCCCGCGGAAGGTTTCGTCCTGCATAGCGTAAGCCGCCAGCCGCGCCAGGTCGAGCGCCGTGGTGTAATGCCCGTCCGCGTCCAGACCGGAGGGTGTAACGAAATGCGTATCCGCAAGCCCCAGCGCCTCCGCCTTGCTGTTCATCAGCTTCACGAACTCCGGTATGCTTCCGCTGACCGACACCGCCGCTGCGTTCGCCGCGTCATTTCCTGAAGGGAGCAGTATCCCGTACAGCAGGTCGCGCCGTGAAACCCGGTCGCCCTCCTGCAAGCCCATAGAAGTGCCCTCAACGCGTATCGCCAGCGGGTCAACGGTGAATTCACGGTCAAGGTCGCCGGCTTCTATCGTCAGTATCGCGGTCATTATCTTCGTTGTGCTTGCCATTGCGCGGTGTTCGTGGGCGTTCTTCTCGTAGAGGACTGTGCCGGTCTGGGCTTCGATAAGCACGGCGCTCACCGCCGAAATGCTCTCCGGCGCGGCAGCGGCAGTGTAGCCCATCGCCGCAGCGGTCACTCCCGCCAGAACCAGCGCCGAAGCCCTTTTAAACAGCTTTTTCATATCTGCACTCCTTTGGTGTGATCAATGTAAAATAATACCACCGTTAGGTTGTGCAGAAATGCGGCTTATTATTCAGCCTTATCGTCGTCCTTCTTTGACTTCTTGTCGCCGACCATGCTCTTTATCTTCTCGATAACTCCTGGGATAGCGTCAACAATGCCCTCTACCGGGCTGGATTTTGCGCCAAGTTCCATAAGCTGCACGTCGCCGTCAGCCCTGATGACGATGAATGCCACCGGCTTCACGGTAACACCCGCACCAGCGCCGCCGGCGAACTTTTCAGCCGCCTGGGTGGGCAGGTCGCTGCCGCCGGAAGCAAAACCGAACGACACCTTGGAAACAGGAATGATGGTGGTTCCGTTCGCCGCGGAAATAGGTTCGCCGACGATGGTGTTTACGTCCACCATTTCGCGTATCTTCTCCATTGATACTCCCATTACTCCTTCAATTGCGTTAGACATAATAAAACTCCTTTCGGTCTATATGAATTACTTTCTTAACTTGTTTACCGCTCTCTGCGCGTCGGCTCTGGCAAGGTAGTTCTTCACGAGCCTCCCCAGCAGCCAGAACAGGAACGCCAGCGCGGCTATCACTGTCAGCCTCGCGGTGAACTCGCACTCGGTGGTGGTCTCCTCACTCATAAAATCGCAGGAGATGTCAAAGTCAGGCTCTTTCAGCGTGAAGCAGCCCTCCAGGAATGCCAGCGCCGAACCAGCCAGCATGTTCACCCTGCCGAAGCTTATCGCCGCCTTTGCCGCGTCATCGCCGCCGACCACGATCCTCAGCCGGAAGCCGCTTATCCGGGTGGCTTTCAGCACGCGTTTCAGCGGTGTGTTGAGGGTGTCCCATATCAGCTTTACGATCTCAAAGATGTCCTTTAACGTCAGCTTACCGCCGGACTTCGCCGCCTTTTTGTTCTTCTCCGGCTTCTTCTCCGCGTTTTTGGTTTCGGCTTCCTGCGAACCGCCGCTCTCCGGCTTTGCTTCATCAGAAGCCTGCTCCGCTTCTTCCGCGGCGTCAGCAGCTTCTTCGGCGTCCTTTGCGGCTTTTTTGTCCCGGCGCTTCATCTTCTTTGTCTTAGCAGGAATTCTCACTATCGTAAGAAACAACCAGCTGATTTTCAGCCGCAGTTCATCGGAATACTCAAATCTCGCCTTGACGGAGGTCATCAGCAGAACAAGCAGGACTACGATGATGCTCCCCGCGATTATCCAACCTGTCATTGACTCACCCCGCTCCACTCAGCGGCGGTCAGTCTCCGCTGAAATTCATCTCGTCTAATTCGTCGAAATCCATCTGGTCGGTGCTGTCAGGTATCGCCGGAAGCCCCTTGATATCCGTCAGTCCGAAGCACCGCAGGAAATTGTCCGTGGTCTTGTATGCTATCGGACGTCCCGGCAGGTCAAGTCTGCCGTATTCCTCCAGCAGGTCGCGCTCCACAAGACTGTTCACAACTCCGGAGCTGTCAACTCCGCGCACCTGCTCCACAAAGCTCTTGGTGACCGGCTGGTTGTAAGCGACCACCGCCAGCACCTCCATCGCCGCCTGTGACAGCGGCACCTGCCGCCGGTTCTCCAGCGCCGTCTTGATGTAGGGTGCAAATTCCGGCTGGGTCATCATCTGGTAGCTGTCCCCCAGCCTGTTTATGCGGAAAGCACTGTTGTTGTCGGTGTACCGGTCGTTCAGCCGGTCTATCATTTTCAGCACTGTTTCCTTTTCTATTTCAGTCGCAGCGGCGAGCTTGTCTGCTTCGATAGGCTCTCCGCAGGCAAAAAGCACCGCTTCTATAACCGCCATACCTTCACTGAATTTCACTGCTCTGCCACCTCGGTTTCTGTCTTTGGTTTATCGTCCGCTTTTGTGCGGAGCCGGACGCTGCCGCCGTCCTCGGATATGAAGATACGCCCTTCTTTGGATAGCTCCAGTATCGCAAGGAATGTCGCCACAGTACGGGAGCGGGGCTGGTTCTTGTACAGCTCTTCCATGCTGACTGTCCCCTGTTTGCGCAGGCTTTTCAGCACCGCCACTATCCCGGTGAACACCGTGACGTAGCTTTTCGCGACTATCGGCTTTATTGAGCGCGGGCGGTAGCTTTGTTTGCGGCGGGTACGCTCGTTCAGCGAGCCGTACGCCAGCATGAGTTCCTCCGGCAGGTGGGTCTTGTGGTAGGCGCGGTCTATTTCAAGCTCCATCGGCTTGCGCACGAACACGACGTCGCCGAGGTAACGCTTTTTCAGCCGCCCCGCCATAGTTTTGCAGAGCGCGTACTCGATAAGCGCACCCTGAAGCTCCTTTTTCATCTCCTCGGCTTCTTCCTTGGGCAGGAGCGCCGCGGACTTTATCATAATGAGCCGCGCCGCCATTTCAAGGAAGTCCGAGGTTATCTCCAGATCGGCCTCGGACATTCTGTCGAGGTACAGCATGAACTGGTCGAGAAGCACGCTTATCTCGATATCCTGGATATTCAGCTTGTGCTTTTGTATCAGCGCAAGCATAAGGTCAAGCGGACCCTCGAATATCTCCAGCTTGAAGCTAAGTCCTTCCATACTTCTCCCCTGTTATACCGGAATAAAGAAGCTCGCCTTGTCCAGCAGCCACAGAACTCCGTTTGTAAGAGCGCCAAGCGGCACGTCAAGGAAACCGAACATCAGCAGCGCGAAGAACACGAGGTAGATTATCTGCTGGTAGCGTTCCATGAAATACACAGCCTTGCGCGGCAGGAATGTCGCAAGGATATTGAACCCGTCAAACGGGGGTATCGGTATAAGGTTGAATATCGCAAGGAACACGTTTATCTGTATCGTGATGAAAAGAGCAAGCGCGATATAATAAACTGCTTCGCTTGCCATATTGAGCCACAGTATCTTGTACACTATCATTAAGATATAGCTCATCAGGATATTTGCCACCGGGCCGGAAAGCGAAGTCAGCACCAGCGCGGTGCGGGGCTTTACCTTGTTGCAGCGGCTGATATTGATGGGGGTAGGCTTCGGCCAGCCAATCCTGAACAGGAACATGGCGAGTGCGCCCATAGGGTCGATATGTGCGAAGGGGTTAAGCGTGAGCTTTCCCGCCATCTCGGGGGTATCATCGCCCAGCTTCTTCGCAACGAAGCCGCGGAAGAACTCCCTTATCGGGAACACGACCATTATAATGACCAGCACCGAGAAAATGGACAGCACCACGCTGATGATATCCGCGTCAGTCCTGTTGCTGTTGAAAAGCACTCCGAATAATTCAAGTAAAGGGCCTCTGAACACTGTAAATTCTCCTTTGATACGTCAGCGGCGCATTGCAGCGCCAAATACTTTCAGTTGCGCAAAATTATACAGTCTATATTATACCTCATATTCACAGTTTTTTCAAGTAGCACAGCAAAAAAATTTGCACATTCCGGTGGATAATACCCGAATGTGCAGAAATATGCGAAAAAACAATGATGTTACTGGGCGTTCCTGCTGAACGTCATTTTAAGGTCGCCGGAGGTGGTGTTGACGGTGTAGTAAACGGTGTCGCTCTCCTCATTGTAGTACAGCGTGAACAGCACCTTGCCGTCGGTGCTGCGGACGTTTATACCGTCGGAGTTGCGCTCGTATTTCAGCTGCTCGCCGGTAACTCCGCCGGAGCTTTGGGTGAAATACTGGTCGGTTATCGTGATTACCACCGGCTCACCGCTTTCCGGGGTGTAAGTCCAGCTGCCTGTCAGCTTGTCCATATCTATCGAACGGCTGCACGCGGTGCAGAGAGCCGTGATAACTGCCGCCAGAAATAATGCTTTTATCGTCTTTTTCATGTGAATTCTCCTGTCTTTGTAATTCAGTGAATATTCTAGCACAATTCCGGAGGATTGTCAACAGTTATTTCTCAGCTGCGGGGATTTGTTCCGCGCTTCATGACAATGGTCTGCCCCGCCTGCTCGTCGTTCAACATGAGCATATCGGTGGAGCTGTTGTACATGGCAGTCTGAGAGGTGCTTACACCGGACAAAACTGTCACGGTGTTTCCGTCAACGGTATAGCTGGTCTTGTATGTATCCTCGGCTATCGCAAAGCAGGTGTCCGAAGAGAAAACCAGCTGCCACTCGAAGTCAATGCCGTTCTCCTGCGCATAAGTCCAGAACTCCTGCCCGTTCACCGTGACAGCGCTCCATGTGCCGTAAAGCCACCCGCAGTCGCTCTGTGTTCCGGGCTTCGGGTTAGAACCGCGCTTCATTACCATAGTATCGCCGTCCGGCTGGGATTTCTGAAACGCAGTAATAGTGTCCGATGTTTCATCATAGGTCAGCACATAATCCTCGCCGTCACGGGTGGTTGTGAATTCCGCGCCGGTATCGGTCAGACGCATCTCGTAGTAGTCCGTTCCATAGTTATCTATCGTCCGCAGACCGCTCTCATTTATCTCAATAAAGCTCTCACCGGACTGCTCCGGCACCATTCTGTCGGAAGTCCAGAAGTCCTCGCCGTTCAAAGTGACAACGCTCCACAGCCCGTAGATACCCTCGCCGACGTGGCTTTCCGCGCCGGGATATCTCGGGTTAGTGCCGCGAATGTACACCACAGTATCATTATTTTTCGCAAATGAAAGCGTGTCAGCGGCTGGGTCGTATGTTAGTTCTTTTGTATCGCCGGACTCCTTGTCGGTAATTGCAACTCCACTGTCAGTGACGGTATAGGAAAATTCATCAACAACGCCCTCAGAGCCTCTTGTGACCTTGACGCCGTCGCTGCTGAATATCAACTGCACCTCGCCGTCAATGCCCTGCTCGTCCGCATATTCCCAGTAATCATAGCCGTTCAGCGTAAGGGTGCTCCATGTGCCGTACAGCCAGTCTGCGGGGTAGTCCACATTTGCGGCAGGGGATTCGGTCGTCTGCGCTGCGGGGATCTCCTCTGTTTCCTCTGCGGGAACTTCCGGCTGCTGGATTGGAGCAGTTTCTGCGGTGGATGCGGCGGGTGCAAGGTCGTATGCGTCAACTGGCGCAGTGCTTTCCTCGGGCTGTGAGGTTTCCGTGCCGGAAACGACCTCTGCGCTGCCGGAAGTCTGGGAGCTGCCGCTTGACTCACTGCTGCCGGAGCAGCCGCTTAATAACACCGAAAGCGCCAGCGCTCCGGCAATACCGATATATCTGTATTTCATGGTTTACCTCCATAGTGGATTTTGTCTAATTATAGCACAGATTTCCACAAAATGCAAGCAGGAATAAAAATCGTAATTTAGGCGGGTACGCCCGGCGGCTATTACGCCTTTTAATATGTTGTATTTTACCACAGGTATATCAAC
>JBJFGA010000243.1:0-10224 GCA_051892275.1 Oscillospiraceae bacterium | reverse complement strand
CGCCGCCGAGGTGGTTGTTACCAGCGGTAGCAAGAACCTCCTGAACGCCGTCGCCGATCTCGATAACGGATACATCGAATGTACCGCCGCCGAGGTCGTAAACCACGATCTTCTGCTCTTCTTCCTTGTCGATACCGTAAGCAAGCGCTGCGGCGGTCGGCTCGTTGATTATTCTGTGCACCTTCAGACCTGCGATCTGACCTGCGTCCTTGGTAGCCTGACGCTGGCTGTCGGTGAAGTATGCCGGAACGGTGATAACAGCGTCGGAAACAGTTTCGCCGAGGTAAGCCTCTGCCTCCTGCTTCAGCTTCTGGAGTATCATCGCGGATATCTCCTGCGGGGTGTACTTCTTGCCGTCGATGTCCACCTTATAATCGCTGCCCATGTGGCGCTTGATGGAGATGACGGTCTTTTCGGGGTTGGTCACAGCCTGGTTCTTAGCCAGCTGACCTACCAGACGCTCGCCGTCCTTGGTGAACGCAACAACGGACGGTGTGGTTCTGGAGCCTTCGGAGTTGGTGATAACTACCGGCTCGCCGCCCTCGATAACGGATACGCATGAATTTGTTGTACCTAAGTCAATACCAATGATCTTTCCCATAATGAATTCCTCCATTCTTTTGTCTGCATATTATATGCGTTAAACCTTAAAAGTGAATGCGCTTAGTTTGCCACGGCTACCATCGCAAAGCGAATGACCTTCTTGTCGATCATGTAGCCCTTTGCAAAGGTGGTCGCCACCTTGCCGCTCTCGACGCCCTCTTTGTCCACCCGCTGAACCGCCTGGTGCAGCTGCGGGTCAAAGTCCGCGCCGTCGCTCTCTATCACTGTGACTCCCAGCTTTCCAAGTGCTTCCATGAAGCTGTCATAGATCATCTGAACGCCCTGCTTGTAGTTCTCGTCGGAACATTCCGCCGCAAGCGCACGTTCGAGATTGTCCACCACCGGCAGGAAATCTGCGACCACGCTTGAGATCGTGTCCGCGCGAAGCAGCAGCTTCTCGTTTGCGGTGCGCTTTCTGTGGTTGTCGTATTCCGCCATGGTGCGAAGCAGCTGATCCTTTACCTGCGCAAGCTCTGCTGCGAGCTTGTCTTCGGCGTCCGGCTGTTCCCCGACTACCTCGGCTTCTGCGGTTTCGGCGGTTTCGGCGGGCTGCTCCGGCTGTGCAGCCTGTGAGCTTTCCGCTTCCTCTGCGGGGGTTTCAGCCTGAAGGTTCTGCTCCTGCTCCATCTCGCTATTCTCCATTGTCCTTGACCTCGCTTTCTATCTGCGGCGGCTGTTCCGGATCAGACAGCAGCCTTGTTATTTTATCGCTGAAATACTCGATATAGGGGATTATCCTGCGGTAATCCAGCCGCATCGGACCTATGACGCCGAGCGTACCCGCGGGCTTTCCGTCCTTGTAGTAGGTGCCGCTGACAAAGGTGGAGTTGCTTATCGCGAAGGTATCGCTGCTGTCCTCGCCGCCGAACTTTATGTTTATCCCCGAGAACGTGCTGTCCAGCAGCGACGAAAGCTCGTTTTTGTTTTCGAGGAACTTCATAACGTCCATCACCGGGAACTCCTGGCATTCCAGCAGGTTCGTCTGCCCGGACACCTCAACATTGTCCTGCATGAGGTCGTTGGACAGCTCGCACACCGCGGTGAGCAGCGGCGACAGCGTTATCATGTACGCGCCCAGCGCCTCTATCAGCTTGTTGACGTACTCGTCGGTCAGCTCCGAGAGGTTCACGCCCTGAAGGTTCTTGCTGACGAAGCTGTTGAAGAACTCCATCTGCTCGTTCGTCAGGTCGAACTCCATGCGGCAGATACGGTTCTTGATAGCGCCGCTGCTGGTTATCATCAGCAGTACGTACATTCTCCGTCCGGTGGGGATAACGTCCACCTTTGTTATCACCGAGAACTGCGACACATGGTTGGTGGAGAACGTTGCGCATTTGGTTATCTCCGCCAGCGCGGTCGAAGCGTTCTGTATAAGCGCTTCCTCCGGGGTGACGCTTCCGTCCGCCTGGGGCTGCTCCAGAATGCCGTCTATGTGCTCGATCGCGTCCGCGTCAAGCGGGACGGGGTTCATCAGATTGTCGATGTAGAACCGATAGCCCTTGTAGGTGGGAACTCTTCCGGCAGAGGTGTGCGGGTGGTCGAGATAACCTTCCTGCTCCAGCGAAGCCATGGTGTTCCTTATCGTGGCAGAAGAAACCGAGATGTCCGGCCTTTCGGCAAGGACCTTTGAACCCACCGGCTCTCCGGTGCGTATATACTCATCGACTATCGCCGCAAGTATTTTCATCGCTCTGGTATCCATTCTGACCACCTTCCTATATCTTTAGCACTCTATCTCTCCGAGTGCTAAATATAATTTATCATGTTTTCGTAAAAATGTCAAGTGTTTTACGAAAAAAAATCAACAAATCCCCGGATTTTTTTCAATGATTTTTCGTCAACATTCACAGCAGCACCCCGCAAATGGCGCTGCGAAGCGGTTTGCGGGGTGTCGAAAAAGGCGGTCATTGTTGAACGCTGTTTTTTGCAGTCGAATGAGATCGGGAGTAGTCGGTCAAATATCCGCACCTGCTCTTATAAGGCGTTCAAGCTCCCGGAATGCGGTGGACTTCAGTTCCCCGGGCAGGGCTTCGCCGCTGTAACGGCGAAACCTTGCGGACAGCATTATGTCGCCGTTATCCCGGTGGTTCACCCGGACTGCGTATGCCTCGCAGCTCTCCTCGCTGCCGTTGTGGACAAATGACAGCCGCGCCCTGTCGCTAAGCCCGTCCAGCAGCATTCTTCCGGTGGTCTGGTCGCTGTCGAGGGACTCCCCCAGCCTGCCGCAGAAGTACAGCTTGGACCCGGTTATTACCGCGGTATCCTCCCCGTCGCTGGTCATGCCGTAGCCGTTGGCGGTTTTCCGGAACTCGGGGAGCAATGTGGCTCTGCCAGCGGCGGTGTCGTTCAGCATGTCGAGCAGGTAAGCCCTCGGTGACGCTCCCTCACGGAAACCGTTCTCTATCATGCTTACCGGCTTATCGGCGGCGGTCAGCCCCTCGGTGAAGCGAAGGTCGGTGAGCAGCTCCGGGTCGTCCGAATAGCACACCAGCATGTTCAAGCTGCACCGCATATCCTCGGACAGCGTTTCCAGCACCGGTGTGAAGTCCGCGTCCCCGAACCCGCCGCCTATCACCAGAAGCTTGTTCTCGGACATATAGATCTCCTTGCCGTCGGTGAGTGAAATGTCCCCGACCGCCTCGGCGAACGTCCTGCCGCGCCCGGTGACCTTTATCACGTTCTCCCCGGACGCGTCTATCCCGTCCTTGCTGCTCCCGCCGGAGCTGAACATCAGCGCACTGACAACGTACTCACCGGACTGCCTGTCCACCGCTGCCGCCTGGATTATCGCGCGTTTCCCGAGTTCAGTCGCCTGACAGCCGGAAAGAAAAAGAAGCGCCGCGATCACCGCGGGGAGAAGGATTTTTTTCATGGTTGTTTCCTTTCTATGAGAACAGAATAAAAATTCGTAATTTATACGTTAATCGAATACTTAAAATGTTGTTCTTAATTAGTAATTCGGAATTCGGAATGCGGAATGCGGAATTGAATGTGTCCCCTTCGGGGACTGATTTAAAAGGCGGTAAGCTTAATTTGTTATACTATAAAAAGATACAAACGCTTGCTATAATTGCACGTTTCGGCTAGCAGGCATTTTAAATCCGTCCGCGCCAGCGGACACCGATAATTCCGAATTCCGCATTCCGAATTCCGAATTTTCAATTGCGATTCTCCCATCAATTACCGATATACATATTAATCACGATTTATCCTGACATTGTTCCGCGTCAGCTCCCTTATTATCGCAAACGCCGAAAACGCCATCACCCCGACGCGGAGCGCCGCTCCCAGCGCCCAGAGTGCGCACACAGCGCCGTCCAGCCGCTTGAACAGCACGATATCCGCAAGCGAGGAAGCTGCGGCAATGGGGTAGTCGGTCATGGTGGAATACTCGCCCAGCACCGCGCCGTAGAACACGCACAGCCCTGCCGCGATAACCGCCGAAGCCACCGCGAACAGCATTCCCGCCGCGCCGGAACGCGTTTCAGCCCTGTTCCTGCCGTCAGTTCGCACATACGGCAGAAGCGCCGCGAACACGAGGTACTCGCCGCCACGCAGGAAGCGCTCGATAACGTCCCCGACAAACAGCCCCACGCTCCAGTCCGGCAGGTCGCGGATACGGTGCATTTCCGGGATATCCGCGGCTATTGCGAGCAATGTGACCGCCCCCGCCGCCGCAAGGAACAACACCCCTGCCCGTGCCAGCGCCTCGCAGCCTTTCAGCGCCGCATACGCCCCGAAGCCCGCCAGCAGCGCCGCGATAAGCAGCCCGGAAGTCCTGTTCAGCATTGTCCGCTGCACGAACTCCGCGCCGTAAATCAGCGTGCGCACCGCCGCTCCCGCAAGCAGCAGCGCCGCTCCTGCCGCCGAGACCCAGCCCCAGAAGCGGTGCTTTCGCCATATCGCCGCGTAGAACTCCCGCCCCCTGAACGAGTACACCAGCACCGGCAGCGCGATAAGAAACCGCAGCACCTCTGCGGTAAGCGCCGCCGCAAGCCCTGTCCCGCCGAAGCCGCTCTCCGAGGGGTACACCAGCTCCGCGCTGACGCGTATCAGCAGCAGGATACAGAACAGCTGCGGCGCGCTTATCTTGTGTGAATTATCCGTCATAGCTCCCCCTATTCCGCGCGGATATCGCTGCCGTTCAAGCCCTGAACGGTGACGTCCCCCTTTTGCAGCCTGCGCCAGCCGGAACGCACCAGCATATCACGGCTGCTCCGGGGCGAGAACGGCGACAGCGGCGCCATATACGGCACGCCGTAGGTGTTAAGGGAGCACATCTTGATGATGATCACCCCCGCCGCCAGAAGCAGCCCGAACAACCCGAAAATACCCCCGGCGAGGATATAGATGAACCGCAGCAATACCGTCCGCTCGTACAACGCCGGAACAACGAAGCTGCACAGCCCGGACAATGCCACGATAAGCACCATGGGCGCTCCCACCAGCCCCGCGTTCACCGTGATGTCGCCGATAACGATACCGCCGACAACGCCGATAGCGTGACCGATAGGGCGCGGCAGCCTTATCCCTGCTTCCCGCAGTATCTCGTACATGAAGTGGATAAGCAGGCACTCCGCCATAAGGGAATAGGGCGCGGTCTGCTCGGCGGCGGCAAGGTTCAGCAGCAGCGCCGAGGGCAGCAGCTCCGGGTGGTAGCTTGCCACCGCGACATACGCCCCCGGCAGAAACAGCGTGATGAAGTACGCCACCAGCCGCACGGTACGGATAAACAGCGCATAGAACGGCTTCTGGGTGTAATCGTCCAGCGTCTGGAAGTTCTCGATAAACAGGTATGGCACGGTCAGCGCGAACGGCGTTCCGTCAACAAGTATACCTACCCTGCCCTCGTACAGCTTCGCCGCAAAGGTGTCCGGGCGCTCGCAGGTGCCGCATTCTGAGAAGAACCACCCGCCCTCTCCCTCAAGGAACGGCTGTATATAGCCGCTTTCGAGGATAGTGTTCAGCTTTATGTCCTTCAGCCGCTTCTTAACGTCCTCCAGCAGCTTCGGCGACACCTTGTCGCTGAGGTAGCAAAGACAGATATCCGTGTTGCTGCGCTCCCCCATCACCGACATCTCGAACACCAGCGTGGGTGACTTGATACGGCGGCGGATAAGCGCCATGTTCCTGCGTATCACCTCAACGAACCCCTCGCGGCTGCCGCGGACGTTCAGCTCCCCGGACGGCTCGTCCACCCCCCGCGCGGCGTAGCCCTGAATGCCCACCGCGATAGCCCTGGTACAGCCGTCCGCCAGTATTATCGCGAAGCCGCTCTGCATCTTAAGCACAAGGTCGCCGAGGTTCTTTATTTCAAGCTGTTCCGCCGCGATAAGGTACACCTCGAACAGCCGCTCCATCAGCTTTTCCGGCGGCAGGCTCTCGGCGTTGCCCACGTCGCCAAGCTTGTTGTAGACAAGCTGCGCCAGCGTGTCGGTGTCCGCCATTCCCTCGCAGGTGACGACCGCAATCTTGCACCCGCACAGTGTTCCCGGCTTGATGATAACATCGCTCGACCCGCCGGTGATAGCCTTTACCAGCGCTATATCCTCCTCCAGCCGCCCGGTAAGCGGCTGCTCACCCGGTATCGAAGTATGGACAGTTTCGTCCATAACGCACTCCCCTTTCAGTTTTATATGCGGGAACCTCTAAAAGCCGGTTTGACGAAGCAGGCGGTGCTATACACATTTTCACTCAAACAGGGTCTTTTATAGGTGACCATGCTATATTTTGCGCTGTAACATTGGTATTATTCACAGTTTTTGCAGCCGGAATGCAGGTTCATTTTTAAAATAGTATATTGACTAATAGGTAAAAATGTTATATAATAAGTATTAATAGGAAAACAATGGTTTTATATAAAGAATGGTGAAATATAATGAAAAAGATAATATCAATATTTGCCGCTCTGGTAATGACGCTCGCCATGGCGGTGACGGTGTCCGCGCAGGATAACCTGATGACCTACGTTCCCACCGTCTACAACGACCGCAACGGGCTTCCCACCGGCGAGGCTAACGCCGTTGTCCAGACCCCGGACGGGTATATCTGGATAGGCAGCTACGCCGGACTGATACGCTATGACGGCACAAACTTCCGCAACTTCAGCGAGGAGGGGCTTGTCGGCACTGCAACGGTGCGCTCGCTGTTCGTGGACTCCGCGGGCAGGCTGTGGATAGGCTCTAACGACACCGGCGTGTTCTGCATGGAAAACGGACGCTTCTTCCAGCCGGAGGGTCAGCCGGCGGACAGCTTCTTCACGATACGCAGGTTCGCCGAGGGCGATAACGGCGACATCTACGTTTCCAGCTCCTCCGGGCTTGCACGGATATCCGGCGGCGTTATGACCGTGTTCGATATCCCCGAGATCGCCGGACAGACGGTATTCTCCACCGCCATTGACCAGTACGGACGTATATGGTGCTGCCTGACCTACGGCTGCTGCGTTATCGGGCAGGACGGCAGGTTCATCAGCAAGATAGATGACGGTCTGATCTTCAGCGGCGGCGAGAGCATTTACAGCGTTGGCTCCGGCAAGGACGGCTCGGTTTGGGTCGGCTCGGACGGCAACACCCTTGCAAGGGTGGAGTTTAAGAGCGAGACGCTCACCTCCGCCGGGCTGAAGATAACCTCCCACGACACCGGCGACGTTTCCACCCACAACAGCATTACCCTGCTGCCGGACGGCGGTATTGTGGTAACAGGACTGCGCGGCTTCGGTATCCTGCACAACGGCAACTTCCAGGGCTTCGGCATTGCCGAAAACGCCGCGGCGGTCGAGGGCTTCTGCATGGACTACGAGGGCAACCTGTGGATAGCTTCCTCCACATACGGCGTGGTGAAGTACGCCAAGGGCTGCTACTCCACCCCGGACAGCGACTCCGGGCTGTCCGGCAAGCTTATCAACACTATCGCCGGACAGGGCGGCTACTACTTCATGGGCAGCGACAACGGGCTTACGATATGCACCGACAAATGGAAACCGGTGAGCAATATTCTGACAACGATGCTGAACGGTCACCGCATTCGCCACATAATCGCCGACAGCAGCGGATATGTCTGGATAGCAAGCTACAACCCCTCCGCTACGGTTATCCGCTGCGACCCCGCGACCTGGCAAATCACCACCTTCACAAAGGAGGACGGTCTTGCGGACAGGAGCGCCAGAACATTGTACGAGCTGTCTGACGGCTCAATAGCGGTAGGCTGCCCCGGCGGTCTCAGCGTCATCTCCCCCAGGGGTAAGATAAACACCTATACCGACCTGCCCTACACCGCGATACTGTGTATCGCCGAGGGCGAGAACGGCGAGGTGCTGGCGGGAAGCGACGGCGGCGGTATCTACGTCCTGAAGGACGACAAGGTGACCGCATACAGCTATGACGCAGGTCTGGACAACGGAATTATCCTGCGTATGGTGCCGGATTCCGAGCCGGGCTGCTGGTTCGTCAGCACCAGCACCGGAATGTACTACTACAACGGCAGCTTCCGCAAGCTGGACAACCTTGACAAGCGCTCCGGAAGTATCTTCGATATGTACCTCGTGGACAACGTGCTGTACATGCTCCAGAACAGCGGTATCGTTGCGGTTTCCCGTGAGGACGTTATCGCGGACAACGGTGCGGCTTCGGTGTGCTACGGCTTTGAGTGCGGTCTGTCTGGCTCGCTTTACGCCAACACCTGGCACTGGCTGTCGCCCAAGGGAGATCTGTACCTTGCGACCAGCGACGGCGTGAGCATATTTGAGTTCGCACAGCCGGAAAGCATGCTGCCCAAGGGCATAATCAACAGCGTAAACGTTGACGGCGTGGAGTACGACCACCCCAACGCGTTAAGCCTTGCCACCAACGCGCACCGCCTTACCGTGGACTGCGCGGCGCTGTCCTACACAGGCACCACACGGCTATCCATCGCCTACCAGCTTCTGGGCTTTGACGAGAAAGAAACGATCGTTTCCGGCGAAAAGAGCCTGAATGTCAGCTACACCAACCTGCCCGGCGGCGATTACACCTTCAACATGCGGATATTCCTCACCGACGACCCAAGCCAGAACGCGACCTGCTCCGTCAACATCACCAAGGAGAAGTCCTTCTCGGAAAAGCCGGGGTTCGCGGCGGTGCTCATCTTCGGCGCTATCGCTGTTGCGGTGGGGATCACGATAATTATCCTCCAGGCAAGGATACGGGTGATAAACCGCCGCCAGAAGCAGTACAAGGACATGGTGGATCAGTCGCTCAGGACCTTCGCGCAGACTATTGACGCAAAGGACAAATACACCAACGGTCACTCGCTTCGCGTTGCCGAATATTCCCGCGAAATAGCCCGCCGAATGGGCATGGACAAGCAGGAACAGGAGCGCGTGTACTACATCGCGGTGCTCCACGACATCGGCAAGATAGGCGTGCCGGACAGCATTCTGACCAAGCCCGGACGGCTCACGGACGAGGAGCGGCAGATAATCCAGCGGCACCCGGCGACAGGTGCGGATATCCTGAAGAACTACACCGCCATCGAGGGCGTTGCAGACGGCGCGAGATACCACCACGAACGCTACGACGGCAAGGGCTACTGCGAGGGGCTTGCCGGGGAAGATATCCCGCTGGTCGCGCGGATAATCGGCGTTGCGGACACCTACGACGCAATGTCCAGCAAGCGCTGCTACCGCGACTCGCTGTCCGCCGAGGTAATTGTTGAGGAGCTGAAACGCGTTTCAGGAAGCCAGCTTGACCCGGATATCGTTCCGCACATGCTGGACATGATAGCAGAGGGCGCTGCGCCGATTATTCTGCCGGAGGACGCACAATAACAAAACGGCGCTGTTTAAATGCAGCGCCGTAATCAGTAAACAAATATCCCGCCGGGAAACCGACGGGACTTTTTGTGTTATGATACTAATAACCGTTTGAACGAAGGAAAAGATTTGCAGAAAGACAGTGCCGATATCTAGGAAAAGAAACGCAGGCGTACTTTTTGTACGTCAAGTTTCTTTGACGACGATAGCGGTGCTGGATTTCTGTAAAGATTTCCTGAGTTTAAATGGTTATTAGTATAAATCAGAAATCAACTTCAGTGTCGTAGTAGCAGCACTTGAGCAGCTTCTCCATCTCCTCAACAGAGGGCTGACGGGGGTTAGAGCCGGTGCATGCGTCTGCGAGTGCGTTGACAGCGATGTCGTGCAGTCTCTCGAGGAATACATTCTCGGGAACGAAGCCCTGCTCGCAGGGATAGCTGTCTGCGCCGTAGTTCTTGATGCAGTGCGGGATCTTCAGATCGTCGTTCATCTTGCGCAGGTAAGCGATGAGGTTAGCAACCTTCTCGTCATCGTTTGCGCCGCCGAGCTTCATGTAGTCAGCGATAACGCCGTATCTCTTCTTAGCGGTCGGATCCTTTGCGTTGAATGCGATGACCTTCGGCAGGTACATAGCGTTTGCAGCACCGTGAATGATGTGTGCGCCGTAGTCCTGGAAGATAGCGCCGGTCTTGTGAGCCATGGAGTGAACGATACCCAGCAGAGCGTTGGAGAACGCCATACCAGCGAGGCACTGTGCGTTGTGCATTCTAGCACGGGCAGCCATGTCGCCGTTGTAGGAGTCAACCAGGTCAGCCTGGATCATCTCGATG
>JBJFGA010000242.1:0-10241 GCA_051892275.1 Oscillospiraceae bacterium | reverse complement strand
TTCATATTTCCTATTATACATCTTTTCTGAAAAAAAGTAAATGCTGTTGCCGTGGGCTGACGGAGAAGTTTTTGTGCTGTAATTCCGCGGTTCAGTGAGTTTTGCTTAAAGCCTGCTGGTAAAATAAGTCTGTTTTTGTATATTTTGCGGAATGGTTTCAGGCGAAAGTTAACATAAAGTTGATTTTCCTGTGGTATCATAGTACCGTGAAAGAATACATACAGCACAAATGAGATGGGTGGTGTTACTATGAAAACAGGATTGATACTTGAGGGCGGCGCTGTGCGCGGCATCTTTACAGCGGGTGTTCTCGACCGTCTGATGGAGAACGGCATATACTACCCCTATGTGGTGGGAGTTTCCGCGGGCGGCGGCAATGCAATGAGCTACGTTTCCCGGCAGATAGGCAGAACTGCCCGGCAGATAAACGCGCCGAAATCCGAGTCATACTTCGGCTTCAAGCAGTTCGTTGAGGTGCATAAGATAATCAACCTCGACAAGATGGCGTTCGAGTACCCCTATAAGCAGTTCCCGTTCGACTTTGATACATATTTCAGCAGCGACATTGACGTTGAGTACGCCTGCACCTGCTGCGAGACCGGCAAAGCGGAGTTCTTCTCCGAGAAGTCCGACCAGCAGAAGCTGCTCACTATCGTCAAGGCGACCTGCTCCGTGCCCATGCTGTGCGACCCGGTCGAAATAGGCGGCAGACACTACCTCGACGGCAGTATTGCCGACTCTATCCCGATAGAACACGCGCTGGAAATGGGCTGCGACAAGGTGGTCATAGTACTCACCAAGCCGGACAGCAGCGTTGCGCCCACAAATTACTCCAAGTTCAGAAAGGTCATCGACCTGATGTACAAGGACTACCCCGAGTTCATTGAAGCCTGCATGACCCGGGTGGAGCGCTACGAGCAGACGATAAAACTGATGGATAAGCTGGAAGCCGAGGGAAAGGCGTTCATCATTCGCCCGCAGATACCAACGATATCCAAGTTCGAGCAGGACAGCGGCAAGCGAATGGAGCTGTACCGCCACGGCTATACGCTGATGGACAGACGGCTGATGGAGCTGGTGGAGTTCAACACCGGAAAGCCCGCGCAGGTGCGCAGAGAACAGCCGGCTGCGCCGTCAATGCTGGCATAATAATACAACAGAAGAGCCGCTCTGTTCTGAAACAGGCGGCTCTTATTCTTATCCCTCAAATTTCAGCCCGCAGCGGTCTGTAATGAGGTTCTCCGGCTTTACGCCGAGAAGCGTTTTCTCGCCGGAACGCACCACGATATCTCCGCTGCATGTGGTCATGCTGATGGTTCCCTCGCAGTCCTCAGAGCCGAAAACAACTACCTGTGCGCCCTCAATGACTGCGTTGAAGGTGCAGTCGGTCATGACTATCTCGCCGAACTGCTTGTCCGCGCCGATACCGAGTATCTCCTTTGCCTTCAGTACAGAATTTATGCTGAAATCAGTCATTCTGACGCTGCCGCCGCAGGAGTTGAATGAACCCAACCCGCCTATCTTGTCGCCGGACATGTTGAACTTCGCCGAGCAGCTGACGATGTCGATAACGCAGGGATCACTGAAGCTGCCGACAGCCAGCGCCGACCGCGAGCTGTGCTCAAAGCTCATGCGTGTATCGTGAATGAAGATATCCGCCCCGGATATCAGGCTGCCGATACCGAGCGTCTGCTTGCCCATCTGCTCGATAGCAAGCTCCTTGCAGCATATCCTTATCTTCGACTTGCCCTCGTTGCTTCTGCCGCCGATGGCGACGCTCTTTTCGCTGTCGAGATGAATGAACAGCCGGTTTTTGAGGTCTATCTCGATATTACCGTAGGGCATAGCCGCTCCGGAGCCGATAGCATAGGTCTGGTTGGAGCTTGAAATTATCGACAGCGAGCCGTTGCCGACTATCTTCAGCGTTGACCCGAACGGCACATAAATGCCGCCGCTTATCGATACCTCGCCGATTATGTTCAGCGTGAGGGTGCTGTTCTGCCCCACGGTGACAGACGCCCCGGCGCTCTCGTTCTTTATTGAAATGTCCACTAGATTGAGCTGGCAGTCGGTGTTGTCCTTCGCCCTTACCACCATCTCGGTGACGTAGTTCTTGTTTCCGGTGAGGGTGTACTCCCGCTTGTTGATGATTATATCAGTGTAGTTGTCGAGGTCGAGTGCCATCAGGGAAACTTCCTTTTCGTCCCCGGCGAAGTAGGTCTTTCTCACCCGCTTTACCTCGCTCTGACGGTTGCATTCCTCTATCTCCGCCACGATCTCCGGTTTTATCTCCAGCTGGATATCCGGTGACGGCTTCGCAGTGTAGTAGCCCTGTATCAGGTCAACGCCCATTGCGATGACCGTCTGAAGCTCCTCGCTAAGCTCCACGCCCTCTGCAAGCGTCATGAAGTGGTTGTCGTGCGCATACTCGATTATGTTGCGGGTGAAGTGCTTCTTGCGCTTGTCCTTGTGGATATTCATGATGAGGCTGCGGTCTATCTTGACCACGTTCGGCATGAAGTTCAGCAGGCTGCTGATGTTGGAATAGCCGGTGCCGTAATCGTCTATCGCTATGCTGAACCCGCAGCGCTGGCTTCGCTCCAGAAGCACGCCCAGCTGCACCTCGCTCGCCTGGGTCTGCTCGGTGAACTCCACCACCATCTTCGGCGTTATCTCGCCGTAGAGGTGATACAGCTTCTCGAAGTCCGGCTCGGACAGGCAGCACGCCGGGATACTGTTGACGAACATCAGCTTTCCCGAAAGGAGCTGCTGGTTTTCCTTAACGAAACGGAACACGTTGAACATGGTGTGCCGCTCCACATCGTCCAGCCTGCCCAGCGCTTCCGCGTGGTTAAGTACGGTGAGCGGCGACAGCCTGAACTCATCGCCGGAGCGCATAAGCGCCTCATAAGCGAACACGCTGCCGTCCCGGGCGCTGACTATCGGCTGGAAGTGATAGGTGAACAGGTTCTCGTTGAGCAGCCGAATAACGTTCAGCCGCTCCTCCGGGTCGAAGGTCTCGCTGACCGCCGCTGCCTTGTGCATCTTGGTGTGGTTGTCCTTGGTAAGGGTGCGCTGGTACGACGCCTCGTAAGGCAGCTTCTCAAGCAGCGCCTTATCGGTAAGCGGCTCGGTCAGCGACGCGGTATAGATGTTCACGCCGTATTCCCGGTTGTCCCAGTGGTTGAGGTTGTCTATCGCGGACTGAAGCCGGCTCGGAACATCGTCCACAGAGCCTTCCTCCAGTATTCCGGCAATGAAGAACTCGTCCCCGCTGACCCTTACAACGATATCCGAGTCCCCGGCGGCACGGGTAAGTGCCACCGCCAGCGAGGACAGCACCTTGTCGCCCTCGGCATAGCCGTAGGTATCGTTGATACCCTTTAAATTCTCGATATCGATGGAGATTATGCGCAGCAGCTTTGACGGGTCGTTGAACCTGCCGCAGCGCTCGGTCATTATTCTCGCGTAGCCGCGCATGTTGAGCAGACCGGTGAGGGAGTCGCGCACCTGCGACTCGGTCACGGCATCGTTGTATATGATATGGCGGCGGTGCTTCTCTAGGGCGCAGGTAATGCTCCTCAGCCACTTGACGTATGTCCTGTCGTAAACCTTGCCGCTGTCTCCGTAGGACAGTACCACATAGCCGTAGTTCACGCCCATGAAGTGAAGCGCGGTGAAGATATACCCCGCGGGATGGTCGCGGTGCTCAAATATGGCGGGCAGCATCTGCTCCCGGGGGAACTTCCGCAGCAGGTCTACATTTCCGGTGCCGTTCACCCGGGAAAAGGGCAGGGATATCTTCTCGGTGAAGCCCGGGTCGGGGGCGGCGTTGTGCATTACCTTGTCGTTCATGCACATCCAGAAGCCGGTGAAGTCCCCAAGGAAATTCGTGTACCAGTCCGTTTTCCACAGATAGTCGAAGAAGGTTTCGGCGGCAATAAGTTCCTCTGACATGAAGTTATAGTACGAGTTGAACCCACCCTGCTGAAGCTCGGTCATATCCAGTACAGCATGTCTGCACATCTGCTTCATGTCAAGCCGCTGACAGCCGCAGGTAATGCCCTCGTACAGGGAAGCACAGTGCTCATCGCCTTCCGGTACATACTCTGTGCCGCGCACTTCGGCAATTATGTAATGCGCGGCATTATGCGCTATTGCTGACGGGTCGCGCTCCACCGAGGTGATGTTGACATACTCTGAGCCGTAAGGCTCGCCCTTATTGAAGCCGGTGACGATAACATCATCAGGTATCTTCACCCCCCGCTCGGAAAGACAAGCCATCAGCTGCATGGCTGACAGGTCGGAACAACAGAGTATCGCGTCCGGAAGCCCCCCTGCAATTATTTCATCGGCAACACCGGAGTAGTCGTCCACCCAGTCAATGCAGCGGTGGTATCTGCTGTCCGGGATAAAATATCCGCGTTTTTCCAGTGCCTTGCGGAAACAGCGCTCCAGTTCATCGTGATAATCATCGTGATTGCCGCCCAGGCAGTCAATGGTTTTTGCGCCGTGTACGTCCATCACATGGGAAACGATGATATCTGCGGCGTACTCATAGTTATAAACAGAGTCAGCAAAGCCCTCCACCGGTGTGTCTATCGAAACGACAGGGCCTGTGAAATCCCGGCGGATACGCTGTATAAGTTTATTGCGCGCCTCTTCGTTGTTTATGCTGGTGGGAATGATGATGATACCGTCCAGCAGGTCGAAATTCATCAGGTCATATACCGAGTTCTCAGCGGAATCAAACTCAGAATTACCGGACATCATCAGCGATGAGAATACAGCCGTATCCATGCCCGCAGCCAAAAGCTCCCTTTGCATTATCTCCAGTTCACAGGCGAAAACAACAAATTCCGCCTCTGCCGCAATTATCCCTATCAATGGTCGTTCTTTTTCCAAGGTTATTCTCCTTTAAATTATATATAAATAGGAATATTATACCTAGTTTAAATTATATCACATTTGGCGCATATTTTGCAACATGAGGTAAATGCTTTTGTACAATTTGTAAAATCTTTTTGTAACAATTTACATGGTCAAAATATGTGTTTTTCAAAGAATTAACAAAGAATTTACAGAAGATGACAGAAAACCGTTCCCAAAACCAGTATAATAAAAATGGGAGGGAAATTGTATGAACCGATCAGATGTTATTCTTGACTGCACAGTGATAACCAGCAGACCTGCATTGATACAGCAGGACTGCCTTGATGTGAACCCGCAGGCGCGGGAGTACATAACCGCAGGAGTGCCCTGTAACTGCACACCCATGCTTCTGGAGCTGCTTAAAGCACATATCCGGGACAGCAGGAAAGGCTCTATGCTGTGCATAGTGATAATGCTTGTGTTCGCGGGGGTAATGCTGATGTGCTTTTTCTCGGAATGCGCGGCAATGATACTTGAGCATTCTTTTCGGGTGGACGGCGAGGGCGTTTCCATAAGCTGGGCTATACAGCCGGGGTTATTAACAATGCCGGCAATGGCGGTGGGATTAATTGTGCTAAGCATACTGCTTATCCGCCGGAGGGACCACTTCCTGCGGGTCATTGAAGAAGCTGAACGCGGAAATATTCTCTGCTTCAGGTACGCCGTCCGGGATATACTGCGGTATGAGTACCGGGACACCGACGGCGACCCGGTGTACGAATACTACGCGGACTTAGGCGGATTTGCAGTAAAGCTTTCCCAAAAGAAAAAGTACTCCCGCACCGCGACCGGAGTACTGGCGCAGGCAGGAGGGAAAGAGTATTTCTTTTTTGTGATGTGACATTGGGTTTTAAAAGAAAAATGTAGGGGAGGGGCTTGCCACTCACGATAAAAATACTGCGTGACAGGAGGGGCAAGCCCCTCCCCTACGGGTAGCAGGGAATAAAAACAGGGCGCTGTTACCCATCAGCGCCCTGAAACAATTATCCGTTCACCACGGCGGTAAGCTCGCCGTTCTGCTCGTCAATGGTTATCCTGTCGCCCTGACGCACCTTGTCGCCGAGTATCTCCTTAGCAACGATGGTTTCAACGTTGCGCTGGATATACCTCTTAAGCGGACGCGCGCCGAAGCTGGGGTCGAAGCTGCTGTCTACGATAAGCTGCTTTGCCTTGTCGGTGATATCAAGCTCTATCTGCTTGTCCTTGAGACGCTTTTTCAGTGAAGCCGCCAGCAGGTCGATTATGCTGAATATTTCCTCCTTGCGAAGAGGCTTGTAGAATACTATCTCGTCCAGACGGTTGAGGAACTCCGGCCGGAACGACTGTTTCAGCAGCATATCCACCGACTTCTTCGCGTCCTCGGATATCTCGCCGTTTTCGCCGATTCCCTCCAGAATGAACTGCGAGCCGAGGTTGGAGGTGAGGATTATGATGGTGTTGCGGAAGTCCACCGTTCTGCCCTGACCGTCGGTGATCCTGCCGTCGTCCAGAACCTGTAACAGCACGTTGAATACGTCCGGGTGAGCCTTTTCCACCTCATCAAACAGAACAACGGAGTACGGCTTGCGGCGAACCGCCTCGGTGAGCTGACCGCCCTCCTCGTAGCCGACATATCCGGGAGGCGCTCCGATAAGTCTGGACACGCTGTATTTCTCCATATATTCGCTCATGTCAAGCCGGACTATGCTGTGCTCGTCGTCAAACAGCGCTTCTGCAAGAGCCTTTGCCAGCTCCGTTTTGCCCACGCCGGTAGGTCCAAGGAACAGGAACGAACCAAGCGGCTTCTTCGGGTCGTTGATACCCGCGCGGGAACGCATGATGGCTTCGGTAACTCTGTCCACCGCTTCGTCCTGACCGATAACGCGCTTGTGCAGAGTATCGCCCAGCGCCAGAATCTTCTCGCGCTCGCCCTCCACCAGCTTCGTCACCGGTATCCCAGTCCAGCGGGAGATTATCCGTGCAATTTCGTCCTCGGAAACCTTGTCCCGCAGCAGAGAATCGCTCTTTGCCTGCTCCGCAAGTTCCTCCTCTTTAGCGAGGTCAGCCTGTAGCTTCGGCAGCTTGCCGTATTGCAGCTCCGCCGCCTTGTTGAGGTTGTATTCCCGCTTTGCCTTTTCTATCTCGCCGTTGGTGTTCTCTATTTCCTTGCGCAGGTCTTGTACACGGGTGATAGCGTTCTTCTCGTTCTCCCACTTTGCTTTCATGGCGTTGAACTTCTCGCGCTTCTCCGCAAGCTCCCTGCGTATTTCTTCAAGGTGCTCCTGCGACAGCTTGTCGGTCTCCTTTTTGAGCGCCGCTTCCTCAATTTCGTCCTGCATGATGGAACGGCTTATCTCGTCCAGCTCCTGCGGCATGCTGTCCATTTCAGTGCGTATCATTGCGCAGGCTTCATCAATGAGGTCTATCGCCTTATCCGGCAGGAATCGGTCGGTGATGTACCTGTTGGAGAGGGTCGCCGCCGCGATTATCGCGCTGTCGTGTATCTGCACGCCGTGGAACACCTCGTACCGCTCTTTCAGTCCACGCAGTATCGAAATGGTGTCCTCAACGGTCGGCTCGTCCGCAAGAACTGTCTGGAAACGCCGCTCCAGCGCCGGGTCTTTTTCGATGTACTTGCTGTACTCGTCCAGTGTGGTCGCGCCGATGCAGTGAAGCTCGCCCCTTGCCAGCATAGGCTTTAAGAGGTTGCCCGCGTCCATAGCGCCGCCGTTCTTGCCTGCGCCGACAATGAGGTGTATCTCATCAATGAACAGCAGTATCTTGCCCTCGCTCTTCTTGACCTCGTTCAGCACCGCTTTCAGACGTTCCTCGAACTCGCCCTGATACTTAGCGCCCGCGATAAGCGCACCCATATCCAGCGAAAACAGCTTTCTGTCCTTGAGGTTCGCGGGAACGTCCCCGCGCACGATACGCAGCGCCAGACCCTCGACTATCGCAGTCTTGCCGACGCCGGGTTCGCCGATAAGGCAGGGGTTGTTCTTGGTCTTGCGGGAGAGTATGCGGATAACGCTTCTTATCTCGCTGTCACGCCCGATGACCGGGTCTAGCTTGTTCTGCCGCGCTAATTCCACTAAGTCCTGCCCGTACTTATTCAGCACGTCATAGGTTTCCTCCGGCTCCTGCGATGTAACTCTCGCGCTGCCGCGTATCTCGGATATCGCTTTCAGCAGCTTGTCTTTGCTTATGCCGAAGCTCTTAAAAATACCCGAAACGCCGCTGGAGGGCTTCTCCGCCAGCGCCAGAAGCAGGTGCTCCACCGAAACATACTCGTCCTTCATGCGCTCCGCCTGAGCCTCTGCCTCCACGAACGCCTTGTCGAGGTCGGAGGAAACAAATATCTTCCCCGCTTCCCTGCCGCTGCCGGTCACTCTCGGCATACCCTCGATGAATTTCAGCGCCGCCTGCTCAACGCCGTTCGCGTCAATGTTCATCTTGGTCAGCACCTGCGAGGCAAGGCTGCCGTCCTGCGTGAGCAGCGCGTACAGCAGGTGTTCCTGCTCCACGCAGTTGTTCTGGTAGCTTATCGAGATATCCTGCGCCGACTGCACGGCTTCAAGAGATCTCTTGGTGTACTTGTTAGGATTCATAGCTGTTCCTCCTTTTATGTCAGATAATTACCTGTTGATTTACTATCGCCCCGGCGTAGCTTGATTCAGCCGCAGCCGCAGCCCGTTCCCTGTCAGGGAGCTGCGCGAAATACTGCTTCATAGCCTCGTCCAGCATTGCCATGTAGTCAGCCACTGCCTGCCCCAGCGCTTCGTCCGGGATACCCTCCGGCGGCATGTTCAGCGTTCGGGTGAAACGCCCCGGATCTATCGCGAACATGATGTCCTGGGATATTTTCCCGGCAATGTACTTCTGCTCCAGCTCCGTCCAGCAGCGGAAGAAGCCGCTCAAATCTGCGTAAAGCTGGTCGCTCTGGGTGCGCACGGCTATGCGGAGTTCCCCGGCTCGCTTACTTCCAGCGCCGAAAAGCTCCACCGAATACCGCAGCGTAGGCTTGTAGCGGTATTTCAGCGCAGTACGGCAGGCGACTGTCCCGGCAGAGGGCTGCTCGGTAAGGTAGAATTCCCCGCCGACTGCGCTCAGTATCGCAGAGGTTATGCTTTTCAGCCGCATTTCCGGCGTAACGCAGCACACCCGCTCCGCAAGAAGCTGGTTCACCATCGCCGAACGGCTAAGCCCGGAGCTTCTCGCCAGCCTGTCCACCGCATCTACAACGTCATCGGACAGCACCAGACTGTATATGCTCTTTTCCGTGGCACTCACCTCCCTACGTTAATAATTTTACCACAGGATTATTAACTTGTCAAGAGGGATTAATAATTTTTCTTGCAACTTTCACAAATCAGCATTTCCAAAACCATCTCTTTTATCTCACAGAATTATTCCTCCGATTTTGTACGATATGCACAATTCTATCCCACTTCCGCGCACCGCAGGCTGAATTAGTTACAAAAAAACCCGGTTATTGCCGTATTCCCGCCGAAGCTATTGACAAATCAAGGAGTTTGTAGTATTATATATTAGGAGTTAGAGCGTTCTAACTTTTATTTACCGTCAACAAATTAGGCTAGACTAATTGTCCGGCATTCTTTCCGGACAGGTAGAAGCATACAATATACGGAGGTCGTTATGGCTACACTGAAAGACGCGAAGATAGGACACACAGTCACCGTGAAGAAGATAAACGGCGAGGGCGCGCTGAAACGCCGCATAATGGACATGGGCATAACCAAGGGTACGGATATCATGATACGACGCGTAGCGCCCCTCGGCGACCCGCTGGAGGTCACGGTGCGGGGGTACGAGCTTTCGCTGCGCAAGGCAGACGCGGAGATGATTGAGATTTAGATTGTTGCTTGACAGCGGGAAAGCGGCACTTATTTTTAATTCGGAATTCGGAATTCGGAATGCGGAATTATGGTGTCCGCTTCGCGGACGGATTTAAATTGATACAATCCGAAAGGCACAATTGAATTAGTTTTTGTGAATTGTAACAGTATCACAAATCAAGTCAACAGCATTGAAATAACCGCCGAAGGCGGCTCATACAATTCCGAATTCCGCATTCCGAATTCCGAATTAATTTAAGCGTTTGGGGTGAAATAAAATGGACATTCGTATCGCTCTTGCCGGAAATCCGAACTGCGGCAAGACTACGCTTTTCAATACACTGACCGGCTCTAACCAGTATGTCGGGAACTGGCCGGGCGTTACCGTAGAGAAAAAAGAGGGCAAGCTAAAGGGTCACAAGGACGTGATATGGTCGCGGAGCTTCGAAGTGTGCTGGAAGTATTGCATAAACA
>JBJFGA010000241.1:0-2587 GCA_051892275.1 Oscillospiraceae bacterium | reverse complement strand
AGCGAAATTTGTGCTATCTGACGGAAAAGATGCAAGCAAGCGTGCGGCAAAGGCGCAAACAGGACGTTTGCGCAGTTGTCCCAAAAGGGCGGCAGGATGCCGCCCTTTTGGGACAACATGCGTTAGCCGGTAATTGTGCGGTGTTGCCCTAGATATCGGTACTGTCTTTCAGCAAATCTTTTCCTTCTTTCAAACGGTTATTAGTATTAAACCGTTGTGAAAAGCAAAACTTTGCACTGCACAGTTCCGCTCACGAGAGGTTTTTAGAGGTGACCAATACAAATACAAGTATATCACAGGCTGGCGCAAAAATCAACATTTCATCAGCAATGACCCGCTGACCTGCCAGCCCTGATTTTCCGACAGTCTGAACCTCCACCCGCACAAATTAAAAAATGGTCACCTCTTAAATATTTTCAACAAAGTGCTTGATTTTTTAGGGAAAATATATTACAATAGAAAGGTAGAGATAACTCTCAGCATACCAAAGAAAGGAACACGCAAAAAATGGCACTGAAAATACTGATATGCGATGACTCGTTATTTGTCCGCAAGAAGATGAAAGACACGATATCAAAGCTTGGCATTACCGACATCATAGAGGCTGCTGACGGACAGCAGGCGGTTGAGAAGTACAAGGCTGAAAAGCCCGACCTGTGCTTTATGGACATCATCATGCCGGTCAAGTCAGGAGTTGACGCGCTCAAGGAGATCCGCGAGTTCGACAAGGGCGCAAAGGTCATCATGGCTTCATCTGTCGGAACGCAGGCGAACCTCAAGGAGGCTATCATTGCGGGCGCTTACGACTTCCTCCAGAAGCCGATCGAGGACGCGGCAGTAAAGAAGATAATCGACAAGATAACGGGTTAAGGAGATACATAATGTTTACACAGTTTTTCGGTAATTACCTGCTGAGCAGCGGTCTGGTGACCGGCGAACAGCTTGCGGAGGCGCTCTTCCCCAAGACCCCGCGCCGCCTGAAGCTCGGCACCATCGCGATAAACGAGGGGCTTGTGACTGCGGAGCAGGTCGAGACCGCCCACATGAAGCAGCAGCAGGAGGACAAGCGCATCGGCGACGTCATGGTGGAGCTTGGCTACCTCACAAGCGAGCAGGTGGAGCAGCTTTTCAGTATGCAGCACCCCGCTCACCTTCTCCTTGGTCAGTCGCTGATCGACAACGGCGTTATGACCAACGCGGAGTTCGAGAAGGCGCTCGGCGACTACAAGCGCGAATACAGCATATCAGAAGACGATATCCGCAGCGAAAACGAGATGTCCGTAAGACGCATCATGGCGGACTTTTACTCGCTGTCTGACGACAGCGCCGCGTCAAAGTATGTGTATCTCCTGTTCAAAAACATTATCCGCTTTATCGGCGATGATTTCATGCCGGTGGCAAAAGGTACCATCACCGCAGACGCGACCGGCTGCATTAAACAGGACATAAACGGCGGTAAGAAAATGCTCACCGCAATTCACGCCGATGATACTGCGGCGGCTGGCTTCGCGTCTCGCTTCGCAAAGGAGCAGCTGACCGAAAACGACGAGTACACCCAGGCGTGTCTCGGCGAGTTCCTCAACCTCCACAACGGTCTTTTCGCGGTAAACGTGAGCAACGACGAGGGCAGCGAGCTGAAGCTTACCCCGCAGGAATACGGCGCGACCGTTCCTCTTGCGCAGATAGGCAGTTCTGTCGTAATAACGCTGCGCTTCTCGTTCGGAATGATAGATTTCTTCATTGATATCTGATTTCTCGCCAACCGTACTGGTTTCTTTTTGGACAAGCTGTATGCCGCCCTGCGCGCACGGTTTGGCGGCATTGCCGCCAAACCGCACACTTGTGCGGATAGAAGTGTTTTTTGCCCCGGCAGAGCTGGGGCAAAAAACGGATTTCAAAAGCCCGCTTCGCGGGCAAAACTGGTTTTTTCGACAAGCTGATGCCGCTCCCTGGGGGCGGCATTTTTGTATGTTCACATATTGAAAAAGAGCGCTCATACTTCCCAGTGCATTTCCAGCAGATGACCTGTCACCCTGTACCCCATGCGGCTGTAAAGCGCGATAGCGTTCGCGTTGTCGCCAAGGCAGGTGAGCGTTGCCATTTTGTAGCCCAGCGACTTCAGGTAAGACAGCGACCGTGCGACTGTCGCAAGACCTATCTTCCTGCGGCGGTATTCCGGTATCGTGAAGATGTTTTCGGTCGCCGCCCTTTCGTCATTGATATGCCACACGGTGACCGAGGAAACCACCCTGCCGTTGTCCTGCGCGGTGAATATCTTCGTGCGCTCGTCCCCCAGCCTGAAACGAAGCTCCCCCTCGGGATCCTGCACGTTGTCAAAGCCAAGGCGGTTGCTCTCAAGATACGCCTTCAGCGCTTCATCTGTGGGTTCAAGAATATCTATCGCGATGTTCTCCGGAATATCCGCGCCGGGAATGACTGTGTTTTCGAGGTCAAACTTCATTATCCAGGTGATATTGTTCCCGGTAAATCCGAGTTCGAGAAGCCGCTGCTGCTTTTCATGCTCGTTTTCGGTGCCCCAACAGCACATGCAGAGGCGCTTACCCAGATAAGCTTTCTTTATCTCCAG
>JBJFGA010000240.1:0-10338 GCA_051892275.1 Oscillospiraceae bacterium | reverse complement strand
GTGGAAAAGCTCCTTGCTGTTGCAGAATATGACGAAATTCGGCGGGCAGACGGAAGCCTGCGTCATATAGTAGAGCTTCAGCCGCTTGCCCTTGTCGGAGGGCGGCTGTACACGGGAAGTTGCATAATTCAGCATATCGTTAAGCACGCCGGTGGAAATTCTAGTGCAGTGCTGTTGGTGGGTGTACTTTATCATGTCGAACAGCTTGTCGATACGCTGTCCGGTCTTTGCGGAAATGAACACGAACGGCGCGTAGGACATGAACGAGAAGTCCACCTCCAGCTTTTTGCGGAATTCCGTCATGGTCTTGTCGGTCTTATCCTCCACTGCGTCCCATTTGTTGACGGCGATAACACACGCCTTGCCCTTGTCGTGGGCGTAGCCTGCCACCTTACTGTCCTGCTCGGTGAAGCCCACGGTCGCGTCAATGACGATAACGCAGACGTCCGCGCGGTCTACCGCCATGAGTGCTCGCAGTACGCTGAAATGCTCTATGTTCTCGGTGACCTTAGCCTTGCGGCGCATTCCGGCGGTGTCGATGAAGATGAACTTATCCTCGCCGCGGGTTATCTCGGTGTCGATAGCGTCACGGGTAGTCCCGGCGATGTCGGACACGATGGAGCGCTCCTCGCCGGATATCTGGTTTATCAGGGAGGACTTGCCTACATTCGGCTTGCCTATTACCGCGACTTTAATCGCGTCCTCGTCGTAGTCGTCCGGTTCGTCCGGCGGGAGCTGGCTGAACACCGCTTCCAGCAGGTCGCCGGTGCCGTGTCCGTGGACGGAGGACACAGCTATCGGGTCGCCCAGACCCAGGTTGTAGAACTCGTATATTTCGGGTGGAGGCTCGCCTATGCCGTCCACCTTGTTTACGGCGAGAACTACCGGTTTGCCGCTCTTTATCAGCATTGAAGCCACGTCGCTGTCGTTGGCGGTGACTCCGGTGGTGATGTCGGTGACGAAGATTATCGCGTCCGCACGCTCTACCGCGAGCATAGCCTGCTCACGCATCTGCGCCAGGATAACATCGTCGGTTTTCGGCTCGATACCGCCGGTGTCTATCAGCATGAACTCCTTGCCCAGCCACTCGCAGCGGCTGTAAATTCGGTCGCGTGTAACTCCCGGCTTGTCGTCAACAATGGACAGCCGCTGTCCCACCAGCTTATTGAAAAGAGTGGACTTACCGACATTCGGTCTGCCCACAATTGCTACTACCTGCATATTTTACCTCAACTTTCAGTGCGGTTTTGTCTGTTATATCCCGCAAAAAATCCATATAAATATAGTATAACATAATTTCTGCATTATTGCAAGTAATAATACAGAATGCACGGCATATTTTTCGTAAAACGGCAAAAATCCCCCCGGCAATGCCGGAGGGACTCCCCGTAAACTGATGTTTAGTTATCCAATGCCGGTAAATTACGCTTCCTTAGCGATAACAACCTTATCATTGTAATAACCGCAATTTCCGCAAACTCTGTGAGAGAGCTTCAGCTCACCGCACTGCTTGCAGCGTGAGAAAGCAGGTGCAGATAACTTCCATACCTGTGAACGTCTCTTGTCACGTCTTGCACGGGACACCTTTCTCTTCGGAACTGCCATTATTGCACCCCCTTAATTTAACATTAAACATTTCCTAAGAACTCGCCAAACCGAATTCTTTTAAAGTCACGCTTAATATTATAACACGCTAAAATGAATTTGTCAAGTGTTTTCTGAAAAATCAGACAATATATTTCTTCATATTGTCAGAAAGCTCAGAATTGTCAGCGGAAATAGTGCAGGTAATTGTAGTATCTGCTGAAATCTTAGCGAGCTTGTCGAACATTTCGCCGACCTTGTCGTACTCTCTGCCAACGATCTTCAGGGTAGCGTCAACGAAGATGTCGGTGCAGTCGTAGTCGGAAGCGAGAATGCCGGAAATGAAGCCGTAAAATGCTTCAACGCCGTCAATAGCATAGTCCTCAATGTTTACCAGACGTACCTTGGGGGTGATGTCGGTGTTGAGGGACGAACCCTTCTGGATAGCGACAACGTTGCCCTTGGACTTGTTCTCCGCGTCGTGGATAGCGTCGATAAGTATCTTGGTCTTGCCGGTGCCTCTCTTGCCTGTGATAAGCTTAATCATAGTGAACCTCCATGAATTGTGATTATGTGTAAGGAAGAAACCGCTTGACACGGCTTCTTCCAAAATTACCGTGGATCAAAGACCCAGCTTTGCTTCAAGAGCAGCTTTTTCGTTCTCGTAGCCGGGCTTGCCGAGGAGAGCGAACATGTTCTTCTTGTAGCTCTCAACGCCGGGCTGGTTGAAGGGATTTACGCCCAGCAGATAGCCGCTGATAGCGCAAGCCTTCTCAAAGAAGTAGATCATATAGCCAAGCTCGTACTCGTTAAGCTCCGGGGACTCGATAACGATGTTCGGAACGCCGCCCTCGGAGTGAGCGATAACAGTACCCTCGAACGCCTTGCGGTTTACGACGGACATGTTCTGGTTGGACAGGAAGTTCAGACCGTCAACGTTGGTGGGATCGTCCTTGAGGAAGAATTCCTTCTGGGGCTTATCGAACTGAACTACTGTTTCAAACATAACGCGGGAGCCGTCCTGAATGAACTGACCCAGCGAATGCAGGTCGGTGGAGAATACCGCAGAGGAGGGGTAGATACCCTTGTTGTCCTTGCCCTCGCTCTCGCCGAACAGCTGCTTGTACCACTCGTTCATCATAGCGAAGCTCGGCTCATAGCTGATGAGCATTTCAACGCTCTTGCCCTTGCTGTACAGAATGTTGCGGAGAGCCGCGTACTTGTAGCTGTTGTTCTTTTCGAGGTCGCATACGGAGTATTCCTCTCTTGCGTCAGCAGCGCCCTTCATCAGCGCGTCGATGTCGCAGCCTGCGCAGGCGATGGGGAGAAGTCCCACAGCAGTAAGAACGGAAAAGCGTCCGCCGATATCGTCCGGGACAACGAAGGTTTCATAGCCCTTCTTGTCGGAAAGCTCTTTCAGAGTACCCTTAGCCTTGTCGGTGGTGGCGTAGATACGACCCTTTGCGCCCTCCTCGCCGTAGCGCTCAACCAGCAGGTCGCGGAATACGCGGAATGCCAGCGCCGGCTCGGTGGTCGTGCCGGACTTGGAGATGATGTTTACCGAGAAATCTCTGCCCTCAACGAGAGAAACCACCTCGCTGAGATAGGTCGGGCTAATGGAGTTGCCGATGAAGTAGATGTCCGGTGTGTCCTTTTTCAGACTGTTGTAGAGGGAGGATTTGATAGCCTCAATGACCGCCCTTGCTCCGAGGTAGGAACCGCCGATACCGATAACGATAAGCACGTCGCTGTCCTGCTTTATCTTAGCGGCAGCCTGCTTTATCCGCGCGAATTCCTCCTTGTCGTAGTTCACCGGAAGGTCTATCCAGCCGAGGAAGTCGTTGCCAAGGCCGTTTCTGTTCACCAGCTGGTCGTGCGCAGCCTTTACTGCGGGAGCGATGCCAGCAAACTCGTGGTCAGCCACAAAGCTCTTTACATATTTGTCGTCGAGTTTGATACCCATTATGAATTGTTCTCCTTTCACAGCGCTTTTATCTTTATTTCGGGCATTTTTCGCCCGGTTTTTTTATGCGCTGAATATGCCTACTCCTATTATACCTTATCTTTTATTTTTTTGCAACATTTTTTCGGGCAAGCTGTGGAATTTGGACAAACAAAACGAAATTCGCGCTTTGGTTATGTAACAATTGCACAAAGCTATTGCGCTTAGTCCGGATATTCCGGCGACAGGGTGAGGATTTCCGCACACACCGCTGTTCCGCCGTCCTCCAGCATTTCCGTAAGCATGGGGTATACCGATATATCTTGTTCGGACAGCCCGTAGATGTGAAGCATGTATTCACCATTGTTTCGCAGGTAGAAATCGTCAAATTCAAATCTGTTCGTGACGTTTTCGCCGAAATCTATTTTTGTCCTGCCGATATACTGATAATCCCCGGCGGCGAAGCTGGTCATAACCCCCACTATGGGGTAGTTTTCCAAGGCATAGGAAATATCCTCGTCCTCGTTCAGAACCGGGGTGTACTTACCGTCTTTTTCAACGAACATTCCGTAGAAGCAGTCGTAGTCATGCCAGTATTTCCCGCCGTTGTATTCGTAGTATTCGTTGTTTGGGGAGGAAATCACCGGGTCTGGGCTGGCGGAAGTATTGCCGGCGGTGGTTTCATGGCGCGTAAAGACTACCGGGAATTTCGGCGCGGATTCTTCTGGGGAAAGGGGTTGGGCAGGTGCGCTGGCGGTATTCAATGCACAGCCGGTGAGAATTACAGCCGGGAGCAGTGCAAGGAGCGCTTTTTTCGGAGATGAATTCATAAAAGTACCCTCCCTACGCAGAATAATGATAAGTGACATCTTTCTGAATTATAGCATGTTTACATCAAAATGTCAATCATCAGGCGCGGCGGTGTTGACTTTATCTTCTTTATTTGGTATAATAAAAAATGGATAAATATGCGCCCCTGAGCGCAGAAACGGAGAAACAGCATGACAAAACTAACATACACCGCCCCCTGCCATTTCGGGATAGAAAAGACCCTCTCCTTTGAGGTCAAGAAGATCGGCGGGGAGGATATCACTGTTTCGGACGGACGGGTGACCTTCACCGGCGCGCCGGAGCTTTGTGCCAAGGCTAACGTCTTTCTGTCAACGGCGGAAAGGGTGTGCGTGGTTCTGGGGAAGTTCCGGGCAAAGACCTTTGACGAGCTGTTCGAGGGGATAAAGGCACTGCCTCTGTCGGAGTATATCGGCAGGTACGACGCATTCCCGAATACCGGGCATTCGCTCAATTCCGTGCTGAAAAGCATTCCCGCCTGCCAGAAGATAGTCAAGAAAGCCATGGCGGTGAACCTCTGCAAGGCATACGGCTTGCAGACTATGCCGGAAACCGGGGCTGCTGCACAGATACGCTTTTCCATCATGAAGGACGAGGTGACGCTCATGCTGGACACCAGCGGGGCGGGGCTTCACAAGCGGGGGTATCGGCGGGACTCCAACGCAGCTCCGATAAAGGAGACCCTTGCCGCCGGGATAATCGACCTTGCCCGGGTGAGGGAGAACGACACGGTTTGCGACCCGTTCTGCGGTTCGGGTACTCTGCTGATAGAAGCCGGGCTGAAAGCGCTGAACATCGCACCGGGGCTTAACCGCAGCTTTGCGGCAGAGCGGCTGGGGCTGATACCGGACAAGGCATGGAGAGCCGCCCGGGAGGAAGCCGCCGACCTGATAAAGCGGGACGCGCAGTTCCGGGGGTACGGCTATGACATCGACGGCGAGTGCGTCAGTCTTACGCTGTCCAACGCGAAAAAGGCATCTCCGCTGATGAAGATAACCGCCGAGCGCCGGGACATAAAGGACTACGTTTCTCCGGGGGAGAGCCTGAAAATCATCACCAACCCGCCCTACGGCGAAAGAATGCTGGAGCTGGAACAGGCGCGGGCAATCTACCGCACAATGGGGGAGAAGCTGCTCGGGAGGGACAAGCACCTCCCCTACGGTGCGCAGCTGTACGTCATCACCCCGGACGAGGAATTTGAGGACATTTTCGGACAAAAAGCGGACAAAAACCGCAAGCTGTATAACGGAATGATGCTCTGCCGGCTTTATTCCTATTTTAAATAATACTGGAACATGAAAACAAAGAAGAAAAAACGCGTAAGGTTTGATGGCGCTGCGCCGCTGCCGATAATACTGTATCTGCTGTCGGTCAGCACGGCGCTGATGTTTACAATATGCCAAAGCCAGTTTCTGCTCTGCTCGGTCATTATGGGGGCGCTTACTGCGGGGATATTCCTGCTGTTCTATAAGCTGCGGTTCAAGCCGCTGCCGACTACGCTGTGCATTTTCGGTATGATACTGGCGGCGTGGCTTGTCGGTTCTGCCGCCGGGTCTTGGAGTCCCGGTGAGGACATCAGCTTCATGAACTTTCTGTTCACCGCTTCGGCGACCTTCCAGCCGCTGTACGCTGCGGCGGCGGTGGTCATCTTTTCGGTGGTCATTGGGTTCATCGGGTGCTATTTCTCGGTGATAAGTCCGCGCCCCTGCTTCCTTATGCTGCTGATGTTCATTCCAATGATACTGTCGTCGAGAACGGCACGGGAAATGCCGGTGTATTTCATGCTGATAATGACCGGGTGCTTTATTTTCGCGTCGGCAAATCTCGCTGTACCCAGTCCTGCGGAGGGTGAGGCTTCCTTTGAGGACGGTTCAACGAAACGTCGTCGCATCGGTCTGACCTCAGCTGCGGCGGTGGTGCTTACGCTTATAGTTGCGGTGCTTCCAAAGAGCGATTCCACCCCGTTCAAGGACTATCTGGACAGCTTTGTGCCGAAATCCAGCGGATTTTACGGCGGGGGCGGTCTGTCAAATTTCACGAATCACTCCTCGGTGAACACCGGGCTTAATAACCCGAACGACGACCTGCTGTTCACTGTTGACACCGACAGTCCCGGGCTGCTGAAATGCTGGGCGTTCGACGTTTACAGCTATACCGGGTGGACGCTGTACCGCGGCGCTGCGGACTTTGAGACCGGGCATTCCAACTGGGAATTCTATTCTACTGAGAGAGTCCCGGCGGAGTACATATACACACTGTATGAGAACAGCGGCGCGCTGTCGGAGGAGAGCCAAGCCCTGCTGGAGGGGATAACTCCGGAAACCCCACAGCGAAGCCGTATGAACATCGGAATAAGGGACGGCTCCTCCACAAGAGTGATTATGCACCCCGTCCAGACGATAAGCGATATGCTGCCGGAGGAGTGCGGGAGATCCTACCAGAACCCGAGGGACGATATCTTCACGGAATTTGCATTCCCGGTGAATGCCGCATACTCGGTGACCCATTCGGTGAACAAAGAGAATGAGGAGTTCATACGGCGGCTGGACTATGACAGCTTTGAGCTGCTTATCAAGGACGCTTACTGGAATGATATCATCTCCGGAGATACCTCTTATGCTATAATCGACGAAATGGACTGGGCGAACAGCTACAGGCGGGAAACCAATGTTAACATTTCTCCCGAGATACAGGCGCTGGCGGACGAGATAACCTCCGGGCTGGAGTCTGATTATGACAAGGCGAGAGCCATCGAGCAGTGGTTCGGCGAGGCGGGCTTTGTGTACGACCTCGCGTTCGTGCCGGAGGGAACCGGCGCTGAGTACTTCCTGCTCGACAGCCGCCGGGGGATATGCAGTGACTTCGCCACGGCAATGACGCTTCTGGCAAGGGCGGCGGGGCTTCCGGCGCGCTACTGCGAGGGCTACGCGATCTCACCGGACACCTACGACCCGGACACCGGGCTGTACAACATAACGAACAAGCAGGCGCATGCATTCACACAGATATACTTCCCGGGCGGCGGCTGGCTGGATTTTGACGCGACCCGATATGTGGTCAATGCCGAGGACATCGAACCCGAAGTTCCGTGGTGGCTGTACGCTCTGGCGGCTGCGGCGGCGGGTGGAGCGCTGATATTCCTGCTCAGGAAGCCGCTGGGCTGGCTGATGTTCTGCGTGACTTATCCCATGCGCGGCAGATCCGCGAAGATACGCGGGGTGTACTTCTACACCCGCAGGCTTGCGGCGGCGATATCCGGGGCGGAGGAAAAGAACCTCGCCTGCGGTGAGGTGAGGGATATACTCGCGAAACGGCTGGGAATGCCGCGGGAGGCTGAACTGATATGCGCGTCGGCGGACAGGCTGTTCTATTCCCCTGAAAAAACGGCGGGGAACGTCAGCGGGCTGCTGAAAGCGCTCAGGGCGATGAGAAAACGCAGAAGGAGGCTGAAATAATGCGGGTCAGTTTGCTGGGTTATATTGAAGCTGTCGCGTTTGCGGTCATTTTTCTGCTGTTCATCAACGGCGAATACGGCTGGGTACTTCTCTATTCCATTGCGTTGGCGGTGATGGCTTCGGTCATTATCTGCGTAGTTTCACACAAGCGGTTTTCGGTGAGCTGCGGCGGGTTTTCCGGGGTTTATGCCATCGGGGATAAGGTCACGGCGGAGCTGAAATTTACCGGGCGGGGGTTCTGCCTGCTGCCATACATCACGGTGAACGGGCGGTTCATGGGGCAGAGCTTCACTGCCCGCTGCTCGGTCATCGGGAAAAGCGGGTCGGTCAGAATTTCGCTCAAAGCAAAGGAGTGCGGGCTGAACCGGTTGGAAATAGACGAGATAGTGCTGCGGGATTTCCTCGGGCTGATATACTTTAACTCAAACGAGCGCCCGGAACCATGCGCTGCGGCGGTGCTTCCGGCGATAGTGGACTACAACGGACCGGAGGTGCTGCCAAGTGCGCTTCCTTCTGACGATGACGAGGAGGCGGAGCAGTCACTGCTATCCGGCGGAATGCCGGGGTATGAGCACCGGGAGTATGTCCCCGGGGACTCCCCCCACCGGATAAACTACAAGCTGTCCGCGAAGAAGAGGGAGCTGCTGGTCAGAAAGGACGAGAGCGTGGCTTCTGAGAGCGTGGAAATAGTCATCGCGCCCGGTTCGGACGGAAGCTGCGCAGAGCAGGCGCTGGCACTGGCGAAAAAGCTGGTGGCGCTTGGCGGTTCGGCGCGGGTGATACAGGGGAAGGACAGCTTTACCGCCGCGTCCCCGGCTTCGGTGGACAGGCTTCGGGAATGGCTGGCGTTCCGGGACTTTTCCGGTGTGGAGGCTGCGGAAATACGGCACAGCGCGAGCCTTTCGCATACGGTAGTGACTGTGTCAAAAGAGGGTATTTCCATCGGGTGACGGAAATGGCATGTTGAAATTAGTGATATTGCAAGAATTTTTAGAAATTTTCAAAAAACATCTAGCAATTTTAAAGAATATCTGTTATAATAGAAGTGTGGCAGAGTGTACCCTGCAAACTGGAACTTTCTGCCAGCAAATTATCAAAAACGCTGTTGTTGCTCGTGCACGGGCGGTACAGCGATAATACAAAATTCAGGAGGAAATTTCCAATGGCAAAAAAATGGGTCTATACCTTCAAGGAAGGTAACATGACAATGCGCAACCTTCTCGGCGGTAAGGGCGCAAACCTTGCAGAAATGACCGAGATCGGTCTGCCTGTTCCGCAGGGCTTCACCATCACTACTGAGGCTTGCACTCAGTACTATGAGGACGGCCGCAAGATCAACGACGAGATCATGGCTCAGGCTATGGAAGGCGTTAAGTGGATGGAGGAAGTTAACGGCAAGAAGTTCGGCGACCTCAAGAACCCGCTTCTCGTTTCTGTTCGTTCCGGCGCACGCGCATCTATGCCCGGTATGATGGACACCATTCTCAACCTCGGTCTTAACGACGAAGTTGTTAATGCAATGATCGCTGGCAACCCTGATCCCGCATTCGAGAGATTCGTTTACGATTCTTACAGAAGATTTATCCAGATGTTCTCCGACGTCGTTATGGAAGTTGGTAAGAAGTACTTCGAGCAGCTCATCGACGCAATGAAGGAGAAGAAGGGCGCTAAGTCCGATATCGACCTGACTGCTGCTGACCTGAAGGAACTGGCTGAGCAGTTCAAGGCAGAGTACAAGGCACAGCTCGGTACTGACTTCCCGTCTGACCCGGTTGAGCAGCTCAAGCTCGCTATCGAGGCTGTATTCCGTTCATGGGACAACCCCCGTGCAAACGTATACCGCCGCGACAACGATATCCCGTACAGCTGGGGTACCGCAGTTAACGTAATGCCGATGGTATTCGGCAACCTGAACAACGAGTCTGGTACCGGCGTTGCATTCACCCGTAACCCCGCTACCGGCGAGAAGAAGCTCATGGGCGAGTTCCTTGTAAACGCTCAGGGCGAGGACGTTGTTGCAGGCGTTCGTACTCCTATGCCTATCGCACAGATGGAACAGGAGTTCCCCGAGGCTTACGCAGAGTTCATCAAGGTTTGCGAGACCCTCGAGAACCACTATCACGACATGCAGGATATGGAGTTCACCGTTGAGAACAAGAAGCTCTACATGCTCCAGTGCCGCAATGGTAAGAGAACCGCTCAGGCTGCTCTGAAGATCGCTTGCGACCTCGTTGACGAAGGCCACAAGACTGAGCAGGAAGCTGTTCTGATGATCGACCCGAGAAACCTCGACACCCTGCTTCACCCGCAGTTCGACGCTAAGGCTCTGAAGGCTGCTACTCCGGTAGGCAAGGGTCTGGGCGCGTCCCCCGGAGCTGCATGCGGTAAGATCGTATTCACCGCTGACGACGCTGAGGCTTGGGCTGCAAGAGGCGAGAAGGTAGTTCTGGTTCGTCTGGAGACCTCTCCCGAGGACATCACCGGTATGAAGGTATCTCAGGGTATCCT
>JBJFGA010000239.1:0-42581 GCA_051892275.1 Oscillospiraceae bacterium | reverse complement strand
GGCGGCGTGCTCTGCACATTTTCACTCAAACAAGGTTTTTAGAGGTGACCATAATATGCACAGTTATAATTACCGCTGCACTGCGCTTTTATTCGCATTTTCCCAAGGCTGAATAAGTTTTATCATGCGCGGGCGGTTATACCGCTGTATCACCACGAACAGCAGGTCGAAAAAAGCCGCTGCCGCTGATGTCAGCACAAATACAAGCAGCGTGTCCCGCAGGAACGGCACTGCAATGCTCAGTACCACCGGGACAACGCTTGCCAGAATATTTACCTCATGAATTACCTCGGCAGCGCACATATTGCACACCACCTGCTCCGGGGTGTTCTGTTTCAGCGAGAATTTCTCCGGGGTGTAGGTGGGCAGCTTCAGCTTCCAGCGGTGGACTTTCAGCAGCCGGAACAGCTTTTTCTCCGCAGCAGACTGCCTGAACCAGCGGCAGCGATAATCCACCCCGTTTTCGGTGAGTCTGTCCACCGCCGCACCCACCGCTATCCGCACCGCAAAATGATACAGTATCGTCCCAAAGGTTATCGTAAGCGCCACGAACGCTCCCCCGAACAGCAGCCAGCCGCACAGGAATACCGCCGTCAGAGCCAGGCATACCAGCGCCCCACGCTCCATGAACAGCTGAAAACCGCTTTTCTTCGTCATGCCTCGTCACCGCGGCGCAGCATTTCCTCGGCGGCTTTCAGTCCGTTTTCGGTAAGTCCGCCGTCCATTATCCGGGCAAGCTCCTGCTTTCGACCCTCGAAATCCAGCGGGATTATACGGGTGTAGGTGCGGCTGTTGTCCGTCTGCTTTTCGATGAGGATATGCGTCTGCGCCAGCGCCGCTATCTGCGCAAGGTGGGTTATGCAGATGACCTGCCGCTTCTGCGCAGTTTCCGCAAGCTTAATGCCGACCTTTGCGGCGGTTCGTCCGCTTATCCCTGCGTCCACCTCGTCGAATATCATGGTAGGAATGTCGTCGCTCTCCGCCATTACGCTCTTTATCGCCAGCATTACACGGGAAAGCTCGCCGCCGGAAGCGGTCTTGTTGAGCGGCTTTGGCTCTTCCCCGGCGTTCGCGGAAATCAGTATCTCCACCTCGTCCATGCCGTTTATCGTTATCTTGTCCGGACGCACGTCAAAGGTGAGCGTTACATTCGGCATGTTGAGGAACTTCAGCACCTCGCATATCTCCGCTGAAAGCCGCTCGGACACTTCCCTGCGCTTTGCGCTGATGTCCTCGGCAAGCGACTTCACACGTCCCGCAAGCTCGTGCTTTTCCTCGGACAGCCGCTGTATCTCGCCGTCCAGCCCGGACAGCCCGGCTAACTCCTGCTGACATTCATCAAGGTAGTCCACCAGCTGGTCTGCGTCCATGTTGTAGCGGCGGCAGGCGTGCTTCATTGCGGAGACCCTGTCCTCTATGTCCGCTTCCCGCTCCCCGCCATCATCTGCGCTGAACGCAAGGGAAGCCACCTCGCTGCTTATATCCTCCAGCTCCGGCAGTATCTCGTCCAGCCGATTGAACAGCCCGTCAGCCTCCGGCAGAACCGCCCCGGCGGACGCAAGCGCGTTCATCGACTCACGCACCATGTCCAGCGCCCCCGGGGCTTCCTCGCCGTTAAGAAGATTGTTCGCGGTGAACAGCGCCCCCTGTATCTTCGCCCGGCTGCGGATACGGGCAAGCTCCTCCTCCAGCCGCTCGCCCTCGCCGTAGGTAAGGTTCAGCTCGGAAAGTTCCTCCACCACGGTCGTAAGCTGCGCCGTGCGTAGTTCCCGGGTCTTGTTTTCCTCCTGCAGCTCACGCAGCTTCCTCGAAATGCGCGAAAACCTGCGGAACTCCCCGCGGTATTCCTCAAGCTGCCCCGCCAGTCCGCCGTAGCTGTCAAGTATCTGCCGCTGGTTGTCGGTGTTCATAAGAATGCGGTTCTCGTGCTGCCCGTGAATGTCCACCAGCAGCTCCCCGACCTCCCGCAGCATTGCCGCAGTTGCCGCCCTGCCGTTGATCCGGGCGCTGCTCTTGCCCTCGGGGGTTATTTCACGCATGAGAACCAGTTCATCGTCCTCGCAGGAAAAGCCCAACTCGTTCAGCTTCGCCTTCACCCGGTCGGAGATATCGTCAAACAGCGCGGATATCACCGCCTTAGGCGCACCGCTGCGCACTATGTCCTTGGTAGTCCTGCCGCCAAGAACGGCGTTGATACCGCCGATAATGACGCTCTTGCCCGCGCCGGTCTCGCCGGTGAACGCATTGAAGTTCCCGCCAAGTTCCACCGAGGCTTTTTCTATTACCGCAAGATTTTCAATTGAAAGCTCCCGTAACAAACGACATTCTCCTTATCTCGTCATCATCTTTCTTAGCAGCTCCAGAAGCTGCACAGCGTGATTTTCCGTCCGGGTCAGCACGAAAATCGTGTCGTCCCCGGCAATAGTCCCCACCACAAAGCCGAAGTCCTGCTCGTCCAGCACCACGCAGGCTGCGTTCGCAAGCCCGGAACGGCACTTTATAACCACCGTGTTCATGGCGTAATCCAGCGACAGCACCGCCTGCGCAAATACGCTGCTGTACTCCGGCGGGTTCTCGCAGTCCGGGGAGTAGTAGCAGTTCACCCCGTTCTCGGACATGCCCTTGCGTATCTTCAGCTCCCGCATGTCCCGGGAAATGGTCGCCTGGGTGGTGGGGCAGCCCGCCTCGGTCAGAAGCTCACCAAGCTGCTCCTGCGTTTCCACCTCCTGCGAGGAAATTATCTTCAGTATCGTGCGCTGCCGCTGTTTCTTGTCCATATCTACCTCGTTCAGCCGTAAATGAACTTTTTAATTTTGCGCTCCTGCGCCTGTGGGTTCAGTTCCAGCACCCGGGCGCGTATCTTCATCGCCGCTTCCTCCGGGTCGATAGCCGGGAATTCATCGGTGTGCCAGAACTCCTCCGGCGTGCAGAACACCGTGCTGCTCCAGCCGTAGGCTTCGCCGAATTTGTTCAGCTTCTGCGCCCTGCCGCATATCGTCAGGAACATTCCCATCTGTAATTCGGTCATTGCTTTCTCTATCTTTGCGGAGGTTTCTCCGTGAATCCCGGCAAGCTCCTTTATGTCGTGCATGGGAACGCGTCCGTTTTCCGACACAGCCGTGTATATTCTCCGGGCGAGGTCGGACACAAGTCCGTCCTGCCACATCTCCTCAAACGTCCTGCCTTTTCGCCGCGCCGCGAAGAAGGAGGAGTACCATTCCTCGGTGATGTACCCGCTGCCGCGGAAGAACACCTTTGCGTAGGCGATGTCGCTGCGCTGCTCAAGTACGCGCATTCGCCATTCCCACGGGTCGGTGTCCGGGTCGCCGGTGTGCCAGCGCACCGGAGTGTCGGCGGGCTGCTCCGTCCAGTCGAACGGCACTATCGCGTATATGCCCTTGTCGCTCCCGCCGCCGAGGGAAAAGCCGCTTTCCAGCAGCCTTGCGCAGAACTCCTCATAATTCTGTACCATATTCACCCTCCGAATTCCGCAAGAAACAGCATATTAACTATAACGAAACGCGCCTTCCACCAGTTCGCCGCCAGCGCGAATTCCTGATAGTCCGTACACCACTGCCATGTCACCGGGAATGAGCCGTCCGGCTGCTGGCTGCGCAGTATCAGCGCACATTCCTCCGCGCAGAGCGCTTCGTTGCCCGGGTAGAACAGGCTGTCCCGGTTCTGGATATAGTTAGACGGCTTCGGGACGTACTCGACAGCCCAGCGGGACGGCTCGCGGCACAGCTCCGCTTCACACCGGCTGAGCAATGCGGCTTTAAGCGAAGCAAGGTCAAATTGCTCCGCTCCGGCTTCTGTCAGATAGTGGTACAGCATTTCAAAGCTGCCAGTGACATGGGGTTCCGGCGGGAAATTGCCGCTGGTGATGAAATCAATGGCGCTTTTCGCTATCTGCTCCGCTTTCTGATAGAGTGCGCTCCCCCGCTCTGCGTAACGCAGCGCGAAGCCCGCAAGTCCCGCTGTGGGGTTGTAGGGCAATGGGTTCTGCTCCGGGGAAAGGTTCGGGTCGTGCTGCCACCATATCGCGTGGGGGAAGTTGTTGTTGGTGGGGACTGTGGTGAGCCACTGCCCGGACTGCTCGTCAAAATCTGCGCCGCTCCCGAGATAACGCAGAATCCCCTGCACTATCGGGTGGGAACCGTCCGTGAAGCCTATCTCCCGAAGTACCCCGCAGGCGGTAAGGGTCTGGACCGGCGAGGAGTTCGGGTTCATGCAGTCGGCTTCAAGCCCCCAGCCGAAGCCGCCGTCCGGGTTCTGGAACGCCGCCAGCGCGGTAAGCACGTCCTCACGGCTGCCGCTGCAGAATCGAAAGCGCCACACCGCCATGTCAAGCGGTCGCGCGTTGCGCAGAATGAAGCGCTCCGCAAGCTGGAATTCCTTTGTTTCTTTGATGTTCATAACAATACTCCTTTGGCGACACCGCACATCATCGGCTGCAATCGTACGACAGTAATTATGTGGTATCGCCTTTATTTTTGTGCGCATGGTGCGCCCGGAATATCATAGCATATCCACTCGGATTTGTATTGTAAAAATCGGACATCGGTCAGCCTGGCTCTTTGCCCTGGGCAAGCGCAAGCGCCTCCTGCGGGGTCATAAGGTGCCGCCGTTTAAAGTCGTGAAGCAGGTGCGGCTGGTCGTAGTAGCCGTACCTCTCCACCGCATCCAGCGCTGAAAAGCACCCGGTGAGCAGCATTTCCTGCCACATAAGCTGATAGCGTATCACCGACATCACCGTCTTCGGGGAAGCGCCGGTGTTCCCGCAGAACAGCCGCCCGAGCCGTTTCGCCGTGCAGCCGGTATGCGCCGACAAGTCGGCAACAGTGACTCTGCCCCGCCGGGATATCACCAGTTCAAGCGCGTTCATGAGGTTTTCGTCAGGCTGGCGGAGCATTCTATACAGCAGCAGTTTTTCCGCAAATTCCGCGTTTTGCCGCAATGTAAGCCCCCGCCGCAGGAATTCGGTCATTTCCCGGACAATATCCGGGAACAACGCCGCCGCTTCGATACCCTGCCCGGCGCTCCCGGATAGGCTGTCGCAAGCAAACGAACCCGCCGCCCAGAGGTAAAATCTCACCGCAAAGGTAACAGAAAGACCGCCGGAATAAGCGGAGCTGCCGCCAAGCCAGCCGTTTTCGTCCAGACCGCAGAAGCAGGCTGTAACATTTCCTGTCATCAGGTCTCCCCGGAAGATGATATCCATACAGCCGTCCGGAATTACCAGCGTTTTTTTTACGTCAGCCGGCTCCGGGACGCTCACCGGGCGGACTGTTCCCCAGAAGCAGCGAACATAGGGCTTCAGCGCTTCGCATGGCGCTGTTTCGCTGTACCAGACGGTGTTCAGGCGCGGCTGTGCGGTGGCGGGTGTAAAGTGGCGGGAAAGGTCGTACATGCTATTTCAGTGGCTGCATGAGCTTACGGTTCACCGAGCCGAAGAAGCCCTCGCCGGACTCTATCAGCATAAGCTCCGACTTCGCGATACGCATTATCAGCAGGTCGCCCTCGTCAAAGGGATAGCCGCTGTCGCCGTCGAAGCTTACCGTAACCCGGCTGTTCTGGTATGAGTTCACCCGAAGAGTGACCTCGCTTTCCGCCGAGAATATCATCGGGCGGGAGAACAGCGAGTGGGGGCAGAGGGCGGTGTACTCAATGCAGCGCATAGAGGGGTCTATTATCGGTCCGCCCGCGGAAAGGGAGTAGGCGGTCGAACCGGTGGGGGTGCTGAATATCGCACCGTCCGCGCGCAGCCGGGACACCTCGGTGTCGCCGATGTAAACGCAGAACTCCGGCAGCTTAGACTTGCTGTCCCGGGATACCACCACATCGTTCAGCGTGTTCTGGCACAGCACCTCTCCGCTGCGATAGCGCACCTCTGCTTCCATCAGCATACGGCGGCTCACCCTGAAACCGCCGCTGATAAGCTCGGGAATGCTGCCTATCTCGGACGGTTCGAGGTTCGCCATGAAGCCCAGCCGCCCGGTGTTCACCCCGAGGAGCGGTATCCCCCACACAGCCGCCAGCTTTCCGTGGGAGATTATCGAGCCGTCGCCGCCGACGGTTATCATGCAAAGGCAGTCCTCGCCGCTTCTTTCAAGCGGCTCAGCGCCGCGAAGCCCTTCTCCGCCGCCGTTGTCGTACAGCAGCGAGAACGGACGGAAGCCCGCAGCCAGGAGCTGTGCGCATATCTCCTCCGCAAGACGAACGGAATTCTCGTCCCGGCGGTTGTATGAAACGATCACCTTTTCACCGTTGCCCATAATTACCTCCTGCCGGTCACGACTTCCTGATGTACATAAGATACTCGACATTACCATCGCCGCCGGTTATCGGGGACTGCTCGCAGCCTGCCACCTCAAATCCGCAGTCCGCCGCGAACTGCGCTATCTCGTCACGTATCTTCAGCCGCACACGCTCGTCCCGCACTATGCCGTTCTTGTTCAGTGCGGACTTCCCCGCCTCAAACTGCGGTTTGATGAGCGCCACCGCACTGCCGCCGCTTTTCAGCAGCCGGTGAATATGCGGCAGTATCAGCTTCAGCGAAATGAAGGACACGTCCGTGCCGATAAAGTCCGCCTGCGGCAGTTCTGCGGTACGGATATCTGTTTTCTCCAGCGATATCACCCTGGGGTCAGCGCGAAGGGTGTCCGCAAGCTGGTCTGTGCCTACGTCCACCGCGTACACCTTCGCCGCACCGTGCTGTAACATACAGTCGGTGAAGCCGCCGGTGGACGCCCCGATGTCGATACACTCCGCGCCGGCGAGGTCGATGGAGAAGTGCTCCACCGCCGCCTCCAGCTTCAGCCCGCCCCTGCCGACATACCGCAGCTGCTCTCCGGTTATCTCCACACGGTGGGCGTCGTCAACCTCGGCGGAGGGCTTGGTGCAGGGCTTTCCGTCCACCGAAACTCCCCCGGACTTGATCAGTGCCTGCGCCGCCGTCCGGCTTTTGCACAGGGATTTTTCTGTCAGATAGATGTCAAGACGCAATTTTGTCCTCCGATATAAATCAAGTCATCATACAAAATATACACAGTTGTGTATTTATGGAGGGTTTCCTAAACCTTTTTACATGAAAAAACAAAAAAGAAATAATAAAAAAAGTTATAGTAACCCTCCATACCCTCCATAATAGTTTAAAAATATAATTATCTCGAAAAACCACACTAATTCCCGGCTGTGAGTTTTCTCGCCATAGCCGCCCTGTCCAGCCCGAACATCTCCAGCTGCTGGGAAACCCTGCCTGCCGGGACGAAAACTCCGTCCACGCCGACCACCTCGAAGCTGCCGGAAAATCCGCGTTCAAGCAGAGCCGCACCGAAGCGCTCCGCGATACCGCCCTGTACTATGCCCTCCTCAAAGAACACCACCCGCTCGTAGCCCAGCGCCTTTTCAAGCGCCGCAGCGGGTATCGGGGATATCCTCACCAGCCTTAGCCAGTCCACCGGAGCGCCTTTCTGGGTCGCTTCACGGGCGGCGGCGGTCATCTCTGCGGACAGCCTGCCGTAGCTTATGGCGAGGGTCTTTCCGCTCCTGCCGGAATAGTCGAACACGGTCGTTGACTGGACTGCCACAGACGGCTCAGCGCCCTTTGCGTAGCGCACCGCAGCCAATCCGTCGGTGTTGTAAATCGCTTCGGACAGGCACAGCCGCAGCTCCTCGCAGCTTGCCGGTGAGAACACCGTGGTGTTGGGCACTGAAGCCAGCATTGCCGCGTCGAATATGCCCTGATGAGTTTCGCCGTCCTCTCCGGTGAAGCCCGCCCGGTCTATCGCGAACACAACGTGGGTGTTCTCAATTGCGCAGTCGTGTATTATCTGGTCGTAGCCACGCTGCAAAAAGGTGGAATACACCGCGAACACCGGAAGCATTCCTTCCACCGCAAGTCCGGCAGCGAATGTGACCGCGTGCTGTTCCGCAATACCGACATCAAAGAAGCGCTCGCCGCAGGCGGTCTTGAAGTAGTTCATGCCTGTCGCGTACTTCATTGCGGCGGTTATGCCGCAGATACGGCTGTCGGATTTGCCCAGCCGCTCCAATTCCCGCCCGAACGCGTCTGTGAATGTTTCACCCGCCGCTGCCGCCGAATGCTTCGCCGGGACTGCATGGTACTCTCCGGGGTTCTCCTCGGCGGGCTTCCAGCCCTTTCCCTTGGTGGTGAATACATGCACCACGCAGGGGCGGCGCATGAGCTTTGCGAGGTTGAGCGCTTCTATCAGGTCCTCAAGGTTATGACCGTTCACCGGGCCGATATACTGGAAGCCGAAGTTCTCGAACATGTTGCTGCTGTCATAAATCGCGTCCTTGATGAGGTTTTTTGCGGTGCGGATAGTGTGCTCCAGCTTCTCGCCTACCACCGGGACTGCGGACAGCACAGACTTCACATGCTCCTTGGCGCAGTAGTACTTCCTCGTGGAGCGGATATGCGCCAGATACCTCGCCAGTGCGCCGGTGCTTTTGGATATCGACATCGCGTTGTCGTTGAGTATCACCACCAGCGGGGCGCGGCTTTTTCCGGCGTTGTTCAGTCCCTCATAAGCCATGCCGCCGGTCAGTGCGCCGTCGCCTATCACCGCCGCAACGCTGCCCTGCCTGCCCTGAAGCCGCATTGCCGAGGCAATGCCGAATGCCGCCGAGATAGAGGTGCTGCTGTGCCCCGAGATGAACGCGTCCGCGGGCGACTCCCCCCGGCGTGTGAAACCGGAGATACCGTCCCTGGTGCGCAGTGTGCGAAACCCGGAGTACCGCCCTGTAAGCAGCTTGTGGGCATACGCCTGATGCCCTACGTCCCACAGGATACGGTCGGTCTTTACGTCAAAAACAAAATGCAGCGCCGCCGTCAGCTCCACCGTTCCGAGGTTGGAGGACAGGTGTCCCCCGTTTTCGGTGACGGTGTTCAGAATACAGCGCCGCAGCTCACGGCATAGCTCTTTCAGCTCCGGCAGGGTCATTCCGGATATCCTGTCGTGGTCTATATCATCATCTAAAATCATGTTATCCTCCCGGTAAAGCTTCACGGTAGCGGGAACGCCATCGCAACGATTATACCCAGCAGAGCGCCCGCAAGCACTTCGATAGGCTTGTGTCCGAGGAATTCCTTGAACTTCTTCTGGTCTGCCATTTCGTCCAACTTTTCATCGCTGTCCTCTCCGGTGAGCCGGGATAACTCGTCGTCCATCTCGTCGATGACCTTGCGCAGGCGGTTAAGCTCCTTGCCGTGAAGCCCGGCATTGTAGCGGACGCTCAGCGCGTCATAGATAACTATACCCAGCACCATTATCGCAAGAGCGAATACCGGGCTGGTGTATCCCACCTCCGGCAGACGCAGCAGGTAAAGTGCCACCGAAACCACCATCGCCGAGTGCGACGACGGCATTCCGCCCGCGCCGGTAATGCGCTCCGGGTCGAACGTCTTTTCCTTTACCGCGTACAGCACGGTCTTGATTATCTGCGCTGAAATAAAGGATATCAGACCTACCGATATAGTCGGATTTGCCATAAATATGTTCATATATCAAGAATCCCTCCGGGCGTCAATAATTTCGTTCCAGCAGAAGCCGTGTGAGCCCTTCCAGGAACTCCCTGTCCGGGAACACGGACAGCGCCGCCGCCGCTTCTTCGGTGAGCCGCGCAGCCTCGGCGCGTGCCTTATCCAGACCAACCAGCGCAGCGTAGGTGTACTTGCCGCTCTCTCTGTCGCTGCCCACCGGCTTACCGAGCAGCTTTTCGTCTGCGGTGACGTCCAGAATGTCGTCTATTATCTGGAACGCCAGCCCCAGCTTTTTCGCGTAAGTCCCCGCAGCAAGCTGCAAATCAGCGCCGCCCCCCGCCGCGATAACTCCCGCGCGGCAGCAGAACTCCAGCAGAGCGCCGGTTTTCATGCGGTACATCTCCAGCAGCAGGTTCTCCGGGAGCTGCTTTCCCTCGTTCTCGGTGTCGATCACCTGACCGCCTATCATGCCGTAGATACCCGCCTGCTCGCCCAGCAGCGAGATTATTTTCAGCGCCGCGTTCTGGGACAGCGTGCCTTTCAGCCCCGCCTTAGCGATTATCTCCGCCGGAAGTATTGCCAGCGCGTCACCGGCGAGCAGCGCGTTTGCTTCACCGAACGCCTTGTGGCAGCTCGGCTTGCCCCGTCGCATGTCGTCGTCGTCCATGCAGGGCAGGTCGTCGTGTATCAGCGAAAATGTGTGCATCATCTCGATTGCGCATGCCACCGGGAGAGCCGTTTCAGGCTCGCCGCCGCACACCTGGCAAAACTCCATGACCAGCGCCGGACGTATCCGCTTCCCCCCCGCAGTCAGGCTGTGCCGCGCCGCGAGGATAACGTTCTTCTGTAAGCACTCCCGCTCCGGGAGGTAGGATTCAAGGGCGCGCTCGGTCATCTCTGCATAGTCGAGCAGCCGCTCCTTTACCGATTCCTTTTCCAACTCAAACCCTGCCTTTACTCCGCGGCTTCAAGCTTCTCCACCTGAAGTCTTGCGTTCTGAATGTATTCTCTGCACTGCTTCGTAAGCTCTGCGGCTTCTGCGTACAGCTTCATCGACTGCTCCAGAGATAGCTCCCCGCCGCTCATCAGCCCGGATATCTCCGCAAGTCTGCTCATTGATTTCTCGAAATCCATATAATACCTCTTTAGTCAGGAATGACTTCTGTTACCTGCGCATTGACACTGCCCTGCGCCAGCCTCACCGTTATGCGGTCGCCGGGTGAAAGCTGCGCCGCGCTGGTGATTATTCCCTTTTCGCCGCTGGTGAGGGAGTAGCCTCTTGCCAGCACGCCAAGCGGGTTCAGCGCGGAAATCACCTCTGCGCTCGCGACAACGCTGCGCTCCGCCCGGTCAAGCCGGGAGTGCATGGCGGTGCGTATACGGTTGGACAGCTCGTCCAGCCGCTGCTCTGCGGTGTTCAGCCGGTTTGTGGGGGACAGCGCCGTGATAAGCTCCATTCGTGCGGTGAGCGCACGGTCGCACTCGTTCAGCCTGCGCAGCATATCGCCGCGAATGCGGGACATTGCGCCCTCTATCCCGGACAGGATAACGCTGATGTCCGGCACGGCAAGCTCCGCCGCCGCCGAGGGAGTAGGCGCTCTGGTGTCCGCGACCATATCCGCGATGGTGAAGTCCGTCTGGTGTCCCACCGCCGAAATGGTGGGAATGTTGCTGCAATAAACCGCCCGGGCGACTATCTCGCTGTTGAACGCGCTAAGGTCCTCCGCCGAACCGCCGCCCCTGCCGAAGATAAGCACGTCCGCACCGGACTCCTGCGCCCGCTGCACCGCCGCCGCTATCGACTCGGGAGCGCCAACGCCCTGAACCTGCGCCGGAACGACCACCAGCTTAACCACCGGACAGCGCCGGGAAATGACGTTGATGACGTCCTGGAGAGCCGCAGCGCCCGCTGAGGTCACGACGGCGACCTTCCTTGGCATTGCCGGGAGGGGACGTTTCTGGTCGAACATACCCTGCGCCGCCAGCCGCTTTTTAAGCTCCTCCAGTGCCAGAGCCTGCTCGCCTGCGCCGTCCGGCTGCATGTCATAGCAGTTTATCTGGTACACGCCGCCCGGCTCGTAGACGGTTATCGCGCCGAAGCATATCACCTTGTCGCCGTTCTCCGGGTCGAATTTCAGCCGGGAAGCGTTCCCGGCGAACATCACCGCTTTCAGCTGGGTCTGCTCGTCCTTCAGCGTGAAGTAGAGGTGCCCGGTCTTGTAGTGCCGGGTAAAGTTGGATATCTCGCCCCGGACAGCGACATTTGCAAGCCGCCTGTCCCCCTTGATGAGCATTCCGACCACCCGGTTCACCTGCGAAACGGTGACTACCGGCGGGTTAGTCCCGGTCATTCTCTATCTCCTCTAAGCAGGAATTCAGCACGCCGTTGATGAAGCCGCAGTCCTGCTTGTACGCGTACTTCTTGCCCAGCTCCACCGCTTCGTTTATCGCCGCAGCCCCGGGCACCTTATCGTCGTACTTCATCTCATACAGCGCTATCTTCATGATGATGAGGTTCACCTTGGAAATTCTCGCCACCGAACGTGTGGTGCTGTACTTCGCGATCAACGCGGTCAGCTCCTCATCATGTGACTGCACGCCGTTCACTATCGTGTCCGTTTCGTGGTTTCGCGCCAGACCGAACGCTTCAACATTCGCTTCGGTTATCTCCTGCGGAGTCTGCCCGAAAAGTGTCTGGTAAAGTATAATGAACGCGCCCTCGCGGACTTCTCGTCTTGTCAGTTTCTCTTCCATATTATGTCACTGCACTTACTGTGCGCTCTCCTTGAATTTTATTCCGGCGACATTCACGTCAACCTTTGTCACGGTGAAATTCGTCATGCTCTGTATCGCGGATTTAATGCTCTTCTGCACCTCTTCTGCGACATTCACCGCATTATAGCCCTCCAGCACCACGATATCCACATGGATCTCGGTGGTGTCTGCGTTGAGCTTCGCCCGTACAGAGCCAAGCATCTTTGCTCTGGTGTTTGCGGGCACAAGCGCCTGCCCGCGGCAGTACACGCCGTCTATCTCCGCCGCCGCAAGCTCCGCCATCTTAACGATAACGCTGTCGGAAACCTTTATCGTACCTACCGGCTTGTTAGACCTCTTATCCATAAATACTCCCCTTTCATGAGCGTATAAATTTGCGATTATATTTATTCTATTATAGTATACCACAAAATCGGGTTTTGTTCAAGTGGTTTTTGAAACTATTCGATAAAAACCGCCCGTTTAGTGGATAGGTATGCAAAGAGGGCATACCGCTATGGTATACCCTTGCTTTTATTCATTGTGTTCGATGATGAGGGCGGTGCCGCCGTGGACAATTATTCTGCCGACATCTTCGGAAACCTCGTTGCTCACTCCAAGCGGGTAGCCGTTGTCAAGACGGTAGCGGATTATCTCGTATTTCATGCCGAACTCGCTGACCATGCAGGTCTCACCGAACGAGAATACCGATACATAGCCTGCGAATTTCGGGATAGATATTTCGCGTTCGTGGACGAGGTATATGCGCTCCTGACGGCTGATCATCATGCCGTTTACGCCGCGCCGACGCAGGTACTCCAGCGTCTGAATGTTGGCGAAGGTGTGGTCGGTGCGTCCGCCGAGCGCGCAGTACAGCCTTATCTCGTCGCAGCCCTCTGCTATCGCGGTATCGCAGGCGAGTATCGTGTCGGTGTCGTCCTTTTCCGGCTCGGCACGGAGCACCCGAACCCCCTCCGGTGGAACGCACCCGGCGCTGTCGAAATCGCCCACCGCGATATCCGGGGTAATGCCCGCCGCAAGCGCGTGGTCAAGCCCCTTGTCGGCGCATATCACCAGTCCCTCGGGCTTGTCCGGCAGGAACACCTCCGGTGAGCCGCATATTATCGAGCAAATCTTTGACATCATGTCACTCCCAGTCGTTTATCCTGCTTGCTTCCTCGTACATGCGCAGGTAGCTTTCATAGCGGGACTTCGCGATATCTCCCCGCTCCACCGCCGCACGGACGGCGCACCCCTTTTCCTTGACGTGGGCGCAGTCCGCGAACTGGCACTCCCCGGCGAACTCCGCGAACTCGCGGAAGCTGTTGTCCAGCTCCCCGGCGGGAATGCGGCAGTAGCGCTCGGTGTCCACCGTCGAGAATCCCGGAGTGTCCGCAGCGTAACCGGTCATGGAACTGTCCAGTTCTGACAAGCGGTAAAGCTGCGCCTGACGGGTGGTGTGCTTGCCTCTGCCCAGCTTCTTGCTGATGACCCCGGTTTCCAGCGCAAGCTGCGGGAACAATGCGTTCATCAGGCTGGACTTTCCCACGCCGGAATTGCCGATGAACGCAGTTATCCTGCCATTTATGAAGCTGCGCACATGTTCTGCGCCCTCGCCGGTCATGTTGTTCACCATGCAAACGGTTATCCCTATCGAGCGGTATACCTCCGCAAGCTCCTCCGCGCTTTTCAGGTCGGGCTTGGTGAACGCTATCATCGGCTCAATGCCCTTGCTGTCAGCGATGGCGATCAGCTTGTCCAGCACAAAACGGTTCGGCGCAGGGTCGCAGCAGCTGATCACGAACACGATGCCGTCAAGGTTCGCGAGGGGCGGCCGCACAAGAAAATTCCGCCGCTCCAGTATCTCCGACACCAGCGGCTCGGCGTTCTCCTGCCGGGTCACCACAACGTAGTCCCCAGCGCTGGGGCTTATCCCGTTCTGCCGGAAGATACCCCTTGCGGCGCAGGCGAAGGTGCGCCCGTCCGGCACTCCCCTGCCGCCGTTTTCACAGCCCGAAAGGGCGTCTACATAATAGACGCCCCCGACTGCTTTAGTTATGATCCCACGATCATGATATTCAGCAGAAATACCATTACCCCCTATCATCAGTCTACCGAAATGCCCGGATCAGGCTCTATCGGCTGGGTCGCTGTTGTCTGGGCTGTTGTTGTCTGGGCAGGCTCAGGCTCCAGCTCCGGCTCAGGCTGCTCAACAGTTTCTACCGGGATCTCCGGCTCGGCTGTGTCAATGGTCGGCTCTGCTTCGTCAGCCTTGAGCAGCTCGTTGAATATGCCGCTGTTCACCTCGTCCTCTGCGGTAGGCTTGCTGCCGTCCTCGGGGAAGTTTACGGTGATATCCATATAAATGCCGCTCTTTCCGGTTTCCTTGGACTCGACCTTAACGGTGACTTTCTTTGTTTCGCCGGGCTTGCCGGAAACGGTGTAGCTAAGGGTCTTGCTGGAAACAAGTCCCACATCGAGGGTCACGGACGCTTCCTCGTCAAGAACGCCGTCAACGAAGTATCTGAACTCGAACTCGCCGGTAGCCTTCTTCGGAATGCTGAAGGTGAGCTTCTTGGTCTTTTCGGATATCTCGCCGGTGCTTACCTTGAGGATTATCTCGGTGCCGCGCTCCTGAACAGAACCGGGTTCAAGGCTCTGCTCCATTACCTCGTCCTTCTCTATCTCCTCGCTGTCCTCGTACTGAATGGTGGGATTGAGGCTGTATTCCTCGGCGCGTTCAAGCGCTACGTCGAGCGGAAGTCCGACCAGCTTCGGAACGTACACCGCGGTATCCCTGGGACCGGAGCTTATTATCAGCGCAACGGTGCTTCCCTGCTCCGCAAGCTCATGCGCGGCAGGCTCGGTGCGGATAACGTAATCCTTCGCGATATCGTCGTTCTCGTCATAGACCTTCTTTACCTTGAAACCGTCCTTCTCCAGCTTGCTGATAGCAACTGTTGCGGTAAGGTTCTCGAGGTCCTGTATCTCCACCTTGCGTATGCCCTTGCTGACCTTGACGGTCACCTCGGTGCCAATCTTGACCTTTCTTCCCTCGGGGAACTGCTGGTCGAATATCTGGTCCTTTGTGACCTCGCTCCACTCCTGCGTGGGCACGAGGTTCATTATCTTGGAGTATTCAGCCTTTGCTTCCTCCCATGTCATTCCGATAAGGTTCGGCATGAGGAACTCGTTGTTTTCGGTCACGCTGACGGTAGACTCGCTGGTAAGCCCTGCCACGGAGCCGATCTCATCAGTAGTCACGTTCAGGTTCTTGAACACGAGAGTCATTACAAGGAACACTGTCGCGATAACGAACGCAGTTCCCACCGCGAACAGAATAGGTATCAGCGGCGAGCGGCGCTCCTCGTATTCGTCATCATCGTCATCTTCGTACTCGTCATCGTCATCGTCAGGCTCTATCTGCACCGCCTGCTTGCGGCGGGTGCGCTCCTGTTCCGCTGCGGGAATGGGGCGGTCGAAGTACTTTGTCGTGCCGTCCGTGGAGTTATACTTGTACTCAAAGACGATACCGGGGTTCTTCTTGAACTCCTCTAGGTCCTTTATCATCTCGCCGGCGGTCTGGTAGCGCTGCGCCGGGTCCTTCTGCATAGCGCGGAGCACTATCTGCTCCAGCCCCTCGGCAATGGTGCTGTTTATCTCGGAGGGCTTCTTCGGTGTGCTCTGCATGTGCATGAGCGCGATGGACACCGGCGTGTCGCCGTCAAACGGCTTTGTGCCGGTGAGCATTTCATACAGCGCCACGCCAACGGAATATATGTCGCTGCGCTCGTCGGTGATGTCGCCGCGCGCCTGCTCCGGGCTGATGTAATGCACAGAACCGATGGTCTTTTCGGACATCGTTTTGTTGTTCTCCCGGTTGAAGCGGGCAATGCCGAAATCCATGACCTTTATCGTGCCGTCGCTAAGCAGCATTATGTTGCTGGACTTGATGTCGCGGTGTACTATTCCCCGGTCGTGCGCATGCTGGAGCGCTTTAAGTATCTGTACCGTGAAATGTACCGCGTCACGCCATTTCAGCACGCCCTGCTGCTCGATGTAGTCGGTCAGCGTGATACCGTCCACGTACTCCATTACGATAAACTGCACCTTGTCGGTGAAGCCAACGTCATATATCTTGACGATGTTCGGGTGGGAAAGCAGCGCTATCGCCTTGGATTCATTGCGGAAACGCCGCAGGAACTCCTCGCTGCCGGCGAACTCTGTTTTGAGTATCTTTACGGCAACTATCCTGTCCTCAACGATATCGCGGGCTTTGTAGATATCCGCCATTCCGCCCACGCCGATAAGCTCCAGCAGCTCATATCTGCCGTCGAGCTTCTTTCCGATGTTACTGTCCATAAATGCTCCGCCATTTCTCCATACATTATATGTTACACCCCGTGCCGTATGGAAGCAGCGAGGCAGCAATTATTATCATACTACGCGGGAAATATAGTCCCCGCCAGTTAATATAATACCATATTTATGCGGCAGATGTCAACCATCTAGCATAAATTGTAATCAAACTGTAATCATTCCACCGCCAGAAGCGCCACGGAAATGTTGTCGTGACCGCCGGCGCCGTTCGCGCAGTCGATAAGGCTGCTGCATATCCTCTCCGCAGGCTCTTCAAAGCAGACGTCCAGGATATCCATGTCGTCAACGTAGGAAGAAAGCCCGTCAGAGCACAGCAGCAGCATATCCCCGGCTTTAAGCTCTATCTCGAAGTAGTCGGGGGTGACCATGCTTTCAGCGCCTATCGCGCGGGTTATCTTGTTGCGGTCGGGGTGTACCCTCGCCTGCTCCTCGGTCAGTTCGCCCTTGTCGATAAGGTCCTGTACATGGGAATGGTCCTTGGTCACCTGCTGAATGCACTCGCTGTCCTCGCTGGTGAAAAGCCGGTAGCCGCGGCTGTCGCCGACATTCACGATAAAGGCACGGTTGCCGGACAGTATTGCCGCAACGCAGGTAGTCCCCATGACTATACCGGGTTCCCGGCGCGCCTCCTGCACCACTGCGCTGTTCGCTGCGGAAACCGAGGTTATCAGCAGATTGCGCACGGAATTGCGGTTCATCATCTCGGAGAAGGTCTCGATGATACGCTTTGAGATGACCTCCACCGCCAGTCTGCTGGCAAGCCCGCCGTGAGCCTCGCCGCCCATTCCGTCGCACAGTACCGCCGCGCAGCCGCCGCCCGGGAGTTTTCCGCTCCACACGCAGTCCTGGTTCTCATCACGAAGAAGCCCTATATCTGTTTCGCTGAATACTTTCATACTTCACCGCCTGTTATCTTCTGGGTTTCCGGTGACTTCATGCCGCCGTCGCGGCGGAGCTGTCCGCATGCCGCGTTTATGTCTGCTCCGAGGGTGCGCCTAACCGTTGCGTTAAGACCCGCGTCACAAAGCCGCTTCCTGAACCGCTCCACCGAACGGCTCTTGCGGAAGTCACGCTCGCGTATCTCGTTTATCGGTATGAGGTTGACGTGGCAGTTGAAGCCGCCGAGCAGGTTTATAAGCTCCTGCGCCGACTGCTCTGTGTCGTTTACACCCTCGATAAGCGAGTACTCGAAGCTGATACGTCTGCCGGTCTTGTCGAAGTAGTATCGGCACGCCTTCATCAGCTCGTCAAGGTGGAATTTCCTGTTTATCGGCATTATCTCGCTGCGGCGCTCGTCTGTCGCTGCATGGAGCGATATCGAAAGCGTAAGCCCGGTTTTCAGCTCCGCAAGGTCGTATATCCTGTTCACCACGCCGCAGGTGGAAAGAGAGATATGCCGCAGGCTCATACCATCGCCCTCGCTGTTCATAAGCGACAGGAACTTCATCACGTTGTCATAATTATCCAGCGGCTCGCCGATACCCATAAGCACTATGCTGTCCACATGCCGCCCGCTGTCCCGCTCGGTCTCGTACACCTGCAGAAGCATTTCGCTCGGCAGCAGATGCCGCACGAAGCCCGCTATCGTACTCGCGCAGAACCGGCAGCCCATGCGGCAGCCGACCTGTGTGGAAATGCACAGGCTGTTGCCGTGCTTGTACTGCATAAGTACCGTTTCCACCGCTTCCCCGTCAGGAAGCCCATAGAGATATTTTACCGTATTGTCTATCTCTGAAACAAGCTTTTTCTTGATATTTAGGCGTTTCAGACAAAACTTTCCTGAAAGTTCCTCGCGGAATTGTGCAGAAATATTGCTCATTTGAGAAAAGTCCGTGACTTTTTTTACATGAAGCCAGTCATATATCTGCTTTGCGCGGAACGCCTTTTCGCCCATTGCGGTTATCTCCGCGGTGAGTTCTTCCCGGTCAAGGGAGAGAATGTCTATTTTCTGTAACTCGTCCAATTTCTGACCTCGCTTTTATTTTACTCGTCTGAATGACGCGGTGAAGAACCCGTCCCCGCCGTTCTCGTCCGGGCAGTAGGTGCGCATGGAGTCTCCCTCCGCCGCCGGGACAGGCACGGGCTGTACTATCGGCGCGAACTCCGGGTGAGCCGCCGCGAACCGCTCTGCGACCTCGTTATTCTCCGCCCTCGACAGCGTGCAGGTGGAGTACACCAGCGTGCCGCCGGGCTTCACGTACCCCGCCGAGGTTTCCAGTATCTGATACTGTATCTCCGGCAGCCCGTCGAACTCCTTCGGGTCTTTGTACTTTATCTCCGGCTTTCGGCGAATTACCCCCAGCCCGGAGCAGGGAACGTCGCACAGCACTCTGTCCGCCTGCGGAAGCTCCGGATTTCGCTTTGAAGCGTCGTTTTGCAGCGCCCTGATTATCTTTATGCCCAGTCTTGCAGCGCCGTCCTCGATAAGTCCGACACGCATATCATGTAAATCCATGCTGTAAAGCCGCCCGTTGTTGCCCATAAGCTCCGCCAACGTGAAACTCTTGCCGCCGGGGGCTGCGCAGACGTCCAGCACGGTTTCGTTCACCACCGGGCGGAGGGTCAGGCAGCAAAGCTGCGAGGATATGTCCTGCACATGGAACAGACCCTGCCTGAAGGGCGGGCATTTCTCTATATCGCCGGATTTTTCCAGCTTTATGCAGTTCTCCAGCCCGGGGTACGCCAAAGCGGGAATTTTGCTTTTGGACAGCTCCGTCATCAGCTTGTCGGTGGTGGTTTTAATGGTGTTCACCCTTGCGTACACCGGGGGCTTACCAACGGACGCTTTCAGCGCCTTGACCGTGAAGTCAGTGCCATACTCGCCCAGCAACTTTTCGGTGAGCCACTCCGGGCAGGAGTACTCCACCGACAGCCGCTTTTCCGGGGACATTCCGAGGTAGCTTATCTTCTTGCCGGAGCGGATAAAGCTGCGGAGCATACCGTTCACGAAGCCCTGCGCCGAGAAGCATTTCAGCTGCTTGCACAGCTTAACGCTCTCGTTGACTGCGGCGCTTTCCGGAACCGAGGGCATATACAGAAGCTGATAAAGCCCGGTACGAAGCACCGCCACCGCCGCCGGGTCGAGCTTGCTGAACGGTATTTTCGAGTTCTTTTCAATGACGTAGTCCAGCGTGAGCCGGCGCTCCAGAACGCCGTAGAACAGCGCCGCCGCGAACGCCTTGTCCCGCTCGGACAAGTCGGACTCGTTGAATGCCGCGTCCAGCAGCAGGTTTGAGTAGGCTTCGCTGCTGTCCATTTTAAGCAGCATTTTTACTGCGGTAAGGCGGGGGGAGGGCATTGTTTTCACTCCTTATTTTAAATGTAAATCGTAATATATACGTTAATCGCATAATTAAAATGTTGTTCTTAATTACTAATTCGGAATTCGGAATTATGGTGCCGCCTTCGGCGGTAATTTAAAATGCAGGCGACTTAATATGTGATATTATTACAGATCACATGAAAATAAAACAATTGCACACTTCGGCTAGCAGGCATTTTAAATCCGTCCGCGCCAGCGGACACCGACAATTCCGAATTCCGCATTCCGAATTTTCAATTTCGTGCACGTATTATTTAGAGATTTACATTGTGCAAAATCCTACGCTAAATTCCGATTTATCTTCTGTTTCTGTACGAGAGCAAACGCAGCAGCTGCGTAAACGACACAGTAAGGCTCGCAACATAGGTCATCGCTGCGGCGGTGAGAGTTCTTCTCGCGCCGTAAAGTTCGTCACGCTCCAGCAGCCCCTGACCCTCGATAGTCCGCATAGCGCGGCGGCTGGCGTTGAACTCCACCGGGAGAGTGACCAGCTGGAATACTACCACAAACGCGAACAGGATTATTCCTGCGTCCACCAGCGGCTCAAAACTGAAAATCAAGCCCAGAATGAAGATGATGAAATAGAACGACGAGCCTATCTGCGCCAGCGGGAACACCGCCGAACGTATCTTTATCGGCACATACCCCTGCGCGTGCTGGCAGGCATGACCGCACTCGTGCGCCGCAACCCCGATAGCTGCCAGCGAGGTGCTGTCGTACACGCTGTCGGACAGCGAAACCACGTTCGTGCGGGGATTGTAGTTGTCAGTGAGGCTGCCGGAAATGCGTGCTATCTGCACATCGTAAAGCCCGTTGCTGTCCAGAATGCGCCGCGCGGCTTCGGCGGCGGTGACGGCACGGCGGCTTCTTATCCTGTTATACTTGCTGAACGTCGTTTTGACCTTCACCTGGCATATTGCCGCAAAAATGAACGCGGCAATGCACAGAAAATACGCAGTTGTGTAATTAATATCGAGAAAGTTCGCCCGGTGGGCTGCTCCCGCAGTGGCTATCAATGCTTCTACCATAATTCCCCTCCTGCTGAAAAGCTGAATGAAACACGGTTATTATATGCGTTCAGGCTGGAATTACCCGAGCTTTGTTCCCTTTTCGGGCTTTTTGCCCCGCAGGTACGCCTGCACATCCATGCGCTTGCCGCCCTCCGGCTGTACCTCGGTGAACCTCACCGCGCCCTCGCCGCAAGCCACGGTGAAGCTGTCCGGGTCGATTATCTCGCCGGGCTGACCTTTGCCGTCCTGTGCAAGTACCGCGCCGTACACTTTCAACCGCTTGCCCTCAAGCATTGTGTAGGCGCAGGGTGAAGCTGACATGGCTCTGATGAAGTCCCGCACCTGCACCGCAGGCTTGGTGAAGTCCAGAAGCAGTTCTTCTTTCAGTATCCGCGCGGCATAGCAGGTCTCGCCCTGCTGCGGGATACGCGGCGCAGTGCCGTTTGCTATCTCCTCCAGCGTGCGGACGATAAGCCTGCCGCCCATCTCCGCCAGCCTGTCGTGAAGCCCAGAGCCGGTCATGTCCTCGGGGATATCCAGCTCGTCCGTCAGTATCATGTCGCCGGTGTCAAGACCCTCCGCCATGTACATGGTGGTAACTCCCGACCTCTTCTCCCCCGCCTCAATGCACCGCTGTATCGGCGCAGCGCCGCGGTACATCGGCAGCAGCGACGCGTGGACGTTCACGCAGCCGTACTTCGGAAGCTCCAGCACCTCCTTCGGCAGTATCTGACCGTATGCCACCACCACGATACACTCCGGGGCAATATCCCGCAGCGTCTGCATGGACTGCTCCGCGTCCTCGCCTTTGCGCAGGGAAAGCGGCTGGTACACCGGGATATCGTACTTCAGCGCGCACTCCTTGACCGGGGTCATCTGTATCTGCTTGCCGCGGTTCTTCGGCTTGTCCGGCTGGGTGAATACCGCCGCGACCTCATGCCCGGCAGCTATCAGCGCTTCAAGGCAGGACAGCGAAAACACCGGTGTTCCCATAAACACTATCTTCATAATATCACAATCCTTTCGGGTCAGCCCTTGTATTCGTCCTCGGGGTTCTCCCACTCGTCAACCTTATCCGCGAACAGAATGCCGTTCAGGTGGTCGGTTTCATGGCAGAACGCACGCGCCAGCAGCTCCGTACCGACATAGTTCTTCCACTTCCCATAGCGGTTCTGCGCCTTTATCCGCACCTTTGCGGGGCGCTCCACATAGCCGTTCTTCCCGGGGTATGAAAGACAGCCCTCAAGCCCGCGCTGCTTGCCCTTTATCGCGGTGATGACCGGATTTATCAGCTCCAGCAGTCCGTGGTCGTCGTCAACGTCAATGACCACAATGCGCTGAAGAACACCCACCTGCGGCGCGGCAAGTCCTACTCCGCCGGTTTCGTACATGGTTTCCGCCATGTCGTCAAGCAGCGCCCAGAGTTCCTCGTCAAAGCTGGTAACTTCCACGCTTCTCTGCCGCAGTATATCGTTCCCGAATTCCAGTATTTCCAGTACAGCCATTTACTTTATACCCCCGGTGTTCTTCACATGGTCGATGAACAGTATACCGTCCAGGTGGTCTAACTCATGGCAGAAAGCCCGCGCCAGAAGTGCGCTCCCGGTCAGGGTGAACTCCTTTCCGTACCTGTCCTGCGCCTTTACTGTGACAACGTTCGGGCGCTCGACCTCCTCCCACACGTTAGGCGCGGAAAGGCAGCCCTCGCCGCCGCACTGCGTACCCTCGGCGGAAACTATCTCCGGGTTTATCAGTTCGATAACTCCGTTCTTGTCCCGGACGTCAATGACCACCACCCGGCGCAGAACTCCCACCTGCACTGCCGCCAGACCCGCGCCCTGCTGCTCCGCCATGGTTTCCTTCATGTCGTCCAGAAGCGTCCACAGCCGCTCGTCGAAGTTGGTCACCGGTCTGCTTTTCTTTCTAAGGATATCCTCCCCGAATTTCACTATCTGCCTTAATGCCATGTCATATTTCCTTTCTTGCTCTGTAAAACGCTATGGATTGCCGTTCATGTCGGCGAAAAATGTCACATTCCCGAATGCTTTGTCCGTCCCGGCTTCCTTTAATGTAAGTTCCACCAGTCGCCTTAGCCTGCTGGAATTCACGCATTTCAGTATCAGCCGCCAGCGCCAGCGCCCGTTCACCTTTCCTATCACGTTCCGCGCGGGACCCAGTATCCTGAGCGGGATATCCGGGCATTCAGCGGCATGACGGCGCTCCAGCATGTCGCGGAATCTCAGCGCCGCAACGTTGCACTCCTTGTCGTCAAGCGCCGTGAAGCCCACCACCACGATATCGCAGAACGGCGGGTACAGCATTGCCTCCCGCAGTTCTATCTCCTCTTGGTAGAAGTCCGGGTAGTTCTGGTTGGCGGCGAGGTTCAGCACATAATGGTCGGGGGTGAAGGTCTGTATCAGCGCCCTGCCCCGCTTGCCGCCGCGCCCGCCGCGACCTACCACCTGCGTTATCAGCGAGAATGTCCGCTCATAGGCGCGGAAGTCCCCGGCGTACAGGCTGTTGTCGGTTTTCAGCACACCCACTAGGGTGACGTTGGGGAAATCCAGCCCCTTGGCTATCATCTGCGTACCGACTATGATGTCGTACTCACCCTCCGCGAACGCCTTGAACTTGCTCTCAAACGCGTTCTTTGCGGCGGTGGTGTCTGCGTCCATGCGCAGTATCCGCGCCGTAGGGAACAGCCCGGCTATCTCGTCCTCGATACGCTGGGTTCCCGTCCCTTTCATTGCAATTAGCCTGCTGCCGCATGCCGGACATACCGCCGACAGAGGTCGGGTGTAGCCGCAGTAGTGGCACATCACCGCGCCGTTCGCCTTGTGGTAGGTCAGCGGCAGCGCGCAGTTGGGACACTCCGCCGCCTTGCCGCAGCTGGAACACCTCACGCTGGTGTGGTAGCCCCGACGGTTCAGCAGCAATATCGACTGCTCACCCCGGTCAAGGTTTGTGCGAATTTCGTCAATAAGCGGCATGCTGAATGCGGAATGATTGCCGTTCTGCGCTTCAACACGCATATCGACGATATATACCTCCGGCAGCACCGCGTTGTTGTAGCGCTCGTCCAACTCAAACAGCGAATACCGCCCGGTCTTTGCGTAATAATAGCTTTCCAGCGCCGGGGTCGCGGAGGCAAGCAGCAGGAACGCTCCGTGGTGGAAGCAGCGCTGCTTCGCTACGTCCCGGGCATGGTAGCGGGGGGCGCTCTCGGACTTGTACGTCCCCTCCCCCTCCTCGTCAATGACGATTATGCCGAGGTTGCTGACCGGAGCGAACACCGCGCTTCTCGTCCCTATTACGATATGCGCCCGCCCGGTTTTTATGCGGGTGTATTCGTCCGAACGCTCACCCAGCGACAGGCTGCTGTGGAGTATCGCCACCTCGTCCCCGAACAGCCGCCGGAACTTCCCCACCATCTGCGGGGTGAGGGATATCTCCGGCACAAGCATTATCGCGGACTTACCCTGCTTCACCGCCTGGTCGATGAGCCGTATGAACACCGAGGTCTTGCCGCTGCCGGTAATGCCCCGCAGCAGGGCGCACTTCGGCTCGTCCTCGTTCATGAGCTTCAGCAGCCCGTCGTAGACCTGCTGCTGCTTCGGGGAGAACACAATGGTTTCCGGGCTTTCGATGCGTTCCTCGCCCTTTTCCAGCCGGAACACCTGATACTCATACTCCTCCAGCAGCCCCTTTTCCACCAGCCGCTTCACCACCGCAGAGGTGATGTTCAGCGCATAGCATACCTCGTGGACAGAAGCCGCCGAGTTCTCCGACAGGAATTCCAGCACCTGCCGCTGCTTCGGGGTGAGCTTCGGCAGCTCCCCGGTCTGAGCCTGCTCCGACAGCCGCACCATGAGGGTGGTTTCGTCACCGACGCGGCGCTTCAGCAGCTCGGATTCGCGAATCGCGCCCTTTTCGGCGAGGGCTTTCAGCAGCGGCTTGTCCCCGGTCTGGGGTGAGTAGCGCTCCCGCAGCGCCGTTATGCGGTCGAACAGGTCGCGCTCGATGATGTCCAGTTCCCCTGAAAAGCCGTTCACCGGCTCGTACCGGGTCTGGAGCGTGTAGCTAAGACCCGGCGGCAGTATCGTCCTGAACGCGTCATAATAGGTGCAGAAGGTGTTGTCCCGCAGCCATTTGCAGAGGTTCAGCATTTCCGGGGAAATAACCGGCTCGCTGTCCACCGCTGCGCTTACATATTTCAGCTTTGCCCTGTCAGCCGGGGCAGGCTCTACCGCGAAAACTAATGCAACGCGGCTCTTGTTCCCCCGCCCGAACGGCACGACTACCCGCATTCCCGCAGTCAGCTTACCGCATAGTTCCTCCGGGACGAGGTATGTAAACAACGAATCAAAGCTGTACGCAGTACCCTCGACAGCCGCCTGAACCGCTTCGGTCATTCGGCACGGAGCGCCGCCAGCTTGCTTTCGCAGCGGCTCTTGCGCAGCTTCTCGGCGGTGATGACCGCTTTGAGGTCGTCAACCGCAACGGAAAGCTCGCCGTTCACGATGAGGTAGTCGTAGTTCTCGGCGAATTTCAACTCCTCACGCGCCTGCGCGGTGCGCTCGATTATCTTTTCCTCGGTTTCAGTGCCGCGCTTGCGCAGTCTGCGCTCCAGCTCCTGCATTGAGGGCGGCAGTATGAACACCAGACAGCATTCTGGGAACAGGCGCTTGATGTTCATTGCGCCCTCGACCTCGATTTTGAGGATAACGTCCTTGCCCTCGTTCAGCATGTCCTCCACAGCCTTGCGGGGCGTGCCGTAGTAGTTGCCGCAGTACTCGGTGTATTCCAGCACAGCCTCGTCCTTTATCATCTGCTCGAACTGCTCACGGCTTCTGAAATGGTAATGCACACCGTCTATTTCACCCTCTCTGGGCGCGCGGGAGGTCGCGGACACCGAATATCCGACATTTTCCGTGACCTTGAACAATTGTTCCAGAATGGTGTCCTTGCCGCAGCCTGCGGGGGCGGATACCACGAAAAGTAATCCCTTGCTCATATCAATTCTCTCCTGTTGAAATTTCTTCCTGCTCCGAAGGCTTATCCCCGGTCTTGCCGGAAATGGTTTCCGGGGTCTGCGCGGACATCACCACATGCCCGCTGTCGCAGATTATCACCGAACGTGTGCGCCGTCCGCAGGTCGCGTCTATCGCCGTGCCATTGTCCTTGGCAAGCTGCACTATGCGCTTGACCGGGGCTGCTTCCGGGCTTACCACCGCGACTATCCGGTCGGCGTTCACCGAGTTGCCGAAGCCTATGCTTATCAGCTTCATAACCGCTCCTTTCGCATTATGCCTTGTCAACCAGCGTGGCAAGCTTCACCGAATACTCATTGCGGAACTCCTCGAACCTGCCCTCGTCCAGCGCTTCACGGATACGCTCCATCAGCGTATTGTAGAAGTACAGGTTGTGCTGCACCGCAAGCCGTCCGCCAAGCTGCTCCCCCGCCTTGAACAGATGCCGGATATACGCACGGCTGAAATTGCGGCAGGTGGGGCAGTCGCACTTCGGGTCGAGGGGCTGCTCGTCCAGCTCGTAGCACTTGTTGGTGGCGTGCATTATGCCGTCCCATGTGAATATCGTTGCGTGTCGTGCGTTACGGCTGGGCATTACGCAGTCGAACATGTCTATGCCGCGGTACACCGCTTCAATTATGTTGGAGGGAGTTCCCACACCCATGAGGTAGCGGGGCTTGTCCACCGGCGCATAGGGTACGACCATATCCAGAATGTGGTACATGTCCTCGGTAGGCTCTCCCACCGCAAGACCGCCCACCGCGTAGCCGTCCAAGTCCATCGTGGCAATGGTTTTCATGTGCTCAATGCGGATATCGTCATACGTCCCGCCCTGATTTATCGCGAACAGCATTTGCTGCCTGTTTATCGTTTCCGGCAGGGAGTTCAGCCGCGCCATTTCGTCCTTGCAGCGCTGAAGCCATCTCGTGGTGCGCTCCACCGAACGCTGGACGTACTCCCTCGGCGCGGGGTTCTCAACGCACTCATCGAACGCCATCGCAATGGTGGAGGCAAGGTGGGACTGTATCTGCATGCTCTCTTCTGGTCCGATAAACAGCCGCCGCCCGTCGATATGGCTGGCGAAGTACACCCCCTCCTCCTTTATCTTCCGCAGCTTCGCCAGCGAGAACACCTGAAACCCGCCGCTGTCGGTGAGGATAGGCTTGTCCCAGTTCATGAACTTGTGAAGTCCGCCCATTTTGTAGATAACGTCGTCCCCGGGGCGCAGGTGCAGGTGGTAGGTATTGCAAAGCTCCACCTGCGTTTTCAGCCCCTTGAGGTCAACTGAGGATATGCCGCCCTTTATCGCTGCGGCAGTACCTACGTTCATGAAAAACGGTGTTTCTATCGCGCCGTGGGGTGTCGTGAAAGTACCCCGCCGTGCAAGCCCCTCGGTTTTTTTCAGTTCAAACATCAGTTCTTTTCCTTTAATATCTCAATTATCCTGTCCGCTGCCTTATAAATATCGCCGCAGCCCAGCGTAATTACCAAGTCCCCGGGCTGTACGTTCGCCGCAGTGTACTGCGCGACCTCCTCCATGCCGGTGTACCACACGCAGCCGTCTATCTTCGCGGCTAAGTCCTTTGAGTAGATGTTGTAGGTGTTCTTCTCCCGGCTGCCCATTATTTCGGTGAGCACCACCCTGTCCGCGATGGAGAGCGCGTCAACGAACTCGGCAAGCAGCATTGCCGTCCTTGAATAGGTGAACGGCTGGTGCACCGCCCACACCCTCTTAAAGCTCATTTCCTTTGCGGTTTTGAGGGTCGCCGCTATCTCCGCCGGGTGGTGTGCGTAATCGTCCACCACAGTCACCCCGCCGACCTCCGCCAGCCGCTCGAACCGCCGCATTGCGCCGCCGAACTTATCCAGCCCCTGCGCCAGCGCTTCCTCCGGGATACCCGCCGAATAAGCCGCCGCACATGCCGCAACAGCGTTGTAGACGTTGTGCAGCCCCGGGACGTGTACCGCGATATGTGTCAGCAGCTCGCCCTTGTGCATGAGGTCAAATTCGGTGAGGAAATCCGCGATATGCCGTATGTTTTCGGGGTAGAAGTCGCAGTCGGCGGTCTTGCCGAAGGTGACTACCCGCGCCGCCGTACCGCTGTTTCTTACGGCTTCCATGGTGTTCGGGTCGGAGCCGTTCGCGATGATGATATCCGTGGTCTTTTTGCAGAACTCCGAGAAGCTGTGCTTCAGGTTCTCCATGGTCTTGAAGTAGTCCATGTGGTCGCGGTCGATGTTCAGCACGATGGAGATGTTCGGGAACAGTTTCAGGAATGTGTCAACGAACTCGCACGCCTCGCACACCATGTACTCGCTGCTGCCCGCCCTGCCGCTGCCGCCTATTGCTTTCAGCTTGCCGCCGATGACTGCGGAGAGGTCTATCCCCGCCGCCAGCAGGATATGCGTCAGCATGGAGGTGGTGGTAGTCTTGCCGTGGGTGCCGCTCACGCAGAACGCCTTGCTGTACCAGCTGGTGACAAGCCCCAGCAACTCGCTGCGCTCGATAGTCAGCACACCGCTGTTCTTTGCGGCGATAAGCTCGGGGTTATCCGGCATAATCGCGGCGGTATGCACGATGAGGTCAGCCCCCTCGATATTCTCCGCCCTCTGCCCGAAATACACGGGAATGCCCATCTTCCGCACCGCGTCAAGGGTGGCGGTTTCGTTGTTGTCAGAGCCGGTGAGGTAGTACCCCTGGGAATGGAGTATCTGCGCCAGCGGGTACATTCCCGAGCCGCCTATTCCTATAAAATGAATGTGCTTTTTGCCTGTCAGAAAATTATCCACGATAAAGACCTTTCTTTCCAGTTAAATTATTGTCTGCAATATCTTATGTATATTTCCCGCAAAAATTCCCACACTACCAGCATAACCTTTACATCAAACACCGGAGGTAACTATGGAAATCAGTGACATCAAAATCAGAAAGACCATGCAGGAGGGCAGACTGCGCGCGGTGGTGTCCATCACCATCGACAATGCCATTGCGATACACGACATCAAGCTGGTTCAGGGGGACGAGCGAATGTTCGTCGCCATGCCCAGCCGCCGGGAGGAATCCGGGGTGTTCCGGGACATAATCCACCCTATCTCCGCGAACGTCCGTGAGAAGATAGAGGAGCAGATACTGGAAGCGTACAACAAATTCGTTCAGTAATATTCGGAACTTAATTGTAATTCGGAATTCGGAATGCGGAATTATGGTGCCGCCTGCGGCGGTTATTTTAAAGCTGGCAGCTCAATTCGTGATACTGTTATAGGTCACAGAACAATATTTTCATCGTGCTTTTCGGCTTACTGGCATTTTAATCCGTCCGCGACAGCGGACACCGACAATTCCGAATTCCGCATTCCGCATTCCGAATTCTTAATCCCCCCCTTTGTTCCGAATTAATTTGTTCTTTCCAGCAGCAGCTTTGTTTTCAGCAGCGCTATCTGGGTCTTGCTGTCCTGAATCTCATTGCGCATTACCATCGCCACCGCTTCGTCAAGCGGTATTTTTTCTACCTCGAGGAACTCCCCCTCGTCCAGCTTCTGTTCGCCCGCGTGAAGCCCTCTCGCAAGGTACATGTGAATTACCTCGCCGCAGTAAGCCGGGGTCGGGATAAGGCTGCCGAGGTAGATGTAATCGTCGCAGGTGCAGCCGGTTTCCTCTTTAAGCTCCCGCAGACCGCACTCGTGGTGGTTCTCGCCGTACTCCAGCTTGCCCGCCGGTATCTCCAGCAGCACAGTCTGGTGCGGATAGCGGAACTGCCGCACGAACATCACCTCGTTCTTCTCGGTGAGCGGAAGTACGCACACCCCTCCCGGGTGTCTGATGACCTCCCGGGTGACTACCTTGCCGTTTTCCAGTTCCGCCTTGTCAACGTAAAGCTTCACTATCCTGCCGTCGAATTTCTGCTCGCTGGATACTGTTTTTTCCTCTAAATGTGCCATATCCTGACTCCTTACTCTATCTCGTCCTTGTTGCGGCGCTGTTCGTCCAACTCTTTTAATACGTTGAATGCCTCGTCGTCCTCGGTGATGTGGGAAGTCCGTGGCTTGGGCTTGCGGCTGCTGAAATCATACCGCTCCCTGTCCATGAAGCTCTCCTCTATCTCCGGGAATGACAGACCCTCGCTGTCGCTGTGCAGCTGGACCGCGCCCTTTTCCGGTGACTCGTATATCTGATTTGACAGCTGACTGATGTACGACTTGTGCGCCTTTACGCCCTCCACCTGGTCAGCCTGATAGAGGTGCGCGTATCTGCGCGGCTTGCGGCGAAGCACGACATAACACAGCAGGATATACCCGCCGAACAGCACTACGCCTGCACCCGTGCAGACTACTCCAAGAGTGCCGCCGGGCGTCTTGTAGGTGAATTTCAGCTCGCATACCCCCGCCGGGAGCCTCACGCCGATAAAGCCGCCGTTCACCTTTTCCAGCTCCAGCGGCTGGTACTCGCCGCCTTTCACCGAAACGCTGCCGCTCCAGCCGTTGTCGAACGGGACGCTGAACACAACGAACCGCTCCCGGTCGAAGTCGGTCACCGCAGTGAAGCCGCTGCTGTTCACGCTGAACTGCTTTGCAGCCATGCTGTTTCTGTCCTCCACGTCGGTCAGGAACTGCTCATAGAGAGCGTCCCCGGCGAGAGTGCGGACGCTGTTCTGGGTGAGGATATCGCCGTACTTTTCAGCCTGTTCAGCGGTGAGGATAACGCTCCCCGCCATGAGATTGTCAACGTGGCTGCCGGTGACGTCCGTGTCGAGGATATAGCCGTCATAGGCGAAGCCCATCGGCAGCACGGCGGTGTTTTCGTAGATGTCATAGCCGTCCTGCGTTTCCAGATAGCGGAAGCTGCGAAGTTCTTTCAGCGCCTCGTCACGCTTTTCCTCGTCATAGTTCTGTGCAGCAACGAGGTACTTGACGTGGGTCAGCGAGCGCAGCGCGTAATACTCGGTTTTGGGCGCGGAATTCACCGTGCGGTCGATGCCAAGCAGGTCGTACAACTCAAAGGTGGAGTTGGGGATAATGCTGGTGAAGCTTTTTAAGGAACTGGTGTTCCACAGCATGTTGATGTTGTTCATATTGCTTAGCTCTTCCATGCGGTAGAACTCCGGGTCGTCAATGTGTATCTGCGCGGAAACGCTCTTCTTATATGAGCCGATATACGGTCCTAATATCCTGCCGTATGCCACATAATAGTACCCCAGCGCCATACTGCATGCAACCGTCACCGCAGTCACCCGCCTGCTGAAATCCGCTGCGGCGAGTTTCTTCCGCTGACGTATGACAAGGAACAGCACCACCATCATCGCAAGCGCCAGACCGATGTTTATAAGCACCGTCGGCGACATGGTGTTGAGCAGGTTCGGCAGCAGGTATTCCTCCCTGCCGTCCTGCACCGTTTCCTCTGCCTTTATGGTGGGGAACAGCATTACCAGCAGCGCCATCAGCACCGCTGCAACTGCGCAGAACTTCGCGCCGAATTTCAGGTCGAACTCCTCGTGCTCCAGCACATAGACTGTCGCCAGCGCACAAAGCAGCTCCGGCATATAGAACCAGCGGGTGTAGAAGCTGTAATTGAACAGCACGAACGCGGAGTTCAGCCCCGGCACCATCGCTATAATAAAGCAGGCGGGCAGAAGTATCCTCACCCACTTCATGCGGCGGGAAGCTTCAGAGCCTGCGCCCTTTATCAGCGCGATAACTCCGGACAGCGAGAACAGCGGCAGGTATAGCGCAACGCTGCTCCACTTGGCGTCCGCTTCGGTGAACATTGCCGTCCGCGCCGGGACTTCTCCCGGGAAGAACATTCCCTCCAGAATAAGCCCGTACCGCTGGACTTTGTTATAAAACAGGAAATTCCAGCCGGATAATATGGAGGTAGAACGCGGAACGTCCAGCACCTGAAATATTGACGGCACGAACAGCGCCCCGGCGATAAGCACACCGCAAACCGACTCGAACGCAAGGCAGAAGAAGTCCCGCACCCCTATCCTGAACCGCCTGTCGCCGAGAATCCTTGCCACAAAATACAGCACAAGGAACACGCACTCACCGATGAAGAAGAAGTAGTTGACGAACGCGTTTATCGCTACGGCGGCAGCCAGAGCGCCCCGCCGTTTGTTCACCACCGATTCCTCCAGTCCGATAAGCAGCAGCGGGAAGAACACTATCGCTTCATGGAAGTGGTTGAAGAAGATGTTGTACATCGAGAATCCGGAGAACGCGTACAGCAGCCCGCCGATAAGCGCGTTCTGCGGCTTGGTCACGAACCTGCGGATATAGATGAACGCAAAAAGCGATGACAGCGCGATTTTAAGCGCCAGCAGCGGCGCCATGAGGTACTGCGATATCTCCACCGGGAACAGCGCCGCGAACCAGAAGAACGGGCTTCCCAGCGTGTAGAAGCTGTAGGAGCCTACGAAGTTCGCGCCGAGGTCGGTCTGCCAGTTCCAGCCGAAATTGCCGCTCTGCACCGCGCGGATACAGGTCTTGTAGAACGGTATCTGCTGCGCGTTATAGTCGCCGTAGTACACGAAGTACCCGCCGTCCAGTATCAGGAACGGCAGCAGCAGCACCGCCGCCATTATCAGGGCATACACAAACGCCCGGGTGTAGTATTTCTTTTCCTGTTGAAACATAGTAAATGTTGGTTACATTCTCTCCGGAGCTTCGACCTTAAGAAGGGTAAGCACGTTGCGCAGCGCAGTCCTTGCGGCTTCGCACAGCGCCAGACGGGACAGCTTCACCGGCTGGTCTGCGTCCTTTATCGGGCAGCAGTCGTAGAACTTGTGGAAGCTCTGCGCCAGCTCGTAGGAATATCTTGTCAGCGCGGAGGGGTCGTACTCCTTCGCGGCGGTGTTAATCATCTCCGGCATTTCGGCTATCTTGCGGATAAGCGCGAATTCAGCCGGGTCGCTGAAGGATATCTTCCCGCCGGAGTACTTCACACCCTCCTCTGCCTGCTTCTCGATAATGCGGCAGATACGCGCGTGGGCGTACTGAACGTAGAACACCGGGTTCTTGCTGGATTCCTCCACCGCAAGGTCAAGGTCGAACTCGAGGTGAGTGTCGGCGTTGCGCTGATTGAACACGAATCTCGCCGCGTCTATCGGAACTTCGTCCAGCAGCGTGGTGAGAGTTATCGCCTTGCCGGAGCGCTTGCTAAGCTTGCAGGGCTTGCCGTCACGGATAAGCATTACCATCTGCATGATAACAACGTCCAGCCGCTTGTCGTCAATGCCGAGTGCGGAAAGCGCTATCCTCATGCGCTGAACATACCCGTGGTGGTCTGCGCCGAGTACGTTTATCGCCTTGTCGTAGCCGCGGGTGATGAGCTTGTCGTAATGATATGCAATGTCCGGCACGATGTAGGTCGGGAAGCCGTTGGAGCGCACCAGCACGAAGTCCTGGTCGCCGCCGAAATCGGTAGCTTTGAGCCACAATGCGCCGTCTTTCTCATAGGTATGCCCGCCGGCTTTCAGCTTCTCGATAACGTCAGCCACAGCGCCGCTGTTGTGGAGAGTGCTCTCCTTGAACCAGTTGTCGTACTTTATGCGGTACTTCAGCAGGTCTTCCTCAAGACGCTGCTCGTTCAGCGGCAGCGCGTACTCCACCAGCGCGTCCCGGCGCTCCTGCTCCGGCTTTTCGGAAAGCTCCCTGCCGCCGTGCAGGTCGTAGTAGTTCTTTGCGTGCTCGATTATGTCCATGCCGAGGTAAACATCATTCGGCATGAAGAACGGGTCGTTCTGCTGCTCCTCGGTGAAATTACCGTCAGCGTCCGGGGCGGGGGTAGCGTCGTAAATCGTCTTGGTGAGCTTCTCCATGTCAGCCCCGCAGTCCGCAATGACCATCTGCCCCGCTTCGGTGCAAAGCTGCATATAGCGCAGGTCGAGGGACTTGCCGAACTTCGCCACCTGATTACCAGCGTCGTTGATGTAGAACTCGCGGCTGACCTCGTAGCCCGCCTCCTGCAGCAGCGAGGAAAGGCTGTCGCCGATAGCGCCGCCCCTTGCGTTTCCGATATGCATAGGTCCGGTCGGGTTCGCCGAAACGAACTCCACCAGCACCCGCTTGCCCTGTCCGAGGTCGGTCTTGCCGTAATCCTCCCCGAGCGCCGCAGCGTTAGTCACCACGTCCCCGAACCAGCTTTCGCCGATGAAGAAATTCAGGAAGCCGGGACCTGCAACCTCGACCTTGCTGAAGCTGGTACCGTCCAGCACAGCGTTGTCCGCTATCATCTGAGCGATGGCGCGGGGGTTGCTTTTCAGCGCCTTAGCGGATACCAGCGCGGTGTTCGCCGAGAAGTCGCCGTGGCTGATGTCGGCGGGGATAGTTACCTGAAAGGGCGGCAGCGGCTCGGCGGGTATCTTCTCCTGCGCCGTGAGCCTGCCCAGCGCGCCCATGATTATTTCCTTGACCTCGTATTTTGCCTGTTCTACTGCGTTATACATTATGTTTCTCCTTGTTGTTTTATGGAACCACTGATTAAATCACGCCTAACGGCTTGGCACGCATCTTGCTTGCATCTTTTCCGCCATATTGCACAAATTTCGCTTGACGGGCGTGTCTCCCCCAGCGGGGGAGGTGGCACGCTAGTGCCAGAGGGGTTGACCGACAGAACAGCCCGCCTGCGCTCACGAGTGTTCGGCTTGTATTCGCTTCGCTTCCGCCGAACACCGCAAGTTGTACAATCTGACGAAAAATCGAGTTGTGTCAATCAGCGAAGCGCAATATTGACACAACTAGCTGCACGCAATCTGCGCACCAGATTTAATCAGTGCTTCCTTAGTTATCGCCGTGCGGCTTTACGTTTATCGTTATTTCGTTGGTGAGCATAAGCCCGGAATTGACATCTATCGTGTAGCGAAGATACACCTCGCCGCCCTCCTGGGTGATGGTCTTGCGCATTTCGGTGGTCGAAATACCTACCAGGCAGTCGCCGTACTCCGTGCCGTAATGGCAGAAGTGCCGCTTTCCGTTCTCAAAGATTAGGCTGGAGAACGCCGAGCCGGTGCGGGTCATTGTGACGGTTTCGTCCTGCTGACCTATCCGCAGCTGCACATGGCTGCCCTCGTAGCCGGTGGCTTCGCTCTCGTCATAGTCGATGAAGAAGCTGTCGCCGTGTTCCCTGAACTCGCCCTTGGTGAACAGCTCGGAGCTGTCGGTAGCACCGTCAGCGGTCTGCTTCACCGTCATTCTGATGTTTGCGTTATTTGACATTTTTTACTCCCAAATCATTTTTCTGAATTCCTGTCAATGGCAAGCTCAATAAGCCTGTCAAGCAGCTCGCCGTACTCTATACCCATGTTCGCCATCAGCTTGGGGTACATGCTTATCGGGGTAAAGCCGGGAATGGTGTTTATCTCGTTCAGCACAAGCCCACTCTCCGTGGCGAAGAAGTCCACCCGGGATAAGCCGCTGCAGCCCATTTCGATAAATGCCTTCTTTGCGGTGGCGCGAAGCTCCTCGGTCATCTCCGGGGATATCTTCGCCGGGATATCCAGCACGGAAGTGCCCAGCTTGTATTTTGCGTCGTAGTCGTAAAACTCCTCCGCCGGGGTTATCTGCCCGGGGATAGAGGCAATAAGCTGCTCGCCGTTGCCCATCACCGCGCACTCGACTTCCTTGCCGACTATTTCGGTTTCGATTACCACCTTTTCACCGTGGGCGAAGGCGATCCGCATACCGGCTTTGAGCGCTTCCCGGTCGGCGGCGCGGCTTACTCCCACCGAAGAGCCGGCGCAGGCGGGCTTCACGAACATGGGATATCCACCGAGTTTCTGCTCAATTTCATCGCAAGCCCTGTCGATATCGTGGAGAGAGTTCCGTGTAAGGTAGCAGTAGGGCGCAGTGCGTATGCCCGCCGCGTCAAGAATGGTGTGGGTGATCGCCTTATCCATGCAGGCGGCGCTGCTGGTCATGTCGCAGCCAACGCAGGGAAGACCCGCCATCGCGCAAAGCCCCTGCACCGTGCCGTCCTCGCCGAACATGCCGTGCAGCACCGGGAACACCGCGTCCACCCGGCGTATATAGCACTGGTCGTCCTGCCCCATGACGATAATTCCCTTGTGAACAGAGTCCGGGCTTATAACCGCGGTGCAGTTATCGGGGTTGTTTTCCCAATCGCCGGTCTTTATGTCCTCGTACTCGCCGGGATAGTACAGCCAATGCCCCTTTTTCGTGATACCGATGCACATCACGTCGTATTTATCCTTCGGTATATTCGTCAGCACTGAATACGCCGATATCAGCGACACCTCGTGCTCGCTGGAAGCGCCGCCGAACAGAACAGCTATCCTCATCTTAGCCATATATTTCCACCCCTGCGCACCTCTGCGGTGCGTCCTTTCTATATAGTTATTGTATACATAATAACTCAGATTATATTCTACCACAAATCCGTTTCTTTTTCAAGGGGTAAATTGCAGAATTTTGGGTGAATAACGGAGAAAAAGGGAGAAAAAGAAAGAGAGGGGCAAACGTTTCGTCTGCTCCTCTATCGGTCATGAGATATTATACTAATAACCATTTAAATTCAGGAAATCTTTGCAGAAATCCAGCACCGCTATCGTCGTCAAAGAAACTTGACGTACATACAGTACGCCTGCGTTTCTTTTCCTAGATATCGGTACTGTCTTTCCGCAAATCTTTTCCTTCGTTCAAACGGTTATTAGTATTAGTATTAATCACCTTATCCCCAGTTCGTACTGCTTTTGCAGCCGCGCCCTTATCTCCTCCACGAAGCTGTCGGGGGAATAGACGCGCATTAATGGACCGAAGGAGAGGACGCGGATAACCAGTTCCGTTTCGTCTTCGGGGGAATAGTATATCTTCAGCTTGTAGCGATTGCCGGTGAGGTGGGTGGTTTCGCGTTCGTAATGTGAAAAATGGAGCATGGCGCGTTCCAGTCCGTTGCGGTCGTCGGTGAGGTCGGCTTCAATGCACAGCGGTTCAGGGGCGGTGGCGAGGGGCTTACAGGGATAAATGGCGGGGCTGAGGGCAATGCGCTCAATTCCTGAAAGCAGCACCATGTCGATATTCCGGCAGCCGCTCACCAGCAGCCGGAACTTGTCGTCCTTTCCGGAATACTCCAGCGCCGTCAGCCTGCACCGAAAACGGCGGTTCTTCCCCTTGGCACTGTGGTAGTCTATCTCCGCCGCCATACCGGAACGAATGCCCGCCAACGCCGTGCGGAACACCCGGATATAATGCGGGTCGGTAAACGGGTCGCCGTCCTCGTAGCGGTCGAACACCACGATATCCTCCGGGGTGAACAGCGGCTTCACCTCCCCTAGGAAGCCCCAGTCCAGCCCGAACAGCGCCATTTTCGGGTCGAGGGATATCGCTTTCAGCCAGCGCCTTTCCAGCAGCGAAAGCGGCGGCTGCGGCTCGTTGCGAAGCGGCGTGGACATGTCCGGGCGGAGAAGCTGCCACCTTCCCCCGGTCAGCGCCGGGACTATCGTGAGGAAGCTCTCCGCAAAGGCTTTTTCGCGGCAGATATGCTGCAATTCACCCCGGGAAAGCTCCCCCCGCACCGCCCGGCGCAGTATCTCCCCGACAGCGCTGTAATAGGCGCTGTATATCTCATGGAACAGCGTTTTCATCGCCCCCTATCCCGTACAGTTCATACATCTCCTGCATGTCATTGCGCAGCTTGTTCTCCATAGTGCGGTCGGTGAAATCCAGCTGAACGATGCGCCCGGTGAAAGTGCGTATCCAGGGCAGTATCTCGGACGGGTCCTTTACCCGCACGGTGAACCGTGCAGTGCTTTTGTCCAGCCGCTCGGCGGTACCGTGGTGCTTCTCCCGGAGCAGTCTGCGCCAGATGTGCTCCTCGCCCTCGCCGATATGTATGATGAACTGCACCATACCCGGGCGCTTTCTCTTGTCGGCGGAAACGCCCCACATATCGCCGCGCATTTCGTCCAGCGCCGCCCGAAGCTCCCCGAACCGGGGCGACGCCCCGCCGGGCTTCACGCCGCATATCCGGTCAAGGCGGTAGGGCAGTATCTCGTGAAGTACAGGGTTGTACGCCATCACCCACTGCCGCCCGCTCTGTACGCTGGCGAATATCTTCAGCGGAACCACCGTCCAGCGCCGCTCCACGCCGCTTTTCGGGGAGGAATACAGCAGCTCGGCTTCCCGCTGGTCGGAAATTGCTTCCAGCAGGGTGCACAATACCTCGCTGTCCAGCGCGTCTGAAATGTAGTGGTGCTTGAACCGGAACACGCCGGTGTCCCGCTTGTCGGTGATAAAGCTGCCTATAACGCCGCAGGGCGCGGCTTCCGTGAAGAAGTCCAGCGCGTCACCGAAGCCTGCAAGGTCGGGGCTTGCCGCCTTATAATAGCGCACCGCCCTGCCCTGCTTTTCGGTACGAACCAGCCCCAGCGCTTCGTACTCCGCCAGCTTCTTGCGCACCCCGGATTCGTCCGGAAGCAGCGGCTGGTGGAAATCGGCGGTGTAGTCCTGCAACCGCTCGACTATCTCCCCAAGGGACAGCGGCTGTTCCTCGCACAGCAGGTCGAGCAGCAGAAAGTGCAGCGTGATGTCGCGGTCGGTGAAGCTGCATGTCCTGAACAGCCGGTAGAGCGGGTTGCTGCCGCCGCTGCGGCTGTCTATCGAAAGGTAGACATTCTTGCCGGAGGAATCCCTGCGGCTGGCGGTGAATTCCCCGAGGACGCTTTCCAGCCGCCTGCGTTCGTCGTCGTAGGAGCGCCCGCTCTTGCCGTAGAACTGCTCCCGGGTGCGGAAGCCGTAGATGTAAAACTCCCGCATGTACCGCCGTATGCGCTCGAATTTCTTCACAAGCTCACTGTATTGCAATGACCCGCTCCCTTCATAACGCGAAAAGCCGCCCAGCGCAAGGCATGAGCGGCATTCTCTTGGTTCAGGACATTACCATGTTCTGGACTTCATTTCCTTAAACTGACCAACGGTGGTGGTATGAGCGTTCATACCGCCGTCAACGGTCACTACCTGACCGGTGAAGTACTCGGACTCATCGGAAGCCAGATAAATGCACATATTAGCAATATCAGCGGGGCAGCCATAACGGTTGACCATGATGTTGTTGAGGAAGATGTCCTTAAGCACCTGCGGAACATGCGCTTCGTTGTCGGGAGTAACGATAAGTCCCGGACGAACGCAGTTGCAGCGGATATTCTCCTTGCCGTACTGGAGCGCGGTGTATTCGGTCAGCTTGTCGATACCAGCCTTAGCGCATGCATAAGCGGTGGAACCGAGGTCGCCGCTGCAGGAAGCCATAGAACCGATGTTGATGATAGAGCCGCCCTTGTTCTCTCTGAGGTAAGGGATAACGCTCTTTACTGCATAGAATGTGCCGCGCAGGTCGCTGCTGAAGATAGCGTCCCACATTTCGAGGGTCAGCTCGTCAACTCTGCCGTCCTTGAGGGCTACGTTAGCTGCATTGTTTACCAGAATGTCGATCTTGCCGTACTTTTCAGCAGTGTCCTTAAGTAAAGCGTCGATAGTGGTGGTGTCGGTGATGTCCATGAAGTGGAAGGAAGCCTCACCGCCGGCATTGACGATCTCGTCAACCACAGCCTGTCCCTTAGCCTCGCGGCGGCCGCATACTACGACCTTAGCGCCCTCGGCTGCAAACATCTTCGCGATACCTACGCCGATACCGCTGGTAGAGCCGGTCACGATGGCAACCTTACCCTTTAATCTGTCCATTGAAATGTCCTCCTAAAAAATATGTAATAGACTTCAGGTCATACCGTCAGTCATTTTAGCCGGATATCATTTGTACTCATTCTTTTTAAGATATGAGAAATATCTCACATGTGAAACTGTGCAAATAACGAATATAGGCCGAATAACTATATTATAGCACAAAAAAAGCAAAAATTCAAGTAGTTTTGTACAATTTCTTTCAACAATTATTACCTTTTCTAACTGGTCAGACCGAATAAAAATATGGGCGCAGTAACTTTACCGCGCCCATAATTATGCGATTATTGGGTAAACCCACCTATTTCCCGTTGAACAGGTCTTTTATCTTGTCGAAAAAGCTGGTGCGCTTGGAGTAATTCTTATCCTCCAGAGTGTCCTCGAACGCCTGAAGAGCGTCCTTCTGCTTCTTGGTGAGGTTGGTGGGTACTTCCACGAACACGGTGATTATCTCGTCGCCCCTGCCGCTGCGCTGACAGTGCTGAACGCCCTTTCCCTTGATGACAAAGGTCTTTCCGGGCTGTGTTCCCGCCGGGATAGTGTACTTCATGCTGCCGTCAATGGTGGGAATGTCAATTTCCGCGCCGAGAGCCGCCTGCGTGAAGGTCAGCGGAACTTCCACGAGGATATTGTCCCCCTCACGCTCAAACACCTTGTCCTCGCGCACCGAAATGCGCACCTTGAGGTCGCCGCGCGGTCCGCCGTTCGCGCCGGCATTGCCCTTGCCGGACAGCCGTATCGTCTGACCGTCGTTGATACCCGCCGGGATATTGACGGTGATCGTCGTTTTCTTCTGCTTTACGCCGCTGCCGCCGCAGGTGGGACATGGGCTGTCGATGACCTTACCCTTGCCGCCGCACTTGGAGCATGCCTTGGTGGTCTGCATCATGCCGAACATGGTCTGCTGACGGACGTTCACCTTGCCGGTGCCGCGGCAGTCCGGGCAAGTCTTGGCGGTTGTGCCCTTCTTCGCGCCGCTGCCGCCGCAGTCCTCGCAGGTATCAACGCGGTTTATCTCGATATCGTGGACAAGCCCCTTGCAGGCTTCCATGAAGCTGATGCTAAGGGAAACAACGATGTCCGAACCTCTGCGCGGCGCATTGGGATTAGACCTCGAACCGCCGGAAGTGAACCCGCCGCCGAAGATGTTGTCGAATATATCGCCGAGGTCTACCCCGCCGCCGGAAAAGCCGCCGAAGCCGCCAAATCCGCCGAAACCGCCGCCTCCGCCTGCGCCAGACCCCGCGCCGTAGCTGGGGTCAACGCCCGCAAAGCCGAACTGGTCGTAGCGAGCCTTTTTGTCCGGGTCGGAAAGCACGTCGTTGGCTTCGTTGACCTCCTTGAACTTCGCTTCCGCTTCGGGGTTATCCGGGTTAAGGTCAGGGTGGTACTTCTTCGCCATCTGGCGGTAAGCCTTCTTTATCTCGGCGTCGGAAGCGCCCTTCTGCAGTCCCAGAACCTCGTAATAATCTCTTTTCTCCATAAGTAAATCAATCCTTTGTATTAGGGAAACGCTGATCAAAACAAAATCGCCCCGCTCAAACGCGCATACTCACGCGGCTGATTTTGTTACGCTTCGCTTTGATCAGCGTGTCCATAGAAACACAACGCCTTGGGGAATTCCACAGGGCGTTGTGCGACCTTAGTAAATTATTCTACGGTAACTTCTCCGTCATCAGAACCGTTATCGTCCTGAGGAGCTGCGCCCTGTGCGCCGCCCTGATCCTGATAAATTCTGCCTGCCACATCGTAGAAAGCCTTCTGGAGTTCGTCCTTTGCGGTCTTGATGGCTTCGATATCAGTACCCTTGAGCGCTTCCTTGAGAGCGTCCAGCTTGGGCTGTACCTTGGACTTGTCGTCCTCGGTCACCTTGTCGCCAAAATCGGTCATGGACTTCTCGATCTGGTAAACCATCTGGTCTGCCTCGTTGCGTGCGTCGACCTCTTCCTTGCGCTTCTTGTCCTCTGCCGCATACTGCTCGGCTTCTCTTACAGCCTTGTCGATATCGTCCTTGCTCATGTTGGTGGAGGCGGTGATGGAGATGTGCTGCTCCTTGCCGGTGCCGAGGTCCTTAGCGGAAACGTTCACGATACCGTTTGCGTCGATGTCGAAGGTGACCTCGATCTGCGGGATACCTCTGGGAGCGGGAGCGATACCGTCCAGACGGAATGTGCCGATGGACTTGTTATCCTTCGCGAACTCACGCTCGCCCTGGAGTACATTGATGTCAACGCTGGGCTGGTTGTCGGAGTAGGTGGAGAATATCTGGCTCTTCTTGGTAGGAATGGTGGTGTTGCGCTCGATCATTCTGGTGCAGACGCCGCCGGCTGTTTCGATACCGAGGGACAGCGGAGCAACGTCCAGCAGAAGCAGACCGGTGACTTCCTTATTGAGCACGCCGCCCTGAATGGACGCGCCGATAGCCACGCACTCGTCCGGGTTGATACCCTTGAACGGATCCTTGCCGAGGAAGCCCTTTACAGCTTCCTGTACTGCCGGGATTCTGGTAGAACCGCCTACCAGCAGTATCTTGTCGATCTCGCTCTTGTCAAGACCGGAGTCGGAGATAGCCTGCTTAAGCGGACCCATGGTAGCTTCTACAAGGTCAGCGGTGATCTCGTTGAACTTTGCTCTGGAGAGAGTTACGTTCAGGTGCTTCGGACCGGTTGCGTCAGCGGTGATATAAGGAATGTTGACATTTACAGAGGTGGAGTTGGACAGCGCGATCTTAGCCTTTTCAGCCTCGTCCTTTAATCTCTGCATTGCGAACTTGTCATTGCCGAGGTCGATACCGTCGGACTTCTTGAATTCAGCCTTCAGGAAGTCGATGATTCTCTGGTCGAAGTCGTCGCCGCCGAGGTGGTTGTTACCTGCGGTTGCAAGAACCTCCTGAACGC
>JBJFGA010000238.1:0-10437 GCA_051892275.1 Oscillospiraceae bacterium | reverse complement strand
CTTCAGGCGACTTGTTTATTATATCACATCTTTTTGAGTTTGTCAAGTACTTTTTGAAAAAATCTTTTGATTTTTCTATTTTCTTTTCAATTCTCAGCAAGAAGTGACTTCCGTTTCGGAAGCTTATTTATTATATCACATCTTCTCTCGTTTGTCAAGAGGTTTTTTCGATTTTTTCGAAAAACTTTTTGTGATTTCCGGCTTCCGACCGGTTCTGAACCGCTCATCACGGACAGCTTATATATTATATCACTCTTTTTGCCGTTTGTCAACATTATTTCTGCAATTTTCTGAAATATGTAGCATTTGCCCACACCTTTCAACATAACCGCACTTTTATCCAGCCAATTGCACAACACCCGCCCCCATAAAGGTATTTTTCCACAAACAATTAATTCTTTTTTATTGCATATAGCACATTTTTATTCCAGAGTACTGTTTTTTTCTTCAGTTTTATGTTATAGTATAAGAAGATACTATTTTTAACAGAGGTACATATATGAAATACAGGATAATAACTTCCGCAGTTCTCGCCCTCGGGATCTGCTCCCTTACCGGCTGCTACTTCTTCCCTGCAGAGGAGGAGCTTCTCGACCCGCCGACGGTCGCAGTCGAGGAAATAGCCTACTCAACCTACACCGCCCGCCAGAAGACGATCGAGGACAAAACCATGGCAACAGGCTATGTCTGGTGCAAGTCGGAGTTTAACGCCGGCTTCCCTGAAAGCGGCGGCACGCTGAAGCAAATTTTCGTCACCCCCGGGCAGCATGTCGAATACGGCGACCTTCTTGCTGAACTGGACACTGGCAATCTTTCTTATTTATATGAGCAGCAGAAGCTCATTGTTGAGAAAGCCCAGCTGACCTACAACTCCACCGGCAGCGCGGATGACCGCCTGACCTGGGAAATGGAGCAGAACACCCTGGAGGAATACGAGCGCCAGCTCGGCAACTCCCGCATCTATGCGGGCATGTCCGGCGAGGTATGCTATATCCAGAGCCTGAACCCCGGCGACACGATAACCGCCTACAAGACAATAGTAAAAATAGTAGACCCGTCCCAGCTGTGCATACGATACAGTGCCGCCAGCATGAAGAGCTTCCCCCTCGGTCAGGAAGTCACGATAACCATTGACGGCGAGGACTACTCCGGCTATGTATCAAAGACCCCGACCGACATCACCGAGGGACTTTACACCGACTACCCCTCCGTACTCACCGACACCGAAGCCCTCTATTGTGAGTTCACCGACGGACTTCCCAGCTATCTTACCGTTGGACAGACCGCGGACATAACAGCGGTTTATGCTTCCCACGAAAACGCGGTAGTAATTTCCCGCACGCTTGTTAAGACAGACGGCGACCGCACCTATGTCACCATTCTTGACGAAAACGACACTAAAACCGAGGTCGATGTGACCGTAGGCATACAAAACGCCACCGAAGCGGAAATACTCACCGGACTCAAAGCCGGCGACCGTGTAGTAGTCCGCTGATAAGGGAGGAAAACCGTGCTTACATTATTATTCAGAAAAATGCGCAGTACCCGCTGGATGGTAGTCTGCCTGTTCATCGGCTTTCTTCTGGCGGCAGGAATGATGAGTACCGTGCCCATCTACATGGACTCCTCCCTCCAGCGCATACTTATTAAAGATATGCAGGCGTACCAGCAGGAAACCGGGCTGTACCCCGGCGAGTACATCGTCACCAGTTCCATTCCGATAAAATCCGACAACGACCAGCGCCGCGCCGCGGTAGACACCCTGACCAGCCTTGTATCAGAGCGCACCGCGAGAATCAACATGCCGCAGGCAAACAGCAAAACTATCCTCACCGATGACTATATGTACATAACCTCCGGCAAAACCGCCCGTGTAAAAATACTCGGCATGACCGGACTTTCGGAACATGCCACACTATTGCAGGGCAGAATGTACAGCCCCGGCAGGAACGCCGACGGCGCGTTTGAAGTAGTCTGCAACGAGGAATGTCTGAAGATACTCGACATGGCATACGGCGGGACATACCAGATACAGAACAGCTTCTACACCTCCGCCGAGCCGCTCTATGTCACCGTTGTGGGAGTATTCCAGCAGTCCAGCGAAACCGACAGCTACTGGTCCGAAACCATGGACGACTACCTTAACGCGATGTTCCTGGACTACGACACCTTCCTCGGCGAGTACCTCGACACCGGGGTAACCACCCTTGCCACCGCCGAAAGCCGCTACTCCTTCGACTACCAGAAGATGGACTTAAACGACCTTGACGCAGTAACAAAGTCGATAGCAAAGGACTTCGAGATATACCCGCAGTACGGACTGCGCTTCTCCATGGGAATAAACGATATCCTGTCGGAATACGCCGTCCGCGCCGCTAACCTGAAGCAAATGCTATGGATACTCCAGATACCGACGATAGTAATGCTGGCGTTCTATCTCTTTATGGTATCCCAGCTTAACGTTGAGCAGGAAAAGAACGAAATAGCCGTTTTCAAGAGCCGCGGCGCGTCCTCAAAGCAGATATTCGCGATATACGCAATGGAAGCGGGCGTCCTCGGACTTGCGACCTTTATAATCGCACCGTTCATCGGACTGCTTCTCTGTAACTTCCTCGGTGTATCCAACGGCTTCCTTGAATTCGTCAACCGCACCGGGCTTTCCGCGAAGCTTAGCATTGACGCATTCGTCTATGCGCTTCTTGCAGTGGTGATATTCTTCATCACCACCATGCTGCCGATAATCCCCGCCTCCAAGCTGTCTATCGTCAAATACAAGCAGAGCAAGGCGAAGGTCGTGAAAATGGCGCTCTGGGAGAAACTCGGCATAGACGCGCTTCTGATAGCCGGTTCGCTTGTGTGGTACTTCCTGACCGCCCGCAGCATAACCCGGCTGTTCGCAGACAGAACTTACGTTTCCGACGGCACTATAAATCCGCTGTACTTCGTGTTCTCCACCATGCTCATCATGGGTGCGGGACTTCTGTTTATCCGCGTTTACCCCTATCTGCTGCGGTTTATCTACTTCCTCGGCAAGCGCTTCTGGACAGTGCCGCAGTATGTCGCGATAACCTCTGTTGCACGCTCCCAGGGCGGCAGGGAACGCTTCCTGATGCTGTTCCTGTCGGTAACGTTTGCCTTGGGCATATTCTCTGCGAACACCGCCCGGGCGATAAACAACAGCAAATCCGACCGCATATACTACACCACTGGTGCCGACGTGGTAATAGACGCCTACTGGCGCTTAGAAAGTGTTGAAGACGACACCAGCTATGTGGAGATAGACATGGACGACTACGCAAGCCTGTCCGGGGTAGAAACCGCCACCCGCGTGCTCCGCGCTGACGTATCCACCACCTGCAACGGCACGAAATCAAAGGCAGATTCCACCCTCATGGCGATAGAGCCGGGCAAGTTCTCCCAGACCGCGTGGTTCCGTGACGACCTGCTCCCGGTGCACTGGTGGAACTACTGCTCCGCGCTGGTGGACTACAAATCCGGCGTACTCGCCTCCCGCAGCTGGGAAGCAAAGGGCGTACAGCTTGGCGACAAGATATCCGTGAAGCTCGCCGGAAACGACAGTGTAGAGCTTACGGTACTCGCCTTCGTGGACTACTGGCCGGGTATAAACCCCTCTGAAACCGTGGAGCTTGACAACCGCACCGGCGAAACCTCCATTAAGGACTTCCTCGTCTGCAATTACTACTATCTGCGCAAGGTGACCGAGCTTCAGCCTTATCAGGTATGGCTGAAGCTTGCAGACGGCGCGACCAGCGAGCAGCTTTACGCGGACATCGAAGCAAAGAACCTCAAAATTCAGCGCATAATCGACAGCCGTCAGCTTCTCATTGAAGAAAAGACCGACCCTGCGCTTCAGGGCATGAACGGCGCTCTGACCCTCGGCTTTGTGGTAATAATGCTGATGACGGTAATAGGCTTCCTTATCTATTGGATAATCTCGATACGCTCCCGAACCCTGCAATTTGGCGTACTCCGCGCCATGGGCGTGACCTTCCGCGAGATAATCGCGACCCTCGGCTGGGAACAGCTTCTCGTCAGCCTTGTGTCGATAGCGGCAGGCTTCGTTATCGGCGGTGTGGCAAGCGACCTGTTCGTGCCGATGTTCCGCACGATGTACGACGCAGCCGACCAGGTGCCGCCGTTCATAGTCCAGGGCGACCCCGGCGACTACATCAAGATGTACGTCATCATCGCGATAATGCTGATAGGCGGCTTTGCGGTACTTGGCGGCATAATAAAGCGCATAAACATCAACAAGGCGCTGAAACTCGGCGAAGACTGATGCAACACAAAAGGGCTGCCGCACGGCAGTCCTTTCCTTATGTATAAATGAATTGATACTGTCAATACTAAAAAACACCCCCCGCACAATTGCGCGGGGGGTGAAACTTATGCAGTTTTTAAACCGTCAAGCCACTCTAAGCAGATCGGGATTAGCCGAGGAGCTGGAGAATGGACTGCGGCTGCTGGTTTGCCTGAGCCAGCATGGACTGAGCAGCCTGCTGAAGAACGTTGAACTTGGTGTAGTTCAGCATCTCGGATGCCATATCGGTATCACGGATACCAGCCTCAGCCTCGGTCAGGTTCTCAGCAGTGGTGGTCAGGTTCTCAACCTTGTGTTCCAGTCTGTTCTGTGTAGCACCGAATGTTGCACGAACCATGGAAACCTTGTTGATAGCGTTATCGATCTTGTCGATAGCAGCGTTAGCTGCTTCCTGAGTGTTCAGGGACAGATTCTTAGTGCCAAGACCGTTTGCTCTGGAGGAAACATCAAGGTTAGCCTCGAGATCGCCCATACCCTCAGTCTTGTAGGAGAAGGTAAAGTCAACGCTGTCCTTTGTTCTAGCGCCAGCCTGGAGTACCAGGTGATCGGTGTAGGTCAGAGGAGCAGTTGCAGCATCATTGGAGTTAGCCTTAGAAACCGACATATCGGTGGGGTTCTTAACCTCAACGGTCGGAGACTTCAGGGTGTCGTATGCGTTGTTCTCAATGTTGATCTTGTAGGAAATAGACCCAGAGGAGTCGCTTGTATCAACACCGGGCTTATCAAGTGCCATTGTTGCAAGAGTCGTATCAATAGCATCTCCATCAGCGTTCAGAGTACCGATTACCAGTTTTCCGTCAGCTCCGGTAAATGTGTAGCCAAATTCAACCTTCTTGCCGTCAACTGTAAGAGTGAGCTTACCGAAATTATCATCTGCACCGGTTAATGTGGTCTTATCATCATCATTGAACTTGATTGACAGATCTGTAGCAGCCATTTCGGTATCTGCCGTATAATTTGCAGTAAAGGTAGCACCGTCAAGAGCCTTGTATACAGCATTCATAGCCTCGGTCATTTCAGTATCTGTAGGACCGTCTGTGCCGTCAGTACCAACAACAACTGCCAGGTTAGCGTCGTTTTCCTTGATAGCGTCTGCCTTTACGCCTTCCTCAAAATCAGAAGTAACAACTGCAGCGCCTGCATTTGTCGGTGCGGAAATAGCAGCGATGGGGTTCTTCAGTGTAACAGTAACAGTATCACCATTTACCAGCTTGCTTGTGTCAACAACTACGTTTGCAATATCTAAACCGCCTGCAGTAGCGATCTTGAAACCGCCGTTGTTTGTGTTGCCGGTAGGAGTAGCAGCGATAGGAGTAATCTTGCTAACGTCAGCACCGCCTGTTGCACTAGTAGCAGTCCAGAAGGTAGCACCATCAGCGCCACCGGTAGCGTCATACTTGAAAGTAATGTCGATGCTCTCAGGGCCATCGTTGGTCTTTACAGCATCAGCTCTGTCCCAGTTAGCATTGAGTTCCTTCCAAACCTCATCAGCATTTGTTCTGCCATTTGCAGGGTCTGCAGCGGTATCATCGAACTGCTGATAATCAGTAACGGTAACGTCAGAGGAAGAAAGCTGCTTAGGATCTCTTACAGAGTTCACATAGTCAAACTTGCCGTTTACAGCCTTTGTGCCGTCAGCCATCTGACCGCCATTGAGCATTACAGTACCATTGAAGTCGGTATCAGCGATCTGGTCGAGCTCATCGTTCAGCTGGTTGAATTCGAGCTGGATAGCGTCACGGTCAACCTCAGTCTGATATGTACCGTTAGCGGATTCAGCAGCCAGTTCCTTCATTCTCTGAAGAATGGAGTGAGACTCCTGCAGAGCACCCTCATAGGTCTGGATCATGGAGATACCGTCCTGAGAGTTTCTCTTAGCCTGGTTCAGACCACGGATCTGGGATCTCATCTTCTCAGAAATTGCCAGACCAGCAGCGTCGTCGCCAGCGCGGTTGATTCTGTAACCAGAAGAAAGCTTTTCAGAAGACTTCTTCAGACCTGCAACGTTTGTGTTCAGCTTGTTGTACGCGGAAAGCGCGTTCATGTTATGCTGTACGATCATTCCCATAGTAAAATCCTCCTTGAATTTGTACGCGCCTCATTATCGGAATCATTCCTGCGAGGCGGTTGGTTAAAAGTAATGGTTTCCGTCCGCCGTTATGTACACTCTGGCTTCGTGGAATTTTAGCTTTTCAGCTATCACGTATATTATATCGGACGGTTTTTATAAAACTTTAGCGTTTTGGGAAAAAATTTTTAAATTTTTTTCTTTTTTTTGTCTAAAATTTTTTCATACCTCTCCGCAGGCAGTATTTCAATTGACAATAAGGCAAACCTATGCTATAATAATATATTATGTAGTATGTAAGGGGGGATCTCCACGAAACGAGTCTTGATTACGCTTTTCGCCGCACTTTTACTGTTCACATCATGCTCCATCAGCACCGGACAGAGCACCTCCACACGCACCCCCGATGACATCTTTTCCGGCGGCACTCCCGATATCGAGGGCTACGAGATCCCCTCCTCGATAATGAACATATCCTCCCAGCAGCTGGTATCCAATATCCGCATAGGCTGGAATCTCGGCAACACGCTTGACGCCTGCATTGCCGACCTTGACGGAAACACGCTCCCTGACGCCACCCCGCCCACCGGCAAAGTCCCTGACGAGACCCTCTGGGGAAATCCCCCCGCCAGCGAACAGCTGTTCCGGTCCCTCGTGGACAGCGGCATAAACGCAGTGCGTCTGCCGATAACCTGGCGCGGACATATTGACCGCGACTTCAACATTGATGAGGACTGGCTGAACCGCGTCCAGCAGGTGGTGGACTACGCGTTCGACTGCGGCATGTACGTTATAATAACAATGTACCACGACGGCGCTCCCGATGACGATTACGGCGCATGGATAAGGAAAGCCCCGAAAGAATACGACCTCACCCTTGAACATTACACCCACCTGTGGGAGCAGATAGCCGAAAAATTCCGCACCTACAACGAGCGCCTTCTCTACGAAAGCATGAATGAAGTCGAATTCTACGGCACTCCTGTGGATGAAGCCTACGACCTTCTCAACAAGCTGAATCAGGCGTTCGTTGATACGATACGTTCCAACGGCGGCAACAATCTCTGGCGTCATCTTGTGATTGCCGGCTATAACGCCGACATAAGCGACAGCTGCGACCCGCGCTTCATCATGCCGGAGGATATCATGGATAATTGTATCCTGTCGGTACATTATTATACGCCGGTGACATTCTGCCGCCAGTCTGTCCGCAATTTCTGGGGGCTGCCCAGCGAGCAGCAGTGGATGACGCACCAGATAGAACAGCTCCGCAAGAACTTCACCGACAAAGGTATCCCGGTGATGATAACCGAATACGGCGCCAAGGGCAGCGACGCCGCCAGCCGGGTGTTCTTCTGCGAAATGCTGACAAAGCTATGTCACGACAGCGGCATAGCGACCTTCCTGTGGGACGACGGCAGCGAGTTCGACCGCACCGCCATGGAATGGCGCACCCCGGAACTTATCGTAGCGTTGCAGCGCGCCTCCGGCAATGAAAGCTACACCCCGGAAAAACTGGAAATAACCGACTGAAATAAATCGAGCCCATCTGAAGATACTAAAACAGGGTACTGATAAAGTATCCTGTTTTTTTCAGGAGGTATACCATGGACGATCACACCAACTCCCGCAAACACGGCAAGCCCCGCCCCTCGCTGGTGAAGAACGACTCATTGTTCTCCCCGGTGACCGACCCACAGGGCATGTACACCGGCGTCCCGAAAGAGCTGTACGAAGACCCGGTACAAGATGCGGACGACCTATAATACTAATATTAAATCGACTTATAGACTTTGTCTATGAGTCGATGCCGCCGCTTCGGCGACTGTAAAAACCCTTGGTTTTGACAATATTAGTATTGAAGAATAGTATAACATCAGACAATGACAGAGCGGGAGGGAAAACTCTCCCGCTTTTCCACATATTTTTTTCGCTAAATACTTGACTTTTTCTGAAAATATGTTACAATATAATAAAGACTTCCGGTGAAATCGACCGCCGGGTCAGGACGGGTTTCCCGTTAATACATAGTATGGAGGTAGAACTATAATGGCATACGTTATTTCTGACGATTGCATCGCATGCGGCGCTTGCGCAGCTGGATGTCCCGTTGACGCTATTTCCGAGGGCGACGGCAAGTATGTTATCGACGCTGAAAAGTGCGTTGATTGCGGCGCTTGCGCAGGCACCTGCCCTGTTGGCGCTCCTTCCGAGGGCTAATAGCAAAATCGCATAGTCGAACAAACGGCAGAGCTTCGGTGCTCTGTCGTTTTTGTTATGCCACAAAATTCTGCTGCTATGTGGTTTTCACAGAAATTTCGCAAAAAAATGCCGCTCCCCCCTTGATTTTTCTGAAAAAAGGTGTATAATAGATTTAGCACTCTAAGGCTCAGAGTGCTAAAAACACAGAAAACGGTGATTTCACCGACACATATCAAAGGAGATGTCTTAAAATGGCAACAGAAACAAAGGAATTCAAGGCGGAATCCAAGCGGCTGCTTGAGATGATGATCAACTCTATCTACACCCACAAGGAGATATTCCTGCGTGAGCTTATCTCCAACGCGAGCGACGCGATGGACAAGCTGTACTTCAAGTCCATGAGCGAGAACACCGGAATTACCCGCTCCGACATGGAGATAAAGCTGGAAGCGAACAAGTCCGACCGCAGACTGATCATCACCGATAACGGTATCGGCATGACAAAAGACGAGCTGGAAAACAACCTCGGCACGATAGCAAAATCCGGCTCTCTTGCGTTCAAGAACGAGAACGAAAAGACCGAAGACGTGAACATAATCGGACAGTTCGGCGTCGGCTTCTATTCCGCGTTCATGGTGGCGAAGAAGGTCACTGTCATCTCAAAGGCTTACGGCAGCGACGTGGCGTATATGTGGGAAAGCGAGGGCGTTGACGGCTACACCATCTCCGAAGCGCAGAAGGACTCCCACGGCACCCAGATAATCCTCGATATCAAGGACAACGCTGAAGAGGAGAACTACGACGAATTCCTCGAACCGTTCAAAATAAGACAGCTTATCCGCAAGTACTCCGACTATATCCGCTACCCCATCAAGATGGACGTGGAACACGAGAAGCCGAAGGAGGGCACAGAGAACGAGTACGAAAAGGAGATCGTCACCGAGACTCTGAACAGCATGACCCCTATCTGGAAGAAGTCCAAGACCGAGCTGAAGGACGAGGACTACAACCAGTTCTATAAAGACAAGTTCTACGATTATGACGAACCCCTCGCACATATCCACACCCGCACCGAGGGTACAGCAACCTATTCCGCGCTGCTGTACATTCCCGCAAAAGCCCCCTACGACTACTACTCCAAGAACTTTGAAAAGGGACTCCAGCTCTTTTCCAGCGGCGTAATGATAATGGAGAAGTGCGGCGACCTGCTGCCGGACTATTTCAGCTTCGTAAGAGGTCTGGTTGACAGCGAGGACCTGTCGCTGAACATCTCCCGTGAAATGCTCCAGCACGACCGCCAGTTAAAGCTGATAGCAAAGAGCCTTGAAAAGTCGATCCGCAACGAGCTGAAGAAGCTCCAGAAGAACGAGCGCGAAAAGTACGAAAAGTTCTTTGACAGCTTCGGTTCACAGCTGAAATACGGCATCTACGAGAGCTTCGGCGCAAACAAGGAGAACCTGCAGGATCTTCTGCTGTTCAAGAGCAGCTTTGAGGGCAAGTACACCACCCTCGAGGAATACGTTTCCCGCATGAAGGAAGACCAGAAGTACATCTACTTCGCAAGCGGCAGCAGCATTGCGAGAATAGAAGCGCTCCCGCAGACTGAGATGGTTCGGGACAAGGGCTATGAGATACTGTATTTCACCGACCATGTAGACGAGTTCACCGTCCAGATGATGCACGACTTCAACGGCAAGGAGTTCAAGTCGGTATCCGCGGACGACCTCGGGCTTGAAACCGAAGCCGAAAAGGAGGAGATCAAAAAGGCGGAGGAGGACAACAAGGAGCTGTTCGACTTCATGACCGAAAAGCTCTCCGGCAAGGT
>JBJFGA010000237.1:0-2618 GCA_051892275.1 Oscillospiraceae bacterium | reverse complement strand
GCCGCCCGGACTATCTCGCAGCCTGCCTTCTGGAGCGCAACAGCCTGCTCCACGCTATCACTGACATTCCCCGCAGGAATGTTCAGCATTGACTGAATGTATATTTTCTCACCGCCGAGGTTAAGTCCCCCGACTTTGACCTTTTTCTTACTCACTAGAAACCTCCGCTTGCAAGTTTTGAAATATCACCAAATGTCACCACAAGCATAAGCACCATCAGAAGCCCGAAACCAACTAGATTGATAACTCCCTCCACCTCTGGCTTCAGCGGCTTGCGCCGGATAGCCTCGATTATCAGGAACAGGAACCGGCAGCCGTCCAGCGCGGGTATCGGAATGAGATTGAAAATACCGACATTTACAGTGATGAATGACAGCATATACATAAAGGACGGAAGTCCCATGCTTACGCTCTTTGAAACGACTGTTACCGTTCCAACCGGTCCCGACATGTCCTTCACGCCGTATTTGCCCTTGAACAAATCGGCGAAGGTGAATATTATCATTCGGCTGACGGACACCGTCTGACGGAAGCTCTGCCCGATCACAGAGCCGAAATTCCGTTCAAGCGGGAGTACATAGAAGCCGTATAACACATCAGTGCTCCCGTTCTTATTCTGCTGTAACTCGAACTCCACGTCCTTCAGATCAACCACCTGACCGTCACGCTTCACCCTGAAATCCATCAGCAGATTACCGGCTTCGTTGATACGGCTGCTGTTGTTTTGCAGCTTGTACTGTATGTCATAAGTTGTCCAGACGCTGGTGTTGTCCATTGCCACTATCTCGTCGCCGACCATTAGCTGTTCGCTGCAAAGCGAGGTTTCCGGGAAGGAGCTTACGACCGTGGTACCGATCACGTTGGCTGAACAGATATATATCATCAGCGTAAAGAAGCCGAGCAAAAGGTTCATCACAGGACCTGCAAGAATGACTATCATTCGCTGCCAGACCGGCTTGCGGTTGAACGCGCGGGGGTTGTCGCTGTCATCGACCTCGCCCTCCATCATGACAGAACCGCCTATCGGCAGCAGCCGGATAACGTAGTTTGTTTCCCTGCCCTTTTTGCGCAGTATCACGGGTCCCATGCCGAGCGCGAACTCGTTCACCTGAATGCCGCACAGCTTTGCTGCAATGAAATGACCGAACTCATGAATAATGATAAGGGCGCAGAATGCCAGTATCGCAATTACTATCTGCATATAACCTCCAGAATCAGCCGCCAAATCTTGCCGCGACATACTCCTCCGCCGCGGACTTGGTATCAAGAATATCCTCAAGAGTGGGCTTTTCAATGTATTTCACCGTTTCAAGAGCGCCGTTCACTGCCTCGCCTATGTCGAGGAAGCCTATCTTTTTTTGCAGGAACAGCGCCACCGCCGCTTCATTCGCGGAATTTACCGCGCAGGGGGCGTTTCCGTCCAACGAAATCGCCTTCTTCGCGGCGGAAAGGCAGGTGAAGATCTGCTCATCAGCCCTGCCGAAGGTAAGCTCGCCTATATCCGCCAGCGACAGCCGCTTCGCAGGACTGGGAAGCCGCTGCGGATAGGTCAGCGCAAGCTGTATCGGAATGCGCATGTCCGCAGTACCAAGCTGCGCAATGACCGCGCCGTCGCTGAACTCCACCGCCGAGTGTATTATGCTCTGCCGGTGGACGACTATCTCCACCTGCTCCGGCTTCACATCAAACAGCCGCACCGCTTCGATAAGCTCCAGCCCTTTGTTCATGAGGGTCGCACTGTCGATTGTTATTTTTGCGCCCATGCTCCAGTTGGGGTGTCTTAACGCCTGCTCCACCGTAACTCCGCGCAGCTGCTCAGTGGTCCAGCCGTAGAAAGGACCGCCGGACGCCGTGAGCAGTATCTTTTCCGGGCGGTTATCCCCTGCGCCCATAAGGCACTGGAATATAGCGGAATGCTCGCTGTCTATCGGCAGCAGCTTCACACCGTTCTGCTTCACACAGTCGGTGACAAGTGCGCCGCCGGCGACAAGAGTTTCCTTGTTCGCAAGAGCAATATCGTTCCCGGCTTTCGCGGCTTCCAGCGTGGGAAGAAGTCCCACCATTCCTACCACCGAATTCACAACCGTGTCGCAGGGCAGCGCCGCAAGACGGCAAAGCCCTTCCATGCCCCAGACCACCTTTATGTCCGTGTCGGACAGGCGATGCTTCATATCAGGATAGCTGCTCTCGCTGTACACGCAGACGTACTCCGGGTGGAACTCCCTCGCCTGCTGCTCCAGAAGCACAGTGTTCCTGTCGGCGGACAAAGCCTTTACAGATATATTATGCATACGGCAGACCTCTAATGTCTGCTTACCGATAGAACCTGTTGAGCCTAAAATAACGATATTACTCATTGTGACCCCATAAAATACATTATTCCCTAAACTAAACCACCCATTCACAGATGTGAATGGGCTGTTTTTCAGGCGTAAATTAAATTACCCAGATAAATCAACGAAATATACAGGAAAGGTGCAACGAAAATCACGCTGTCGAACCTGTCAAGAACGCCGCCGTGACCCGGCATGATGTTTCCGAAATCCTTCACGTCATACTCGCGCTTTATCACCGAAGCGGAAAGGTCCCCGATAACTCCGACCAAAGAAGCCACCATT
>JBJFGA010000236.1:0-10516 GCA_051892275.1 Oscillospiraceae bacterium | reverse complement strand
AAGCCCTTGATATTCCGTCGGACAAGTATGAGGATTACGAGATAGGTTATGAACCTTGACTTTAAGTTCTGTTCATGATATAATATTTTTGGAATAAATTGAAAAAGAGCACAGGTAAAGAGAAATAATTCAACGCCACAACAATAAGGTAAACCCTTTAAGCACTTTGCAAAAAAGAAAGCACATAATGAGGTGAAAGCTTTATGGCAATATTACTATGCCGTTGCTGCGGCGCACGGCTCGAAATAAAGCAAGGAATGTCTGTTGTAAAATGCGATTATTGCGGAGTTCAGCAGACTATCCCCATACTTGATTTTGATGAAAAGGCGCTTCTCTGGGAGCGTGCGGAAGAACTTCGCAGAAGTGGAGAATTCGACCGTGCCATGTCTTTGTATGAGCAAATTGCGGACCTTTGTCCAGATGAACCTGATGTTTACTGGGCGAAGGTTCTATGCCGTTATGGCGTAGAATATGTTGAGGAACCGATCTCCAACAAGAGAATCCCAACTATAAACAGAATACAGTACACTTCGATCATAGATGATACCGACTACCGAAAAGCAGTCCGTCTTGCGGCAAACGGTGACCAGCGGAGAATTTACATATTAGAAGCACAGACGCTTGACGACCTTCGCGGAAAAATACTGTCTGTTTCACTTAACGTGCAGCCCTACGACATTTTCATCTGCTATAAGGAAAGCGACAAAAACGGAAGACGTACCAAGGACTCCGTTCTTGCCGCAGAACTTTACAGGACGCTTTCCGCTGATGGGTGGAGAGTGTTCTTTTCGCGCATAACGCTTGAAAGCAAAGCGGGTACGGAATTCGAGCCTTATATTTTTGCAGCGCTGAACTCAGCAAAGCTCATGCTCGTTGTCGGCACAACTCCAGACAACATGAACGCAGTGTGGGTAAAAAACGAATGGAGCAGATACCTTGCGCGTATGACTGAAAATGGCGAGGGAACGCTTGTTGCGCTGTATAAGGGTATGCTGAAAGAGCATCTTCCCACGGAGTTCAGCCACATTCATGCTATGGATATGTCCGAGCCGGGTTTTGAGGAAGAGCTGCTCCGAGGCATACGAAAGATACTCGTAAGGACGCACGAACCAAAGCCGGAGCAGAAGCAGGACATTCCATCGGACACCCTAGGAATGCTGCGCAGAGCCGAGCTATTTCTTGAGGACAGAGATTTTTCAAGAGCCGATGAACAGTGCGAAAGGGTTCTCGACTGCGAACCCGAAAATGCGCAGGCATATCTCATTAAGCTGCTTGTGGAATACCGTATAACTGCCGAAGACAAGCTCCACGAATGTACTGCAGACTTTACGATGTCAGGAAACTACACAAAAGCAATGCGGTTTGGCGACGACGACCTGAAGATATGGCTGGAAAACCAGGCAGCTCTTGCTAAAGAGGCGTCGGCAAGAGTCATAGCAGAGAGAACAGCGGCAGAAACAGAACAGGCATATCTGAGGGCTAAACAGCTTATAGGATCGTCGCAAAACAAGGCAGACCTGCTTGAAGCAGCAGCACTCTTAAGGGAACACAAAGAATACAAGGACAGCGCCGAGCTTTACCTGCGCTGTAAAGCGATGATAGAAGAGCTGGAGGAAGAAAATGCCCTCGAACGAACGCTGAAACAGGCTGAAGAGCAGGCACAAAGCCTACGCAGAAAAAAACATCGCAAGATCGCTGGGATATCAGGCGCAGCGGCTTGCCTGCTTGCAGTGGCTGGAGTAACTGTTAAGCTCGTGCAGAATTCTGCCAGAATAGAACGCTTCGAAAACGCAAACAGCATTTCAGCCAGTCAGATTTTTCAAGAGTCAGCTTCCGATATTGATTATCCGATATATGCTGGAGATACTCTGCTAAAAACATACTACGAAACGGCAATAAAACTGTATGAGAGCGGCAAATTCAATGACGCGGCAGAGCTGTTCGAATCGCTTAACGGTTACAATGACAGCAGTGAATATGCACTTCTTTCAAGGTATAATTCTGCCCAGTATTCAGAGAACAACGGGAAATATGCCGAAGCCGCAAAAAAATACGCCTCGCTTGGCGAATTCTCTGACAGCCCCGAATGCGCCCGCAGGTGCCTTTATCTTGAAGCCGAACGGCTCATCAATGAAGAAGACTACGATGCTGCTTTGAAGATACTTGAAAATCTTGCCGGATATAAGGACAGCGAGGAAAAGATAATTCAAGCATATTATGCGAACGGAAAGAAACTGCTTGGTGAAAAGAAATACGAAAGCGCTCTGAAAGCGTTAAACAGCGCCGGCGATTATGCGGATACCGCCGACCTCATCAATGAAGCGCAATACGGCTGTGCGGCGGAGCTTATTTCTGCTGAGAAGTATTCGGAAGCAATGCTGTATTTTGAAAAGCTGGGCAGCTATAAAGATTCAGCAGCCCTGTATCAGCAGGCAAAGTATGGCTATGCGCTGAAGCTGCGGGAAGCCGGCTATTATGACGACGCCATAACAGCATTCAGCGAACTTGGTGACTACTCGGATTCCGCAGCTCAGCTTACAGAAACCATGAATATGAAACGGCGTGATGTGAAGCAGGGCGACACTATCACGCTTGGCGGCTGGACGCAGGGTAAAGACGGCGAATATCAGCCGCTCGAATGGATAGTACTAAAACGTGAGGGAGAAAAAGCGCTTGTGACTACGAAATATCTTGTGAACTTTATGCCTTACGGCGCACTTTACTGGAAAGACAGCTCTGTAAGGGTTTGGCTCAACAGCACTTTCTGCAGCGGCGCTTTTACCGAAAGCGAACAACAGGCTGTCTGTGACACAGCACTCACTGACTCGCTTGGCAATGAAACCTCGGATAAGGTGTTTATTCCCAGTTGGGAAGAAGTATACAGCTATCTTACAAAAGACACTCTCCGCACGGATTATTCGGAATGGGGAGAGAAAAAACTAAAGGAAGCCGTACAGCCAACGCTTCCGGCAGGATCAAGCTATGCAAGCTGGTATGGCGACCCGTACTGGCTCAGAGATATCGGAAATGAAATGCGCGTGTGCAGCCTTGACAGCATGGCGCATTTATCGAAGGATACGCTTTATAATGAGGAGCGGATAGGCGTCCGCCCTGCGATGTGGATAGAATTGGGTGAGTTATAATGGCTGCTTTTGTATGTAGATTCTGCGGAGCGGCTCTGGAGCTTTCAAACAGCACTGTCTGCGAATGCAAAAGCTGCGGCAGGATTCAAAGCGTTCCGCTTATCGACAGCACAGAAAAAAACGAGCTGTTACTGAGAGCCGAGCAGCTCCGAAGTGAACAAAGATACGACAAAGCGATACAGCTTTATGAGAAGATGATAAGCCTGTCTCCACAAGATGCCGACCTTTACTGGGCTTTGGCGCTGTGCAGATACGGTGTCCTCTTTTTCTTGGACGGCGGAGTTGCGCTGGGCAGAACGCAGGCGCACTCATTCCTCTCCGACAACGACTATCATCAGGCGATTGGCTTTGCAGACGAAAAACAGCGGGAATTCATGGAGCAGACCGCCAGACTTATTGATGAAAAGCGCCGTGAGATAGCCGAGCTGTCTGCCGCAGCAAATTATGATGTGCTGCTCTGCTGCCGCAATGCTCCCGAGGATATCAGCCGCACCGCTGCGCTTTACAGAAAGCTCAGTTTCGAGAAGAACAGCGTTTTCTTTCCGGAAATCACTCTGAAGGATAAGGCAAAAAGCGAATGGGAGCCGTACATATTCGGCGCTGTGAATTCAGCAAAGACGCTGCTAGTGATAGTGACCGGTACGGACACCTTTGATGATATTGCGACAGAAAACATCTGCGGGCGTTTCCTTTCCGGAGATATGACCGGCAGAGCCGTCATACCGATTCTGTACGGAGTTTCACCGAGCGTTCTTCCGCCTGAGCTGTCACGCTTTCAGGCGCTGAATGCGAATAATCTCGGCTTTGAGCAGGATCTTATCGCAAGCGTCAAATCTCTGCTTTCGGGGCAAACTTTTGACGAACCTATGCGGGAAAAAAGCCCTCTTGTACGCAGAGCATATATCATGCTTTCGGACGGTGAGTTTGACGCTGCTGCGGCATTATGCGTAAGAATCGAACCGCAGGATCCCGCCGAAGCGGCGCTTATACGACTTTTGTGCGAATACAGCCTGAACAGCGAAGAAAACCTCGGCAAGCTGTCAGCGGACATTATGCAGTCTGAAAATTACCGCAGAGCTATGCAGTATGGCACCGAAGCAATGCGGTCAAGGCTGAAAAAATATGCGCTCTCTGCACAGGAAAATTTGCAGACGACAGAAAATGCTAGAAATCAAAGCAATTCTATGTTTTCGGAATTTGAAGGCACGGACGATGTTTATTCCGTAAACGTTAACCCTTTGAAAAAGCGTTCTCGCTTTCTGCCGTTAGCAATCAGTGTGATTTCCGTAGTAATTATAGGCGCCGCTGTATTCGGAGTTATTCTGAATAACGCTGGAAAAACCGAAACGGACTCGGTTGTGTCAGAGAACGAAGTATCGCAGGAGAAAAGTAGCTTTGAGCACGCAAAGGCGCTTTTCGACGAAGAAAAATATTCCGAGGCGGAGGCAGTATTTGTATCGCTCGGCGATTATAACACAAGCAAAAGCTGGGCGAACAAATGCCGCTACAAGCAGGCAGAACAGCTTTTGGCACAGGGAGATACCGAGAACGCACGCAGTATTTTTCAGCGTCTTGGCAGTTACGATGATTCCTCTGAAAGAATGTTGGAGTGCGATTACAAATTAGCGGAACAGTCAGAAGAACGCGGCGAATACCAGACAGCCGCAGAAGCCTTTGAAGCTCTTGGCTCATTCGCAGACTCAAAATCAAGGAAGAACGGCTGTCTTTATCAGCTTGCACTTGAACTCTGTGAAAACGGAGATATCAACTCAGCAGAGATGCTTTTTGAAAATCTCGGAGGTTATTCTGACAGCGACGAACAGCTAAAAAAGATAAAATACAAACGCGCAGAAAAATTTTATGAGCTGAGCAATTTCTCTGATGCCTATGAGATATTCAGCGAACTTGACGGCTGGGAGGACAGCGCTGAAAGGGCGACAGACGCATTGTATCACCAAGCTAAAGAAATGTTTGAGGCTAAACAATACTTTGACGCAATCAGTCCACTGACAAAGCTCGGCAATTATCTCGACAGCCATGATATGCTCAACGCTTCTTGGCTTGAAACGGCGATCGATAAGATAGATAATGGATACAAGCGTGACGCATACGACATTCTCACATTCAAAATAGACGACAGCTACTCCCCTGCCCTGCCTTATATCTCCGCTCTGCGAAACGAGGTGCTGAAAGGTGCAGGCTGGAGTCACGATATTTATTTTGGAAAGTATTACGGCAACTACACCGGCAATCCCAATGATGTGATGTGGTGTGTGGTGAGCGTTGAGGGAAACAAGGCGCTTGTTGTTTCAGAGAATGCTCTGGACTATCTTCCGTTTGACACAGACGGAAGCTCCTCATGGGCGGGAAGCTCACTTCGTTCGTGGCTCAATGGTGAATTCTACAACAGCGTGTTCAGCGTCGCAGAAAAGGCTCTTATTGTTGAAACAAATAACGGTAGTGTAACAGACAAGGTTTTTCTATTAAGCTTTGATGAGGCGACAGAAAAATATACACGGATAGTTTCCCCAAACAAACATATTGCCACCTATTACGCCCAGAAAAAGATGCCTGAAAACAGCGAGGTACATTGCTGGGGGCGTGATGGACTTCTGTCCCGAAAGCCGACCGAAACGGGGTATGATCGCATGAACGCCTCACCGACAGAACCAAATCTAGTGTTTCCCGCAATGTGGATAAAGATTGGGTGAATAATTCATCAATAGGCTTTTGCTGAATATAATATTGTATATGGTTAAGAGCCGTTGCGATTGCAGCGGCTCTTTTTCTGTCTATAATCACTCGTTACACCTTCAAGCCCTAAAATTAATACTTGACATTACCCAGCGCTCCACCTGCTTTATGCTGCACTGCTGTAAACTTCCGCCGCGCAGCCGTATTCATAGAGCGCTGCTGCAACCTCTGCCAGAGCCGTTTGTACGCTGGCAAGAGCACACCGAACATAGCTGTATACGCTGTAATTGCTGATAGTTACACCGCCGACAGTCACTTCAAAGGCGCTTCCCATCTCGTCCGGGGAAATTTCTGCGACAGATAAGTATGTACCATTATCATCACTGTCAACTGTCAGGCGTGAAGCGCTGACCGCAACACCGTTCTGCGTTACCTCAAAATCGCTCACACTTAGTTCCCTGCCGTTGAAATAGAGTTTTGCCGTGATCTTATTGCGGAGCGTGATCACCTGACCCACGAAGTCTAAATCCTCATCATTGTCCGTCAGAGTGTACTCGTATTCTTCAAGCTCCCATGCCCTGACCTCGGGTACAGTGAAGCCCATTTCAGTGCTGCCGGTGAAGTACCTCTCCGCTAATGCACCGTAGTTCAGCATTGCCTCTACAAGCGGAACTTCATTCGGATATTCCGCCGCGTTATCGAGGATATAATCTGCATAAGTCTTTACGGAGTAGGTGAATTCGTCGCCCACCGGCTTGCCGTCAACATAAAGCTGTGCCGTGATGATATCGTTCATTTCCGCTGCTGCAACAGGACATACGAACGCATAAACGTTGTCTGTCTTTTCAGCTGCGCTTAATGCTACCACCGTTTCTCTGTCGTTTACAGTCAGCCTTACCTCTGAATTGTCCGCTTCAAGGAGTTCTTCGTCAAAAGACATGAAGAACTTAACGCCGATATCGTCGCCTAGAAGCAGATTGTGCCCGGTAACAGTTACCGGCTCAACAAATACGAACTCTGCTGACGCTGTTTCGCTGTCCGCCATTCCGACCCTGACTGCTATTGCCTTTACAGTCGCGGTATCTGTCAGCGTGAATTCACCGCTATATTGCGTGCTGCTCTCTGTCGGTTCAGAACCGTCTGTCGTGTAGTAGATACTTGCGCCATCGGTTGCGGAGGTTATTGTTACCGTCTTTGAAAAACTGAATGTGCCGCCGTTCGGAGAGATAACCGGAACCGCCGCCTGCTCCAGCTTAGGCGATATCTCGTAGCCGCAGACGGTACATATCTCTGCCTGGTCAATGGTAGCTTCACCGCCTGAAATATGGTCTTCAAAGCTGATTTTCTTGATGCAGGTTCTGCACACCTTCCAATGACCGGATTCGTCCATAGAATAATCCACGTTCTCAATGTCATGACCCGTCTTATTCAGCACTGTCTGCCCAAGCGTGATACCGTTACTGCCGTCCTCGTTGCTGAAATACAAAGCACATTTGTCACAAGACCAGTACTTGATATTACCGTTATTGGTGCAGGTCGCGGCATTCGGAGCATGATATGTGAGATATCCGTGACCGGTTGTTTTGCTGACAGACGCAGGGCTTCCTGCATTGTAATTGTCGTTTTCGGCATAACGAATATACGCTTTTACAACAGTAGCATGGTCTATTCCGGTAAGAGTATTACTGCTGCTCCAGTCACCTTCTCCGAACCAGTATTCCGCGCCATCGACCGCGGTTATTACTGCTGTATATGTATCATCGCCAGCAAGCGTGAGCGTCAGCTCGCACTCCGGCTTTCTGGTGCAGTCAGCCTTTGATATGGTTATTTCACTGCTTACTGAATCATCATAAAAGAAATTTGAGTTTTCACCGCAGTAAACCAGTGTAAACATGTGCTTCCCTGCGTCAAGGCCGCTGTCGGTGATGGTATACTCAACTGTGGAATTATCCAGCAGAGCGATGGCGGTTTCGGTAATGAGATTTCCGTTGCACTTTATCATGAATGTACCCGTACCTTTTCCCTCACTAGGTTCACTTGCAGTGTATTCGTCCATGCCGACAAACCTGACAAGCGCAGATATCTTCAGCTTTATATCGCCGCCGTAAACCGGTGTGTGACCTTCGGGAAGCGCGATTTCGAGTTTTGTTTCATATCCTGCGGACGGAGCGCCGTCCTCGGTTATCCACGGGAAGAAAACCTTTGCGTCCAGCTTGTCATTAGCCTTCTTGACCCACATATCCTTATCAAGGCTCATGATATCCAAAGCCTTATCTGAAGTCATTTCGATAGTGGTAAGACCAACTGCGCTGCCTGTTGTTTCGCTGAAGCCAATGCCATCGGCAGTGCAGAGATCTTTGTTGTAATAGCAATTTTTGATCTTGCCGCAGTTATATCCGCAAAAGCCGCCGGCATAATAGTACCCGTTTCCGTAATCATTGTTGTCCACGCTGTAAACCTTACCCGCATTGTAGCAATCCGTGACAGTGCCGCTGTTATATGCACAAATGCCGCCGACAGAGCTTGCGCCGCTGACATCGCAGGTATTGTAGCAGTAAGCGATAGTGCCGAAGTTATAGCCGCAGATACCGCCGGAGTTTCTGCTGGAAGTTACGCTTCCGTCTGCCAGACCCACGTTGATAATAATGCCGTTCGAGCCTAACCGTGCAAATAAGCCGAAATCGTAGTATAACTCATCTGTTGAATTGATGTAGATACCGGATATCGTGTGTCCGTTGCCGTTGAATTTACCGATAAAGCCGTTTTCCTGTCCTATGGGCGTCCAGGCATTCGGCGAATCGTCAAGGGTTCCGTTCAAGAATATATCAGATGTCATGATATAGCAGGCGGAGTTGTACATTTCATCGCCGCTGTTTACTCTATCCACAAGATATGCAAGCTGCTGCCCGTTTCCGATCTGGTACGGGTCTTTCTCTGTTCCGGAACCGCCTGCAAAGCTGCTTGCAACTGTTCCGTCCCATACATCTTCCGCTTTTACAGAAAACGTAGGTATAATGAATACAATCGCCGTAAAAAGTACCAGCAGTGTTATCCATACAGATAATTTTCTTGTATTCGTCCCTGTCATGTCGCCCTCCTGAAAATTACATATTGTACTCTGGTGTCGTTTGAAGGAAATGCACTTATACCAATATATCTCTATTCTCATTCTATCACAAAACCAGTCCGATGTCAATTGACATGACATTTCTATTTTGTGTCATTACAGAAAAAACGATACTACTGAAAACAAAATAAGCAAGCCCCGCCGCCGGAGACCCGACAACGGGGCTGTTGTACTGCCGTTTCCGGCGTCAGATAACGAACTGCTTTACCTCTTCGCGAAGCGTTACCGCCTCGTTATTGAGTTCCTCGCAGGAAGCCGCTATCTCCTGTGCGGCGGCGCTGGTCTGCTGAACGACGGCGGATATCTCTGCTATTCCGCCGGTTATCTCGCCGATTGCTCTTGACTGCTGATCCGCAGCGGCGGAGATGTCGCCGATGACCTGCTTGGTCTGGTCGAATATCTCAACGACCGAGTTCAGGGATTCCGCGTTGCGCCGGGCTATCTCGGAGCCTTCGGACACCGCAGACGCCGCTGATGCGATAAGCTGCGATGTGGTGCGGACAGCTTCGGCGGACTTGGCGGCAAGGTTTCTCACCTCGTCTGCTACGACTGCAAAGCCCTTTCCTGCCTCCCCTGCCCTCGCGGCTTCTATCGCCGCATTGAGTGCAAGTATGTTCGTCTGGAACGCGATGTCGTCGATAGTCTTGTTGATGCGTTCTATCTCGCCGGACTGCACCGAGATATTCTCCATTGCGGCGGTCATCTGGTTCATGTAACTGTGCTGCTCGTCAAGCACCGCAGAGCCGCTGTCCGCCAGCGCCAGCGCGCTGCGGGACTTCCCGGCGGTCTCGTTCACCTTCGCGGATATCTCGCTGAGAGAGTTTGAAAGCTCCTCTATCGTTTCTGCCTGTCGTATCGTTCCTGCCGCAAGAACATCGGACTCCCTGGCGGAAGCGGAAGCGTCAGCGTTAACGTTGTCAGAGGTCTTGTTTATCTTCGAGATGATGTCCTTCATCTGCTCCGAAATGCGCTCAACAGAGCGGTTCAGCTCAACGAAATCGCCGCTGTACACCGCTTCGGTGCGGGCGGTGAAGTTTCCCTCTGCCATTTCCCCGAGAACCCGTGACAGGTCTCCGATATAGCCGTGGAGCGTGTCGCGCATATTCTCCACCTGCACAAGCAGCATTCCGACCTCGTCATTTTCTTTCTTTACATTGCTTATCTGGCAGCTAAGGTCGCCCCTGTTCATCTGCTTAGCCATCTCGCCGATATGTACCACCGGCGTCAGCACCTTTCGCTTGATAAGTTTGTAACATACAACCACTGCTCCCATGGTGATGACAATGGTCAGCGCAACGCCCACAACTATCATCACAATGACCTTCTGGTTCAGTATCCCATCGACCGTTCCTGTGTCATAGCCGCCGAAATATGCGCCGATTATCTTTCCCGCGCTGTCGGTCATGGGGGTATAGCACACAACATACTGGCTGCCTCTTATCTCTGTCCTGCCGATGTAGGTCCCGCCCTCTGTTATGACCGTCTGGGCGATCTGCGGGGACATTTCTGTGCCCTCAAGTCGGCTGCCGTTTTCGTCCTCAATGGTGGTGGC
>JBJFGA010000235.1:0-10538 GCA_051892275.1 Oscillospiraceae bacterium | reverse complement strand
CGGTGCTGGATTTCTGTAAAGATTTCCTGAGTTTAAATGGTTATTAGTATTAATTATTCACCCTCACTGACCAGCCACTGCTTTGCTTTCTCAAAATCCCCGAAAAATCCCAGCCCGAAGCCATTCCCGTACAGCCGCTTTTTCAGCTCCTTTGCGGTACGTCTGTCAGCGCCGATGAACGCGACCCGCATGAACCGTTTCTTGGTATCCAGCAGGGACTTTGTTATCATCTCAATAACACCCTCGGTGATGTCCGTTTCGTTCAGCACGAAGCCGATATTCGACGACGAGGACGGGCGCTGAAACTGCGGCATATCTGCGGTCAGCTTCTCCAGAACCAGCTCGGTGAAGCCGTATATCCCGTCCAGATGCTCGAACCATATCTCCCCGCCGTCAAACGGCAAAGCAAAGGACTTCTTCCTGAACCCGGGAAGCTCTCTTCCGTCCTGCACGGTAATTCCTCCTAAAAAGGGCTGCTCATGAAATATCACGGGCAGCCCTTGAAATTATGCTTTGTGCTGATTACTTCTTGGTGGTCTTCTTTGCGCCGGTAGCCTTGGGAGCAGCCTTCCTGGTAGCTGCCTTCTTAGCTGCGGGAGCCTTAGCAGCAGGAGCGGTGCCGGGAGCTACGTCGATGTCGTCGTTCCAGCTGTACAGCTTACGAAGCTCTGCGCCGACCTTTTCAAGCTGGTGCTCGCTCTCGATGCGGCGGCATGCGTTGAAGTGCGCTCTGCCCATCTTGTTCTCGGTGATCCAGTTGCGTGCGAAAGTACCGTCCTGGATCTCATGGAGAACCTTCTTCATCTCCTTCTTGGTGTCCTCGGTGATAAGGCGCTTACCAATCTCGTAGTCACCGTATTCAGCGGTGTCGGAGATGGAGTATCTCATCATCTTGAAGCCGCCCTTGTAGATCAGGTCAACGATCAGCTTCATCTCGTGAATGCACTCGAAGTAAGCGTTCTGGGGGTCGTAACCAGCCTCGACCAGAGTCTCAAAACCAGCCTTCATCAGGGCAGTTACACCGCCGCAGAGTACGCACTGCTCACCGAACAGGTCGGTTTCAGTCTCGCACTGGAAGGTGGTGGTAAGTACGCCGGCTCTGGAGCCGCCGATACCAGCTGCATAAGCAAGACCGGTGTCCAGCGCTCTGCCGGTAGCGTCCTGATGTACAGCGATAAGGCAGGGAACGCCTCTGCCGATCTGGTATTCAGAACGAACAGTATGACCCGGGCCCTTGGGAGCGATCATGATAACGTCAACGTCAGCCGGGGGAACGATCTGACCGAAGTGAATGTTGAAGCCGTGTGCAAATGCGAGGGTCTTGCCTGCGGTGAGGTTAGGAGCGACGCTCTGCTTGTACAGGTCAGCCTGTCTTTCATCGTTGATGAGGATCATGATGATGTCAGCCTTCTTGGAAGCCTCATCAGCGGTGTAAACCTCGAAGCCTGCGTCAACAGCCTTGCTCCAGCTCTTGGAGCCTTCGTACAGACCGATGATCACCTTAACGCCGCTCTCCTTGAGGTTCAGAGCGTGAGCGTGACCCTGGCTGCCGTAGCCGATGATAGCGACGGTCTTGCCGTCCAGCAGGGACAGGTTGCAGTCTTCCTGATAGTAAATCTTTGCCATTGTTTTGTATCTCCTTTTGAAGAATAATATACGACGCCCTTTAGTGTGCTGCCGGCAAAGCAGTTTTGACCCGCCGCGTGAACTGACCGCATGGACAGCTGACCGTGGGAACTGCCAGAAGGCGCACCCTTATGAGCGAGGTTATACGATGATCACACCTTAACGGTGGCTTCGCCCTTCTGCATTGCGATAGTACCGGTGCGGACTACCTCTTTAATGCCGTAGGGGCGCAGCAGCTCCTCGAAGTTGTCGAGATTCTGCTTGCTGTCGGACAGCTCTATCGTCATGGAGTTCGGTGAAATGTCCGATATCTTGCCCTTTGCTATTTCAGCAATTGTGATAAGCTCGGCGCGCTGCTTGGGCGTGCAGCTGACCTTTATGAGAACCAGCTCTCTTGTCACAGCGGTATCAGTATGCAGGGTCTTTACCTTGATAACGTCGATAAGCTTGTTGAGCTGCTTTTCAATCTGTTCAAGAGTATATGCGCTGCCGTCGGCAACTATTGTTATTCTGGACACATTTTCATCGTCGGTCACGCCTACCGCGAGGCTGTCTATGTTGAAGCCGCGCCTGGCGAACAGACCGGCTACTCTTGCGAGAACGCCTGCATGGTTCTCTACCAGAACTGAGATCGTATGCTTCATGCCTGCACCCCCGTTACAGAATGGTCTTTTCGTAGTCCTCGACCGCCACCTCAAGCAGATATGGCTTGTCGGAGGATATCAGCCGCTGGATAGCCGCGTCCATCTTGTCGGGGCTGTCCACCAGCTCGTTGTCTATGCCGTATGCGTCCGCCAGTTTGGTGAAGCAGGGGCTTCCGTCAAGCGCGACTGCCGTCAGCCGGTTGTCGTAGGCTCTTTCCTGAAGCTCACGCACCATGCCGAGGTAGTTGTTGCGCATAACGATGACCTTTACCGGAACATCATGCTGCACTGCGGTAGCAAGCTCCATCATCTGCATCTGGAACGAACCGTCGCCGCACACCGAAATGACCTCGCGCGAGGGGTCAGCCAGCTTCGCGCCTATCGCGGCGGGGAGGGAGTATCCCATAGTCCCCATGCCGCCGGAGGTGAGGAAGCGCCCGCCGTTGAGCGTGATATTCGCGGCGGTCCAGATCTGGTTCTGACCTACGTCCGCGACAACCACTGCGTCGTCCGGCAGGTATTTGTCCAGCGTCCTGATGAACTGCTTCGGGTTGACGTAGCCTGCGGGCGCGGGCTGTGTGGGCTTGTCCTCGCGGAAAGAATCAAGCTGCTCTTTCCAATCGGAGTGAGAAAGGCTGTCCATGCCGGAAACCGCCTCCGTCAGCTGCCCGAGAACAAGGGTAAGGTCGCCGACTATCGGGATATCAACGTCGAGGTTCTTGCCTATCTCGGCGGGGTCGATATCTACATGAATAACGGTGAAGTCGTCGCGCTGCTTCATTGCGGCGATAGCGCGGTCACCCACTCTTGCGCCGAGAAGTATCAGCGTGTCGCAGGAGTTCACCGCGGTGTTAGCCGCCTTGCAGCCGTGCATGCCCAGCATTCCGTAGAAAAGCGGGCTGTTGGTGGGCATTGCGCCCAGACCCATCATGGTAGAGACCACCGGGATATCGGTAAGCTCCGCGAAGCACCGGGTAAGTTCCACCGCATTGCCGGTGAAAAGTCCGCCGCCCGCGAGGATAAGCGGCTTCTTAGCCGCCTTGATAGCCGCCGCCGCACGTTTTATCTGGTTGCCGTTGCCGGTGCTGCTGGGGCGGTAGCTGCGTATATCCACGGTTTCCGGGTACTCAAAATCTATTTCAGTTTTCTGAATATCAAATGGGACGTCTATCAGCACAGGACCGCGTCTGCCGGTGCCGGCTATGTAGAACGCGCGCTTGAACACCTCTGCGGTGTCCTCCGGGCGCTTCAGCAGGTAGCTGTGCTTTACGAAAGGCTCTGCCGAGCCGGTGATGTCCGCTTCCTGAAAGACATCTCTGCCTATCTGGTCGGAGTTCACCTGACCGGTTATCACCACCATGGGTACGGAGTCCATATAAGCGGTTGCGATCGCGGTGATGAGGTTCAGCGCACCGGGTCCGCTGGTGGCGATGGCGACCGCGGGCTTCCCGGTGATACGGGCGTAGCCGCTTGCGGCGTGACCGCCGTTCACCTCGTGCCGGACGAGGACGTGCCGGATATCGGTGTTTATCAATTCATCGTAAAAAGGGCATATAGCTGCGCCCGGATAGCCGAAAACGGTGGTTATACCCTCTGCGGCAAGGCATTCAGTCATAGCCTTTGCAACTGTCATGCGAACTTTACTCAATGCTGTAACATTCCTTTCACACGCTGAACTGTTACAGCGTGGGTCACATAGTATCTTATTTCATACGTCTTTATTATACCAAACAATGGCGAGGTTGTCAAGAGAAATATGTGATTTTTACAGCATTTTTGTCGCAGGAAACATGTATAAAATACGTTATAGCCCGCTGATGTCGTTTTTCTGATCAGTTATTGACAAAATCTGTTTTGTTATGTACAATAGAAGTATACCGTGCTTTGGGCGCGGGTCAAAACTTACATACGACAGGAGTAAACAGAATGTTCAGTCAGATAAACAGCGCCGGATTGTTCGGGTTGAATGCCTTTATGGTAACGGTCCAGGCGAGCAATTCCAGCGGGCAGCCCGCTTTTGATATCGTCGGAATGCCAGACATCGCGGTGCAGGAGAGCAAGGCGCGTATCCGGGCGGTGCTGGGGCAGCTGGAGCTGAAGCTGCTGAGCGGCAGGGTGACGGTGAACCTCGCCCCGGCGAGCGTCCGCAAGTCCGGCTCAATGTTCGACCTGCCGATAATAACCGCGTTGATGAAGCTGGGCGGTGTGATCACCGCTGACCTTTCCGACTGCGTGTTTATCGGGGAATTGTCGCTGAACGGAGCGCTTGCTCCGGTGAACGGCGCACTGTCTATGGTGCTCACCGCCGCGCAGAACGGCATAAAGCGGGTGTTCCTGCCGAAAGCCAACGCAAAGGAGGCTTCTGTGGCGGACGGAATTGAGGTCTACGGCGCGGAGCATATCACCCAGATAATCGAGTTCCTGCGGCACGGCACTGGGCTTGCGCCGGAGGAAAAGTACATTCCAAAGCGCCATTCCGCGGAGCATATCGCGGATTTCGCGGACGTGATGGGGCAGTCTGCGGCGAAGTCCGCTATCGAGGTCGCGGCTGCGGGCAGGCACAATCTGCTCATGCTGGGTCCTCCCGGTTCCGGCAAGTCCATGCTGGCGAAGCGTATCCCGTCGATACTGCCGGAGATAACCTTTGCGGAAAGCATTGAAACCACGCAGATTTATTCAGTTGCCGGGGAGATAAACCCTGCCGAGCCGCTGGTCACCGAGCGTCCGTTCCGGGCGGTCAGCCACACTGCTTCCGCGGTGGGACTTGTGGGCGGGGGCAGCATTCCGCGCCCGGGTGAGATAAGCCTTGCGCACAACGGCGTGCTGTTTCTGGACGAATTGCCGGAGTTCGACCGGCGGGTGCTGGAGGCGCTCCGACAGCCGCTGGAAAACGGCGATATCGTTATCTCAAGGGCGAGCGGGTCGGTGAGCTACCCCTGCGACGTGATGCTGGTAGCCGCCATGAATCCCTGCCCCTGCGGCAATTTCGGCAGCCCTGCCAAGAAATGCACCTGCACCCCGCAGAAGGTGACGGCGTATCTCAACAGGATATCCCAGCCAGTGCTCGACCGGATAGACATACAGATAGAGGTGAAGCCGGTGGAGTACAACGACCTTGCGCGGCGGACTCCGCAGGAAAGCTCCGCCGACATCGCCGGACGGGTGCAGAGGGCGGTGGAGATACAGAAGAAGCGCTTCGCCGGAACGCCGATAAGGAGCAACAGCGGTATCACCTCGGATATCATCGGCGAGGTGTGCCGGCTTACCCCGGACGCGGAGGAAATGCTGCGGTCTGCGTTTGACCGGCTGGGGCTGTCCGCCCGGGCTTACGACCGTATTCTGAAGGTGGCGAGGACCTGCGCCGACCTTGCGGGCAGCGAGGACATCGGCAAGCCGCACATCGCGCAGGCGATAAGCTTCCGCAGCCTGGACAGGAAGTACTGGAGCAGGTGAATGGTTTTCGGGGGGAGAAGTGCGTTCCTCAGGCTGTTGAAAAAGTTGAAATTTCATTTTTGATGGCTTCGAGCCATCAAAAATGTTGGGGGAAAACTCTTGTTTCAACGACAAACGTTCCGTTTGTCCCCCGACCCAAACCCCTTTAGCGCTATTGACGCGTATTACTGCGCTGTCGCGCAGAGTGGTGGGGCGCTGCCCCACACCCCGCTTCCTTTTGTGGCAAAAGGAAGCGAAAACCATTTCGCTTCGCGAAAGAGTTTTTCAACAAGACGAAGGGGGCACAGAAATGCGTCCCTTTTGTATTCCGGCAGCACCAAAAATGTAAATCTTGTGAAATTCTCATATTGCGCCGAAAAAGGGCTTGAATTATATAGAAATATGTGATAAAATAATATGAGATATGCTTATTTGAAACAGCACATTGACACTTTTGTATATTCAAGGAGCAACTAAGACATGAAAATAAATGGCAGACTGGGACTTTGGCTGTTGATACCGGCGTGGGTGCTGGCATTTGTGGCAAGACTTGTGCAGATAACCTCCGGCACGGACATGGAGCACGGATTTCTTAGCAACGGCAACGGGTTCTTTATGGACTTCTGCTTCTGGGGAGCGGTAGTGCTGACGCTTGCGGCGGGCATTGCTGCGGCGGTGTTCGACAGGAAGAAAGAGGGAGCGCTTTACACCACCCCGGTGCCGGCGATAACCGGCGGAAGAGCGGCGGCGATAGGCTTCGCAATGCTTCTCCCGGCAATGGCGGCGCTGTACGAGGGCTACTGCGAGGCGGTCATTCCCGCCGAAAGCAACATCTCGCCCTCTCCGTTCATGATGGTGATAGACTTCCTGTTCGGCGGTATCATGCTGATAGTGGCGTTCGTGACGGTGTATTTCAAGGAGTTCAAGCCCGGGCTTGGTTTCTCGATGGTCGCCGGGGCAGGGTACTACACCCTGTGCGGTATCGGCGTGTTCATTGAGAGAATGGCTATAACCACCATACCCGAGTACCTCATAAACTGCATGGCAATGATTTTTGCGGCGGTGTTCTTCATGCAGCTTACAAAGCTGCTTTCCGGCAACGAGGGCAGGCGCACCCGTGAAACGCTGTATGTTTCCGGCGCAGTTTCGGCGGTGACGATACTCGGCAATGCAGCTGCGGTATTCGCGGCTTCTGTGGCGGGACCTGCGGAGGTCTCCTCCCGCATCGTCACCTCATCGGCGGAGGCTGAAATGCTGTATCAGCTCTCCTATGGCAGGGACGCGTATTATATGAGCTACATGCCGGTTTCTCTTGTGGCGGCGGGATTATTCATCGTGGTGACGCTCATCGCGCTCAACATGAAGCCCGGAACCGCCGTGGAAGCTCCCGCAGAGGAAAACGCAGCTCCGCAGATCATCACTGACGACGCTCCAGAGGAATAATGCGAGGATAAGGTGAATTTACTGAAATACAGGAAAACAAAGCTGCTGCGCGGTGCGGCGGCGCTGGCTGCGGCGGCAGTGCTTAGCGGCTGCTCCGGGGCGACGGTGGAGAACCTGCTCACAGCGCCGAAACTGACGCAGGACCAGAGCGAGATATATCAGGCGCTGATAAACAGCTCCGGCAGCTCGATAAAGCTTAAATACCCCCGTGGCGGCGAGTACCGCTCGGCGTTCGTGCTGCAAAATCTCGACAGCGAGCCGGGGGAGGAAGCGATGGTGTTCTACGAGAGCACCTCGGTGCAGTCCGGCGAGAGCGCACTGCGGCTGAAGGTGCTCGACCAGAACAACGGTCAGTGGGAGTCGGTGTACGACCTTGCCTGCGTCGGCAGCGAGGTGGACAGTATCAGCTTCGCGAGCCTCGGCGACGGAAAGACCACCGAGATGATAGTCTGCTATTCCATGCTGAACCAGACGGAAAAGACGATAAGCGTGCTCAATTACAGCAAGGGCGTGATATCCGAGCTGTACAGCGGCAGCTACTCCTGCATGGAGGTCATCGACCTCAACTCCGACGGGCAGCAGGAACTGGTGACGGTGGTTCAGGACAAGACCAGCCAGACCGCGATGGCAGTGATGTTCACCAAGGGCGAAAATGGCTTCCAGAAGCTCAGTGAAGCGCCGCTGAGCGGTATCGCGGCGGAGTACGTCAGCGTGACGAAGGGGCAGCTTGACGAGAACACAACGGCGCTGCTGCTTGACTACACCAAGGGCAGCGGGCAGTACGGCACCGACGTTATCTACTGCAAGGGCGGACGTATAATGAGCCCGGTGAACCTTGCGACCAACGCAGACGGCACGCCCTACAACGTGATAAGCCGCTTCACCAACGACTACATGACGGATATCCGCAGCATGGATATCGACCATGACGGCTATGTGGAGATACCCTCGATGACCCCGCTGCCGGGCTATGAAACGCTCATGCGTTCGGAGCAGCTGTGCGCGGTGGTTTGGTACAAGGTGGAGAAAAACCGCTATCAGCAGGAGTATTACAGCTATTACAGCAGCAAGTACAACTTTGCGCTGCTGTTCCCCAGCCGGTGGCAGGGGATAGTGTCGGCGGTGGTGAATTATCAGGATAACGAGATAATCTTCATTTCATACAGCGCGGAAACCGGCTTTGCGGTGAACGAGTCCACCGAGCTTATGAGGATACGCACCATCGACAAGGACGACACCGAAATGCTGGTGAACTCCAAGGACTACCGCATGATAGGAGAGAGCGAGGACAGCATCGTCTGCATAAAGGAGACCCCGGGCTATCTCACCGGAAATCTGGCGCTGACGGAAAGTGAATTAGAGAACAGCTTCATTATTCTCTGACGGGAAAGGACTTATATGAAAAGAATTCTTGTATGCGAGGACGAGGACGCTATCCGCGACTTCGTTGTGATAAATCTGGCAAGGTCGGGCTATGACGTGGTGGACGTTTCCAGCGGCGAGGAAGCCGTGAGGGTCTACAACGAGCAGAACGGCAACTTCGGCGTGGCGCTTCTGGACATAATGATGCCCGGTATGGACGGCTTCGCGCTCTGCCGCTGGATAAGGGAGCAGAGCAGTGAAATAGGTATAATCATACTTTCGGCGAAAAGTCAGGAGATGGACAAGGTGAACTGCCTGATGATAGGCGCGGACGATTACGTCACCAAGCCGTTTTCTCCATCGGAGCTGGTGGCGCGGGTGGACGCTATCTACCGCCGCGTGAACATCAGCCAGACCCGGCAGGAGGCGTTGAAGAACATCGTTTCCGGGCCGTTCACGCTGGACTATCAGAGCCGCTCGGTGCTCAAAAACGGCGAGCCTATCGAGCTGACGCAGGTGGAGTACCACATCATGGAGTACCTGCTCAAAAACCGCGGCGCGGCGCTGGACAGAAAGACTATCCTGCACCATATCTGGGGCGATGGCTACTACGGCGACGACAAGGTGGTGGACGTGAATATCCGGCGGCTTCGAATGAAGATAGAGGAAGACCCCTCTAATCCGCAGTACATTCAGACGATATGGGGATTTGGCTATAAATGGAACGGGTAACAGGCGAAAAGGCTGTACACATGGGACTTCGCAGCTCCATTGCGGGGCGGTGGATGTTCAATACGCTGAGCGTGGTCGGGATACTGCTGGTTATCGCCAACGTCTGCATTTACTACTTCACCCGGCAGTATTACTACGGCTCGGCGGAGAGTTACCTGCTGTCCGAAGCTAACGCCACCGCAACGGTGCTTTCCCGGCTGTACGAGGACATGGCGGTGAACTACTCCACCGAGGTGCGGGAGCTTATCGAGGGCTTCGACAAGAAGGAACAGATGGAAATGATGTCCATCAACAAGAACGGCGAAGTGACACTCAGCAGCAGCGGCTTTTCCCCGGACGAAAGCTACAACATGCCGGACTATGAAGCGGCGATGAAGTCGGCGGACGGCGTGGGGGTGTTCCACGGGTACGAAACAGGCGAGAACATCATCGCTGTGACGGTCATGATAGCGCAGCCAAGCAGCAGCTACAACGCGCTGCGCTATGTGGCTTCAATGACGCTGATAGACAACCAGCTTTCGGCGATAATGCTGATAGCGCTGGTGATAAGCGCCGGGATAATCCTGGTGGTAATATTCAGCGGAATGTATTTCGTGAAGTCGATCTGCGTGCCGCTCATGCAGATAAGCGTGACCGCGAAGAAGCTGGCAAAGGGCGACTTCTCCGAGCGTATCGCGATACGCAACAAGGACGAGATCGGCGAGCTTTCCCAGGTGTTCAACGACATGGCGGACGAACTGGAGAATTCCGAGTCGATAAAGAACGACTTCATCTCCTCGGTGTCGCATGAGCTGAGGACTCCGCTCACCGCAATAAAGGGCTGGAGCGAAACGCTGGCGGCGGGCTATGACGAGGAGACCTACCGCAAGGGAATGCAGGTCATCACCCACGAAACCGGGCGGCTTGAGGGCATGGTGGAGGAGCTGCTGGACTTTTCGCGGATACAGAACGGCAGGTTCACGCTCCAGATGGCGAACACAGACATAATCGCCGAGCTGGACGACGCGCTGCTCATCTACACCGACAAGGCGAAGAAAGAGAACAAGACGATACACTACACCGAGCCGGACATGCTGTGTGTTGTATACGGCGACAAGAACCGGCTGCGGCAGGTGTTCATAAATGTGATAGACAATGCGATAAAATACACCGACCCCGGCGGAAGCGTGGACATCTCCGTTGAAAAGGACGGCGACAGTCTGTCGATAATCGTCGCGGACACGGGCATCGGTATTTCCGAAGCCGACCTGCCTAAAGTCAAGGCGAAGTTCTACAAGGCGAACAGCACCCGGCGGGGCA
>JBJFGA010000234.1:0-10556 GCA_051892275.1 Oscillospiraceae bacterium | reverse complement strand
AAGTTTCTTTGACGACGATAGCGGTGCTGGATTTCTGTAAAGATTTCCTGAGTTAAAATGGTTATTAGTATTATGCTGTGGAACAAACGCCGCACTTGCCAGCGGAATTATGCAATTCTTGAATATGAAATCCTGCAAGCAATGTATTCTGCGCCATTCGGCACGGCGGCGGTATTCTTATACGTTATCATGTGCCGGGGCAGATAAAGAAGCCGGTTTCTGTGCAGTTATTGTTCACCAGCATAAAAAATAGGGCGGGTTTGCTTGTGCTGCGGCACGGGTCTTGCGGTGCGAATGTCGCAGGGGTCGCGGTTTTGTGCGCAATTCCTCTAAATCCTTATGCATAACTTGAGTTTTGTTGTTGATTTGCCCCAAAAGCGGCGGCGTTGATTGACAAACCAACCGCAGTGCTGTATAATCTAAACATGAAAGAAAGCAGAGAGAAAATGAATATCGCGAATTATAATCCTGCATTTTCACAACACCGAGTATCAGGGCAATGACGCCGAAGATGATGTCATTGCCCTGATTTTTATAAGGAGTGATTTTTATGGCAAAGGAAAACGTAGAGATCATGCTGGACAGCATAGGCATGGTTTACAAGGATCAGGGCGGAAATGATGTCACGGCGCTGACCAACGTCACACTGGACATCAAAAAGGGCGAGTTCATCTCGCTGCTCGGACCTTCCGGCTGCGGTAAAACCACTCTGCTGCGGATAATCGCCGACCTGCTTCACCCGACCTCCGGCAAGATAGAGATAGGCGGCGTTTCCCCGAAGGAAGCCCGGCTGGCACAGCGCTACGGTATCGTGTTCCAAAGCCCAGTGCTGTACGACTGGCGCACAGTCCGCAAGAACGTAATGCTCCCGCTGGAGATAATGCATGTTCCCAAGGACGAACGCGAGGACATCGCAGACAGTATGCTTGAAATGGTGGGGCTGACCAAGTTCGCAAACCACTACCCCAATCAGCTTTCCGGCGGTATGCAGCAGCGCGTTGGCATTGCCCGGGCGCTGGCGATCCGTCCCGAGATACTGCTGATGGACGAACCGTTCTCCGCACTGGACGAATTCACCCGCGAAAAACTCCATGTAGATCTGCTGAAGATCTGGCGCAAAACCAATAAGACCGTGGTTTTCGTAACCCACAACATCTCCGAGAGCGTATTCCTCTCCGACAGAGTATGCGTGCTGTCGCCGCACCCCGGCAGACTTTCCGCGGTGGTGGACATCGACCTGCCGCGTCCACGGACGCTGGAAATGGTGAACACCCAGGAATACACCGAACTTGTCGCAAAGGTAAGAAACAGCTTCGAGGGCGTGTAAAGGAGGGAGCAGCATGACAAAGACAAACGCCGCGCCGCAGAAAGGGTTCCTCCCGGCGGTAAAGCGCTTCCTTAAATCAAAGAAAATGGTGACGCTGGTGTGGATACTCGGTGTTATCGTTATCTGGGAGATATTCGCGTTCATCGTGGCGGCGACAAAGCGGACTCCGGTGAATGTCCTGCCGCATCTCTGGGAGATAATCGGGTCGTTCTTCAGCGACAAGAAGGTCACCGGAAAGTTCACCATGATAGAACTGATCGGCACAAGCTGTGCGGAAACGCTCTCCCGCGCGGGAATAGGCTTCCTGATAGGCACGCTGCTGGGCTATGTTCTGGCGCTGCTGATGAACCTCTCACGGGTGGTAGAGAAGATCGCGTTCCCCTACCTCATGATAATCCAGATGATACCTATTCTCGGTATGGCGCCGATAATCCTCTCCATTACCGGAGATATCAGCACCGCAAGAATAGTCATTGCGGCGATACTCACCTTCTACCCGGTGTCCACCAACGTTCTGGCGGGCTTCAAGTCGGTGGAGCGCGAAAAGCATGAGCTGATGTACAGCTACGCGGCTAACAAGTTCCAGCTGTACACAAAGACGCTTATCCCGGCTTGTATCCCCTACTTCTTCACGGGACTTAAAATATCTGCCCCGATGGCGATTACCGCTTCTATCCTTGTAGATACGCTCCAGGGCGGAAACGGACTTGGCTGTATGCTTTCACAGTCGCTGAAAGGCGGCATGACGCGGCTTGTTTTCTGGGATATCGTGCTTATCAGCGCGATGATCGGCATTCTGAGCTTTGTGCTGATGGGGCTTCTCGAAAAGCTGATCTGCCCCTACAAGCGCACTAAGAGCACCGACTGACGGGAGGGATCTCAATGAAATCAAAAAAGCTGCTTAACCTGCTGTCCGGCGCCGGTCTGCCGCTGCTGTTCGGAGTGGCGCTGTTCCTCCTCTGGCAGACGCAGGTGCTCCACACATGGCTGGGCACTGACACTATAACGCTCCCGCTCCCTTCGCGTATCGGCGAGATAATCTCCTCAAACAGCGACTCTATCGGCGAACAGGTCAAGATAACCGTGCTTGTCGCGCTGGGCGGTCTTGCGGCGGGAAGCCTGCTTGGGTACATCATAGCGGTGATCGCAACGGTGTTCTCAAAATGGGGCGCGGGGGGACTTACGATAGTTTCCGCATTCAACGCTATCCCTATCGTGGCGTTGGCTCCGGTCATAAACAACTGGACGCGTGATATCAGCAACGAGGTTTCGGTACGAAGCACTGTTGCAAAGATAATCGTTGTGACTATCACCTGCACCGCTTCAATGAGCGTGAACGCATTCCGCGGACTTACCGAGCTGAAACCATTTTCCGAGGACCTGATGAAGTCCTATGCGGCTTCAAAGCTGACGGTGTTCCTGAAGCTGCGGCTGCCGAACTCGCTGCCCTACGTCTTTACGGCGCTTCGGGTCAGCGTTCCGGCGAGCGTTATCGGCGCGCTTGTAACCGAGTATTTCGCCGAGGACACAGTCGGCGTCGGACGGCAGATACGCGAGAATATCGTCAAGGGACAGTACCCCACGGCATGGGCGTACATTGCGGTAGCCTGCGCTATCGGTATCATCATGTACATAATCCTCATGCTTATTGAAAGACTTACGCTTAAACGCAGAAGGGCATGACCTTCCGTTTAATACTAATAACCATTTAAACTCAGGAAATCTTTACAGAAATCCAGCACCGCTATCGTCGTCAAAGAAACTTGACGTACATACAGTACGCCTGCGTTTCTTTTCCTAGATATCGGCACTGTCTTTCTGCAAATCTTTTCCTTCGTTCAAACGGTTATTAGTATAAATAGAAAGAAAGACAAACAAAGCAAAATAAGAAAGGCAGGTACACTATTATGACCAAGACCAGAAGAACACTCCTTGCCGCCGCTGCGGCTATCCTCGCGTGCGCACAGCTGACTGCTTGCTCCGGCGGAAGCACCGGCAGCAGCACTCCCACCAGTTCCGCTGCGGACGTGTCGTCCTCCACACCGGACACCTCCGCTCCCGCGGATAGCAGCTCTGTGGCTGATGAAACTCCCTCTGCCGATGACGCAGGCTCCGGCGCAATGACCCATGAGGAGATCATCAAGGCGGCTGCTGCTGACGGAAAGGTCGGCAACTGGGGTCTGGGCAACGAGTATGAAATTCAGGCTCTTCTGACCAAGTACGGACTTCCCACCGACTACATCACCATGGACTTCACCATGGATCAGTTCGACACTGACGCTGTGACCCTCGCTTCCGCCATGACCTACAACGAGCTGGGTCTGGTAAAGAACGACTATGAGGGCGGCTACGGCTACGGCGATACAGTAAGCATCATCGACATGAACGACGAGGGCGTTGCAATGCTGGAGGATAACCTGTTCTGCTCCAAGTCATTCGCAGAGGCTAATCCCAACACCGTAAAGGCGTTCGTTTCCGCTTCGATGAAGGGCTGGGCTTACGCCTGCGAGCACCCCGAGGAAGCTGCGGAGATCGTATTTGAAGCAGGCTCCTCCGTTTCCGCTGATCACCAGGCTTACATGGCGGGCGAGGTAGCAAAGCTGGTTACCACCGATATGAACGGCAACGCGGTTTCCGCTTCCGCAGTTGGTACGATGGACGAGGAAGCAATGCAGCAGACCCTCGACCTCGCTAAGCAGTACATCATTCTTGAGGACAGCGCGGCAAAGGAGAAGCTGGCTTCCCTGACGCTGGACGATATCCGCAGCACCGCTTACACCAGCTATGACCCCGCAGCCGACGGCGCTCCCGAAAAGACCTCCGTTTCCGTTCAGCTGAAGTGGCTGCCACAGGCTCAGTTCATGGGCTACTATGTTGCGGACGCGCTGGGCTACTACGATGAGGTAGGTCTTGAGGTCGAGATCGTTTCCGGCGGCGGCGATATCTCCGAAACAACCGCGGTTTACAACGGCACTGTTGACTTCGGCGTAACATGGGTATCCAACCTTATCAACGCGAACGCAGGCGGCATGGAGCTGCTTGAAGTAGCACAGGTTTACCAGAGATCCGGTCTGGTTCTGGTATACAAGAACGATATGTTCACAAAGTAATTGTTTCCTCCCAAAAAAGTTTCATTGGTTTCCTTTCCTTAAGGCAGATCCGCGCTGCGGCGCGGGTTTGTCGGAAAGCCCGGAGCATGGTTCTGAACTTGTTCCTGGTTTTCCGACAAACTTACTTTGCCACACTATATACAAGGAGGTCCTCTTATGGATATGATCATCAAAAACGGCACTGTCGTTACCGCCACAGGCTCTTTCAAAGCGGACGTGGCTGTCACTGACGGTAAGATAGCCGCTGTTGGTCTGGGGCTTTCCGACCCGGACGCGAAAATCGTTGACGCTTCCGGCAAGCTGGTGCTCCCCGGCGCTATCGACGCACACACTCACCTCGCAATGCCCTTCGGCGGGACTATCTCCTCCGACGACTACTTCGCCGGAACAAGAGCCGCTGCCTGCGGAGGTACGACCACGGTGTTCGACTTCGCAATGCAGAACTTCGATGAAACAATGGCGGACACTTTCCGGCGCAGGGACGCTCTCGCAGCCCCGGACGCGGCGGTGGACTACTCCTTCCACATCGGCGTAAAGGATATCCACGGCGAGCTTCTGGACAGCATAAAGGAAGCCTGCGACCTCGGTATCACTTCTTACAAGGTGTTCATGGTGTATGATTTCGGCGTAAAGGACGGCGTTTTCTACCAGCTTCTGTGCAAGTCAAGGGAATACGGTGCGCTTATCGAGGTACACGCCGAGAACAACGAGCTTGTGAACACGCTTTCCGAGAAATACATCAGCGAGGGCAAGACTGACGCATGGTATCACTACATGAGCCGCCCGGAATTCGTAGAGGGCGAAGCGGACGTGCGCGCGATAAATCTCGCAAAGGCAGCGAACGCCCCGCTGTATATCGTTCACCTTGCCGACAAGCAGGGCGTTGAAGCAGTAACTCAGGCTAAGGACGAGGGTTACGAGATCTACGCGGAAACCTGCCCGCAGTACCTTGAATTCACCTGCGACGTTTACAAGCGCGAGGACGGCAGGAACTTCGTCTGCTCGCCGCCAATGAAGAACCAGGAGTCCCAGGACGCAGTCTGGGAAGCGATAAAGCGCGGCGATATCGACACTATCGCCACCGACCACTGCCCGTTCCAGCAGAGCGAAAAGGACTGGGGTCTGTCAGACTTCCGCAAGATACCGAACGGCTGCGCGGGTATCGAGAACATGTACCCCTACATGCTGGGCAAGGCGAACGACGGCGTTATCTCCTTTGAAAAGGCGGTAGAGCTTTGCTCCACCAATCCTGCGAAGATATTCGGCTGCACCGACAAGGGCGAGATCGCACCCGGCAAGGACGCGGATATCGTCATCTATGACCCGGAGAAGAACTTCACAATACATCAGGACAACATGCACTCCGACTGCGACCACACTATCTGGGAGGGTATAGAGGTTCACGGCTATCCCGTCCAGACCTACTCCCGCGGACGGCTGGTCTACGACAACGGCGAGTTCGTAGGCGAACGCGGCTGGGGCAAGTTCGTGAAGTGCGCAAGACATACTTCAAAATAACCTGTTTCATTTGAGGAAAACATCATGCAATACAGCAAGCTGATACTTAACAACGAGGCTGCACGGTGCCTTCTCTGCGAAGCGGCACCCTGCTCCGCCGCCTGTCCTAGGGGCTTTGACCCGGCAGGTTTTGTCCGCTCGGTAAGGTTTGAGAATGCGGCGGTGGGAGCTTCCTTCATCGACAGTGCGGTCTGCGCGGAGTGCTCCGGCGAGTGCGAGCGCGCCTGCCTGCACTATTCCGGCGCGGTGAAGCTGCGGGAGATGGCGAAATCCGCCCCCTCCCCGGTCAGAGCTGACGAACTCACCGCCGACCTGTCAATGGACTTTTGCGGCGTTCACTGCGAGAACCCGTTTTTCCTGTCCTCGTCAGTGGTGGCAAGCGGCTACGAGATGTGCGCCCGGGCGCTGAAAGCCGGCTGGGGCGGCGTGGTATACAAGACGATAGGCTTCATCAGACCGGACGAGGTTTCGCCCAGATTTGACGCTATCGGCAAGGAATGCACACCGTTCGTGGGCTTCAAGAACCTCGAGCAGATATCCGACCACCCGCTGAAGGAAAACCTCGAGATACTGCGGCGGCTGAAAAAGGATTTCCCGGAGAAGGTGATAATCTCCTCCATCATGGGCAGCACCGAAGAGGAATGGACGGAGCTTGCGCGTCTGTCCGAGGAAGCCGGCTGCGACATCATAGAGTGCAACTTCTCCTGCCCGCAGATGGTGGGCGAGGGGCTTGGCAGCGACGTCGGGCAGGACCCGGAACTGGTGAGATCCTATACAGAAGCCGCAAAGCGCGGTACGAAGCTGCCGGTGCTGGCAAAAATGACCCCTAACATCGGCAACATGGAGATACCCGCTATCGCCGCAGTAAATGGCGGCGCGGACGGTATTGCGGCAATAAACACGATAAAGAGCCTTACCCGGCTCGACTTAGACGAGATGACCGCACTTCCGTCAGTAGGCGGCAAATGCGCGGTGTCCGGCTATTCCGGCAAGGCAGTGAAGCCTGTCGCGCTGCGGTTTATCCATGATATGGCGGTCTGCCCTGAATTACATGGCATACCCCTCAGCGGTATCGGCGGCATTGAAAGCTGGCATGACGCACTGGAATTCATCGCGCTGGGCTGCGGGAATATCCAGATAACCACCGCAGTAATGCAGTACGGCTACCGCATTATTGACGACCTTATCTCCGGCACACGGGCTTACCTCAAAGCCCACGGCTTGTCCAGCCTGAAGCAGCTTGTGGGCGCGGCAGTACAGAACATCGTTCCCGCAGACGACCTCGACCGCGGCACCGTGGTATATCCGGTGTTCGACAAGGAAAGCTGCGTGGGCTGCGGAAGATGCTACATCTCCTGCATGGACGCCGGACATCAGGCAATAGAACTTGGCAGCGACAGAAAGCCGCACCTGACCGGCAGCAGCTGCGTAGGCTGCCAGCTGTGCAGTCTTGTCTGCCCCACAGGGTCGATAAGCCGCAGCAAGCGGGTGAAGAAGCCCGGCAGATGATACCCCACCCGCTATCTTCGGGACGAAAGGAGGACGTACATGGCTATCACTCTTGCAAGCCTTTGCGCAAACACCGAGAAAACCTACGGAATGAAGCTGGTCGCCGGGAAATCCGGGCTGGGTAACTTCGTTCGGTGGGTGCATATCGTAGAGGACAGCGAAGTACCCGACTTTCTCCACGGAAACGAGCTGGTGTTCACCACCGGGATAGGTCACCGGGGCAGCGGCTGGCTGATGGATTTCGTACAGCACCTTTTCAACAGGAAAGCCGCCGGACTGGTGATAAATATCGGGCCTTATATCAACTCCGTACCGAAAGAGGTGGCGGACTTCTGCGAAAAAAGTGCGCTCCCGCTGTTCGTGGTGCCGTGGTCGGTGAAGCTTATCGACATCACATACGACTTCTGCCACAGGATAGTCACCAACGAGGAGAACGAAACAAGCCTTGCCGGGGCGTTCAGGAACCTGTTTTTCAGCCCGGACAAGCGCGAGGGATACGCGCCGGTGCTGGAACGCCGCGGCTTCCATGACGTCAGCGGCTATACGCTGCTTGCCGCGGTGCTTTCCCACCCGGAGCATGCCGGGACAGCGGACGAATGGCGCAGCATGAAGTTCCTTGTGCGGAAGCTCTGCGCCAGCACACAGTACCCCTCCTGCATCTTCATACAGGAAAACAACCTGATAATAATACGGCAGCATTTCCCGCCGCAGGAGGCACAGCGCCTTGCCGAACAGCTTGCGGCGGCGGTAGCGGACAACAGCGCCGAGCCTATCCGGGTACATGTCGGGATATCCGGCATTGGGCTGGGTTTTGACGGCATACACACCTGCTACCACGAAGCCATCTCCGCAATGCGTCTGGCTTCAATGAAGAAATGCACCGTCATGCACTACCACGATATAGGCGTCTACAAGCTGCTTTTCGGGGTGGAAAGTTCCCGTATCCTTTCGGATTATGTGGACTCCACGATAGGGACGCTGCTGGATTACGACGCCAAGAACAGCACCGACTACGCCGGGCTGCTGCGCTGCTACTTCGAGAACGATTGCAGCGTGAAGGAGGTCGCGGATATCTTCGGAGTACACCGCAACACGGTGAACTACAAGCTCAAACAGATACGCGAGCTTCTGGGCAGCAGCTTCAGCGATGAGGATAAAATGAATCTGCTTCTTGCTTTCCGGGCACATGAACTGCTCAACACGGAAAGCTCCAAGCTCATAATGGAGGACGATTCTTATGAATGCAACTGAAATCAAGGAAGGTCACAGCAAGTATAATTTACAGTCATGGTCGAAGCAGAAGGGTCTGAACCCTATCGCGGTAGAGCGCGGCGAGGGCATCTATTTCTGGGACTACGACGGCACCAGATACACCGACATGTCCAGCCAGCTCGTAAACCTCAACGTCGGCTTCGGCTGCCGCCCCATCATTGACGCCATCAAGGAGCAGGCGGAGAAGTTCTGCTTCGTTGGTCCGGGCTTCGCCTGCGAGAGCCGCTCAAAGCTTGCCGAGATGGTGGTCGGCCTCATGCCGGACAACATCGGAAAGGTGTTCTTCACCAACGGCGGCGCTGACGCGAACGAAAACGCTATCAAGATGGCGAGAATGTACACCGGGCGCAAAAAGGTGTTCTCCCGTTACAGAAGCTACCACGGCTCTACCTTCGGCGCGGGCAACCTCACAGGCGAGCCGAGAAGATTTCCGCTGGAACCCGGCGTTCCCGGCTTCGTGAAGTTCTTCGACCCGTACATGTACCGCGACAATCTCCCTTTCGCCACCGAAAAGGAGTACAGCGAGTACTATGTGAACAAGCTCCGCGAGCAGGTCATGTACGAAGGTCCTGACAGCGTTGCTGCAATAGTTATGGAAACCGTGACCGGCTCTAACGGCGTTATTATCCCGCCGGAGGGCTATCTTGAGGGAGTCCGCAGGATCTGCGATGACTACGGCATTATGATGATCTGCGACGAGGTAATGGCTGGCTTCGGACGTACCGGAAAGATGTTCGCGTTCGAGAACTTCGGCGTGAAGCCGGATATCGTAAGCTTCGCAAAGGGCGTTACCTGCGGCTATGTACAGCTTGGCGGTGTTGCGGTAAGCAGGAAGATAGCAGAGTACTTTGATGACAACGTGCTCCAGTGCGGTCTTACATACAGCGGTCACCCGCTCGCCTGCGCAGCTGGCGTTGCCTGCCTGAACTACTACAAGGAAACCAATATCCTCGATAACGTAAACAAGAGCGGCAAGGTACTCGGAGAACTGCTGGAAGACCTCAAGGCGAAGCATAAGTGCGTCGGCGATGTCCGCTATATCGGTCTGTTCTCCGCTATTGAGCTGGTCAAGGACAAGGACACCAGAGAGGCTCTTGTTCCCTACGGCGGCGACGCCAAGGGCGTTATGGGCGGCATTATCGGCAAGCTGAAAGCAAAGAAGTTCATGACCTACTCTCACGAGAACATGATACTTGTCTGCCCGCCGCTCATCATCACACCGGAGCAGCTCCGCGAGGAAATGGCGAAGGTGGACGAGGTTCTCACCGAAGTGGACGCTACTCTCTGATTCTATGATTCTATAATGGAAGGACTGTTACAGCATGGCAAATTCACAGCATTACGCCAACGCTCCTACGGTTAAGCTGGGGGACTACATTCCGACGGATAAATTCCGCACTATACACCGTACCGAAGCTGACCTGCCCGGCGGCATTTCTGAGATCAAGGTAGTTATCGACATAGAAAGACCGCTCGCAAAGAAGCTGTCCTTCCGCACCAGCAGCAGCGGCAGGATACACGGCTTCGTCCGCATGAACGACCTGCTAAGGTCGATAAACACAAAGCAGGATAAAGGCTCTACCGTCCGGCGCATTACCATCAACGACTGGGACGATAAGGCTCTTATGATAATCGAGATGGAAAACGACAGCGAAATGCCGTTCTTCGTGCCCATAAAGGAACTTATCAACCTGCTTGAAAACTGCCGGCGCGCGCCGCAGCAGTCGCTGAAGTAACACAAAAGCCCCTCCCGAACCGGAAGGGGCTTATACTAATAACCATTTAAACTCAGGAAATCTTTACAGAAATCCAGCACCGCT
>JBJFGA010000233.1:0-10583 GCA_051892275.1 Oscillospiraceae bacterium | reverse complement strand
AACTCCGAGGAATTCTTCAAGGGTAAGTCCGCTGTCATATACCAGCTTTGCGGTGCTGGTGCCGAGGTAGCGTACATGCCACGGCTCATAGATATACCCGGTGATATCCTCGCCGCCCTTGGGGTATCTCAGTATGAATCCGTACTTCCAGCAGTTAGCCGCCAGCCACTTACCCTCCGTGGTATTGCCGTAGCTTTGTGCGAGGGAGGTTATGTCTATCGCAAGCCCGGACTGGTGCTCGGAATGCCCCGGCTGCGCGGAATATCTGTCCGCTTGCTCCCAGCCATCTATCGAAGCCCAGTACGCGAACGTTTGCTTCTGCTTCTCATAAGAACGGAAACCCGAAACGATCTCCATATTGTAGCCGGAAGCCTTCTTCATTTTGAGGAAAGCGCTGTAAGTATCCGCGTCCAGTCCGCTGCCGTAATCCTCCGGCAGGCTGAACTGCCTGTTCACGATAAGCACCCCGCCGATGGTGGTGACGCCGTTTTCAGTTACCGGCTCGGGCGCCTTTATCTTCGCGGTCACAGTGCCCTTGCAGCTGATATCGGAGAACTTCTTCAGCACCTCAAGCGTTCCCAGACCATAGACCTTGCCGCCCTTGTTCACCGAGAGCGTCCCCCCCAGCGACAAAGTGCCTGCCTGCTGTATTTTCAGCCCGCCGGTAGCGGATATCTTCGAGCCTGCGTTTGAAATAACGTTTCCCTTAACGAAAACGTACCCGCCGGACGCGATTTTCAGCGTGCCGTTGAGAATAAGATCCGCGCCCTCACGGACATACAGCTTGCCGCCATTTTTGACGTATAGCGTAGCGCCCTTGGGAAGCACACAGTCCTTGGAAATTATGTAGGTGCCGGTGATATTTTTCGTTCCGGATCTCAGCAGAGTTTCTTCCGCGTATGCCGGCGGCATAACGAACAACGAAAGCACCAGTGCCGCTGTCATTGCAACGAACACCGCCAGCGCCGTGTATCTGGATTTTGTCATATAATACCTCCTTTGGGTATCGGCTTGGTTTTTCTGTATATAATACCTTATAAGAAGAAAAAAAGCTGCATATTTCAATTATAATTCAATCACAGATATTTGTCAATATTAGAAATCATGATTTTCTCAACACTAATACTAATAACCATTTAAACTCAGGAAATCTTTACAGAAATCCAGCACCGCTATCGTCGTCAAAGAAACTTGAGCGTTTTCCGCGCAGCGGATAATGCGTACATACAGTACGCCTGCGTTTCTTTTCCTAGGGCAACACCGCATAATTATTTCGTTCGATTGCGCAGCAGATTTTTCGTCAGGTTGTACAATGAGGACGACGCAAGGCTGACGCCTTGCTAGGACGAATTGTGCAATATGGCGGAAAATATGCAAGCAAGCGGACGGAAAAGGCTTTAGCCGGTAATTGTGCGGTGTTGCCCTAGATATCGGCACTGTCTTTCTGCAAATCTTTTCCTTCGTTCAAACGGTTATTAGTATAAATACAATAATGTCGATATCCACTTGACAAATACCCCCTGGGGGTATATAATGTAATAAGAGAGGAGCTGAACAAAATGAAGCAAGAAACCTGCACTCAATGTCAGCACTGTAACAAAACAAAAGAGCGCCCGCCGGAGGAGCTCCGATCGCTGATGAACCGTATCCGTCGCATTCAGGGGCAGCTGCGCGGCATTGAGAACATGCTGGAAAACAACGCCTACTGCACCGATATTCTGACGCAGGTGGCGGCGGCGACTGCGGCGCTGAATTCCTTCAACCGCGAGCTGCTGTCCAGTCATATCCGCACCTGCGTTGCACAGAATATAAAAGAAGGCAACGATGAGGTTATCGACGAGCTTCTGGCAACACTCCAGAAGCTGATGAAATAGGAGAAACTATGCAGCATTTCAATATTACAGGCATGAGCTGCGCGGCGTGCAGCGCACGGGTGGAAAAGGCGGTTTCAAAGGTGGAGGGCGTGACCTCCTGCTCGGTGAACCTGCTGACCAATTCCATGACCACCGAGGGCACCGCTTCTGACGCGGCGATAATCGGCGCGGTGACTGCGGCTGGCTACGGCGCAGAGGTACAAAGCGGCACAAGGGAAACTGCCCGCAAATCCGCTTCACAGCCGGCGGCAACCGGCTTCGGCAGCATAAGGGCGCGGCTTATCACCTCGCTGGTATTTCTGGCGGTACTGATGTACTTTTCCATGGGTCACATGATGTGGGGATTTCCGCTGCCACCGTTCCTTGAAGGAAATCACGTTGCAATGGGACTCATCCAGCTTCTGCTCACGGCGGCGGTGATGGTGATAAACCAGAAGTTCTTCGTCAGTGGCTTTAAATCGCTGTTCCGTGGCTCACCGAACATGGACACGCTGGTAGCGCTCGGCGCTTCGGCGGCGTTCGGATACAGCACATGGGCGTTGTTTGCCATGACCGACGCGCAGCTGCACGGCGATGCAGAAGCGGTGATGTCCTATATGCACGAAATGTACTTCGAGTCCGCCGCCATGATACTGACCCTGATAACCGTGGGGAAAATGCTGGAGGAGCGCTCCAAGGGCAAGACCACCGACGCGCTGAATTCCCTGATGAAGCTCGCCCCGGAAACCGCCGTGGTGATACGCGATGGTGCGGAGCAGCTGATACCGATAGACCAGCTGAATTCCGGGGACATATTCGCGGTTCGCCCCGGAGAGAGCATTCCTGCGGACGGCATTGTGGTTGAGGGAAGAAGCGCGGTGAACGAATCCGCCCTGACCGGAGAGAGCATTCCCGCCGAAAAATCCCCCGGCGACAGGGTTTCCGCCGCAACGATAAACCAGTCCGGCTATCTGCGCTGCAAGGCAACGCATGTCGGCGGTGACACAGCGCTCGCCGGGATAATACGCATGGTAAGCGACGCCGCCGCGACAAAAGCGCCGATAGCGAAGCTCGCGGACAGGGTTTCCGGCGTGTTCGTGCCGGTGGTGATAGGCATTGCGCTGGTGACGATAGCGGTGTGGCTGCTGTGCGGTCAGACCGTGGGATATGCGCTGGCAAAAGGTATCTCGGTGCTGGTGATAAGCTGCCCCTGTGCGCTGGGACTTGCCACTCCGGTGGCGATAATGGTGGGCAGCGGCATGGGCGCAAAGAACGGAATTCTGTTCAAGACCGCCGTTTCTCTTGAAGAAACCGGAAAAGTTAAGACAGCGGTTCTGGACAAGACCGGCACCATCACCCGGGGCGAGCCTGCGGTAACTGACGTTATCCCGGCGTCTGGCATCACCCCTACCGGACTTCTGACCGCCGCATGCACGCTGGAATCCAAAAGCGAACACCCCCTTGCCGCCGCGGTGATGAAGCATTGCTCCGGCATTGGCGTGCTCCCGCAGGAAACCGAGGACTTCACCGTGCTTCCGGGCAGCGGGCTTTCGGCGAAGTGCGGCGGCGTGGAGCTTCTGGGCGGCAGCGTGAAGTTCATTGCCGAACATGCAGAACTCCCTGCCTATCTCCGCGAGGAAGCGGACAGGCTGTCCGGCAAGGGCAAGACCCCGCTCTGCTTCTGCCGGGACGGTCAGGCGCTGGGAATCATAGCAGCCGCTGATGAAATAAAGCCGGAAAGTCCCGAAGCAGTCCGCCAGCTGAAAGCCATGGGTATCCGGGTAGTCATGCTGACCGGCGACAACCAGCGCACCGCAGACGCGGTAGGGGCAGCCGCAGGCGTGGACGAGGTGATAGCCGGAGTTCTCCCGGACGGAAAGGAAGCGGTCGTACGCTCGCTTAAAGAAAAGGGAAGGGTCGCGATGGTCGGCGACGGCATCAACGACGCACCGGCGCTCACCAGGGCGGACATTGGTATTGCCATTGGCGCGGGCACGGACATCGCCATTGACGCCGCAGACGTGGTGCTGATGAACAGCCGCCTGTCGGACGTCCCGGCAGCGATACGGCTTAGCCGCGCGGTGCTTCAGAACATAAGGCAGAACCTGTTCTGGGCGTTCATCTATAACATCATCGGCATACCTCTGGCGGCGGGAGCGTTCGCAGGTCTTTTCGGCTGGAGCATGAACCCCATGTTCGGGGCTGCGGCAATGAGCCTGTCCAGCTTTTGCGTAGTAACCAACGCGCTGCGGCTTAATCTCGTGAAGATACACCGCCCGGCGCAGGAAATAGAATCACACGACAAGGAGAAGAAAACAATGGAAGTAACAATGAAGATCGAAGGCATGATGTGCGGTCACTGTGAAGCCGCAGTGAAGAAGGCGCTGGAAGCGATCCCCACCGTTGAGAGCGCCGAAGTCAGCCACGAAAAGGGGACGGCGGTAGTAAGACTTTCCGCCGAAACACCGTTTGAGGTGCTGAAAAAGGCAGTCGAGGACAAGGATTACAAGGTACTCGGCTGATCCCAGAGAAACAAAAAAGGGCGGGCGCATAACGCGTCAGCCCTTTATGTTTGATCAATAGTCCCGTTACGAAATTACCAACCAAAAGTGTGCGAATTACTCGCCTCTCTGCTTTGCGAAGCAGTCGGAGCAGTAAACGGGTCTGTCTTCCTTCGGCTCGAAGGGAACTCTTGCGATACCGCCGCACATTGCGCAAGTAGCCTCATAGAAGGTTCTGCCGCTCTTGCCAGCATTCTTCTTTGCGTCGCGGCAAGCCTTGCATCTCTGGGGCTGATTTGTGAAGCCCTTTTCAGCGTAGAATTCCTGTTCGCCAGCGGTGAACACGAAGTCAGCTCCGCACTCCTTGCACTTCAAAGTGATGTCGTTGTACATAGTCCATACCTCATAAAAAAAGATTTTTGCCCTCGGGTCGGACTCACACCGACACCTTTGATAAACAACGCTCTGGTAAATTAAGCTACCGGGTCATATATTGCCCTTGCATTCACGGCGACGGCAGAATACCTTTCAGCTTCGTGCGCGCCCTCGTGACGGCATTGTCCACTGACTTCACGCTGATGGACAGCCTTTCGGCGATCTCGGAATAGGGCATTCCGAAAATCACACCCTCGATACAGCTCAGCTCCATCGGGGACAGCAGAGTTTTCATGCGTTCCGTTATTTCGGCGGCGTTTTCGTTGATTATCACCAGTTCCTCCGGTGTGGGGGAATTGTCCGGGATATCCTCGTCGGAAAGCTCGGAAATGCACTCCTTCCGGCGGTTCGCACGCTGCACGGTGTTCTTCATACGGTTAGAGATACACACCGACATGAATCCGCTGAAGCTGCCCCTGTCCGGGGAATACTTCGGCGCGGCGGAAAGCAGCGCATCCAGCCCGTCGCTCACCAGTTCTTCGTAATCAGCGCTGCCGCTGTACTTCCCCGCCAGCGCCAGAACCAGCCCCGTGTACCGGGAAACCAGCTCCGCCACCGCTTCTCCGCTTTCGGCGGAGGGGATACGCCCGGCAAGCTGCTCATCAGTCATGTGTGAATAATCAGCCATATAATTACTTTTCCTGTAAATAACTTCTGCTACGCTTAATTATAGCACCTGATTTAAATTTTGTCAAGAAAAATCGTAAAAATTGCCAAATACAAGCGTTTTTCATGAAAAAACAACTCCCTGTTTATGCAAAAACACCACACAAATCAGCTGCGGCAATACTGCTCCCTGCCGGTCTTGAAAATATTGCCCCCGGCGCAGTCTATAGCCACTGTGAGCGGAAACTTCTCGAAATGCAGACGCTTTACGCTCTCGCAGCCGAGGTCCTCAAATGCAATTACCTCGCACTCGGTTATGCATTTGCAGGCAAGTGCACCCGCGCCGCCTATCGCGCAGAAATAAACCGCGCCGTTGCGCCGGATAGCCTCGCACACCGCTTCAGAGCGCTCGCCCTTCCCTATCATCGCGGATAGCCCCATATCCAGAAGCATGGGGGAATAAACGTCCATTCTGCTGGAAGTAGTGGGTCCGCATGAGCCTATCGCCATTCCCTCTTTCGCCTGCGTCGGACCTGCATAGTACACCGCAGCGCCGCTTATCTCGTAGGGCAGCGGCTCGCCGCTTTCTATGCACGCCTTTATCCTCTTGTGTGCCGCGTCACGGGAGGTGTACACAGTGCCGCTAAGCAGCACCTTATCTCCGGCACGGAGCGTTTTTGCCTTTTCCTTCAGTTCGCTTGTGTCAAGCTCTATTTCCATTTTGTTCTACCTCGTCTTTAATTGATATGCGGCAGCCCAGTGCTTATCGCCAGACCGCCGCAGTGTCAGTAATTCATCAGAATCCGCCGAAGCCGCCGAAATCGCTGCTCATGTCGTCATCAGAGCTTCCGGAACCGCCGAAATCCCAGATAGACGAATCATCAGCCGAGGGCGGTGCTGCCTTGGGTTCCTCCGGCTCAACAGGCTCGGGATCGTCGTATACAACAGACGAAGCGCCGCCGTTAGCTGACTCCATAGCTTCAAGCTGCTTCTGGAGGTCTGCCCAGGGATCCTCTGCTCCGCTGCCCGCGGTATCCTCTTCCACCTCGGTGCTGCCGATATCCGCAGACGCCTTAACGCTGTTGAGCGCTTCCTCTGCCTCACGCAGCGCCCTCATCAGCTCGTCCTCCGAATCACCGGAAGACGTCTCCGGAGCGTCAAGCTGTTCATTCATGTCTATTTCAGAAACATCGGTGGGCTGTACCGCGAATGCTTCCTCCGCCGCCTTTACCGCCGCGAGAAGGTCGTCGTCCGCGTCATCGCCGAGAGAGCTGGAGGTCATGGTCTGCGACAGCAGATCCTTGTTGAAGTCCTTGTCGTAGGACGCTTCTGCGTGGTCTGCCACGTCAAGCGGCTCTACCTTATCCACAACGCTGTCCTGCTCGTCGTTCTTTTCGATGTCAAAGCCGTTCATATCGTCGGAATTCTCGTCCATGCTGAACAGGTCTCCGCCGAACGGATTTTCAGCGGCGTCGGGGTTGACCAGCGGGATATCCGCGCCGGTTTCTTCGACCGCATTCTTCTCTGCTGCCGCAACGGCTGCCGCCATCTCGTTCCCGCTCCATTCATCACTGAACAGGTCGTCGGATAACTCCTCCGCAGGCTCCGGCTCCGGCTCTGCAACAGGCTCTGGCTCGGGTTCAGCAACAGGCTCCGGTTCTGCGACCGGCTCCGGCTCGGGTTCAGCAACAGACTCCGGCTCGGGCTGTACTTCCTCCGGCTCCGCAACGATTACCGGCTCCTCCTTTACCACGGGGCCGGTAACCACCGCAGGCTGTACCTCCGGCAGTTCAACTGCGGCTTCCGGCTCGGTGCCAAGCAGCTCGGCTGCGGTCTGGTTTACAGCATTGTAACCGGCGTTCATCGTTTCCATCTGGTTTCTCAGCTGCTGGAGGAATGCGTTTATTCTTGCGGTAACATCGTTCTGCTGCTGCTTTGCGGCAGCTACGATGTCAGCAGCCTTCTTGTTAGCCTTTTCGATTATCTCAGCCGCCTCGTCGTTAGCCTTCTCGATGACCTCGTTGAACGCGCGGGTCGCCTCTGCGGAAACGCCCTTTCCGCTCTTCAGCATATCGGTCAGCTTTTTCTTTTCAGAATCGACTCTGTCCTTGAGATTGCGGATCTCAACGCGCTGTCTGTCGGTGGTGGTACGTTCCTCTTCCAGCTGTGCGGTCAGTTCCTCGATTTTCTTTTCGTTATCTGCTGCCGCTGCCTTAATACGGTCGTCCGCTTCCTCCGCCAGCTTTTCAGCGGCGCGGGTCTTTTCGTCGTTCTTGCGCATATCCGCTTCAAGTGCGCTCATTTTCTTGCGGAGGTCGCTTATGTAAGTATTTACTTCGTTTTTATCAAAGCCGAAAGGAACCTGCTTAAATCCATCTCCAGCTGCCATATATGTTTCCTCCTGAAATTAAAAAGAATAATATCACAGTGCCATATCACGCTCGCACCAATATACTATGATTATATCATAAAAATCGCAAATATACAAGCGTTTTAGCAAATTTTATATATTATCCTTTAAATGAGAAGTATTTTTGTGAGATTATCCAAAAGCCGGATTTTGTTTTTGTGACATATATAGATTTTATGTAGTAAAATTGCCCAAACAACCGAAATCGGGTTGTTTTTTTGAACGAATAAGTGTATAATCATATTGTAACCAAATTGTAACTTTTCCGGACAAGAGGAGGATTTGAAAGCAATGCATGACAAGACAATGACATTTTCTGTACATGACGACAGAGAAAATGAAATGAAGGAAATCCTTACTACTGTCTATGACGCACTGAAGCAGAAGGGCTACAACCCCATAAATCAGCTGGTAGGATACATTCTTTCGGAAGACCCCACATACATCACAACCTTCAACAACGCCCGCGGTCTTATCAGACACATCGACCGTGACGAGCTTTTACAGGTGCTTGTGAAGTCTTATCTGTCGGAGTAATAGTACAGTAATGTCGTAATAAAGGAACGACCCCGCTTTAGCGTGTTGCCGATAAAGCAGTTTTCGACCCGGCGATCAGAATCATCTTTATAATGAGATGAAGTGAAATGCCTGCCGGAACTGCCAAAGGCGGTACACCTTGTGCGGGGCTGTTTTATTGTAAAATAGGAAGTAAAAATGAGCTACACAAGAAAAATGACCGAGGGCAGCGAACTGAAACACATCATACTGTTCACGCTGCCGCTGTTCGCCGGAAACCTGTTCCAGCAGCTGTACAACATCGTGGACTCAATGGTGGTCGGACGGTATCTCGGCGCGGACAAGCTGGCGGCTGTGGGCACCACCGGGTCGCTGACATACCTTTTCAGCACATTGTGTATAGGTATCTCCGTCGGGGCTGGGATACTGATATCCCAGCGTTTCGGCGCGGGAATGCACAAAGAGGTACGCAGACTAATCACCAACTCCGCTTACGTCATACTTTCGTTCGGCGCGGTGGTGACGATAATTTCGGTGACATGCGCCGGACTTCTCATGAAGATGATGAACACACCGGAAGACCTGCTCCAGGACGCGACAGACTACATGCGCGCCGCCTGCTCCGGTACGCTGTGCGTTGCCGCCTACAACTGGATAAACGCGGTCATGCGGTCGCTGGGCGACTCCCGGACGCCGCTTATTTTCCTGATAGTCGCCAGCCTGCTGAATGTCGGGCTTGACCTGCTGTTTGTTGTGGTGATGGACTTCGGCGTTATCGGCGCGGCGTATGCGACCGTTATCGCGCAGGGCGTGAGCGCCGCCGGCAGCATTATCGTGGGCTTCCGTAAGAACCCCTATTTCCGCCTTAGCCGCGAGGACTTCAAACCGGAACAGGCGGTCTGCGTGAGATGTATCACCACCGGCGTGCCCATAGCGCTTCAGAACGCGATGATATCCGTGTCAATGATATTCCTCCAGCGCACCGCGAACGGCTTCGGTGAAACGGTCATGGCGGCATACACTGCTACCATGCGTGTGGAGCAGCTGGTGCAGCAGCCCTTTACCTCCCTCAACGCGGCGGTATCCACCTTTGCGGGGCAGAATATCGGCGCTGGACTGGAGAAGCGTGTTATCCGCGGCTACCATCGCAGCATGATGGTTACAGTGGGCTTCGCTCTGGCGATAATGGGCGTGTTCCTGCTGCTGGGTGACAAGATAGTCGGGATGTTCGTTGACGAACCCGAAGTCATCGAGATAGGCGGCAGCGCATTGCGGCTCTCCTGCCTGTTCTATATCCCACTGGGCACTATCCACACCACCCGCGGGCTTCTTAACGGCGCCGGTGATGTGTTCTACGCAATGATAAACGGCTTTGCGGAGGTCGTTGGAAGAATAGGCTTCGCGCTGATACTGGTACATATCCCCGGAATGGGCTGGTGGGCGGTGTGGACTACGACCTGCCTTACATGGGTGCTGACCGCGCTTATGAGCCTTATTCGCTACTGGCAGGGCAAGTGGAGAACAAAGTGCCGGCTGACAGAAGAAAAAAAGTAATAATACTATCATGATACTAAGAAAGTACTGCAACCACGGCTCTCATGCTTACCTTATACAAAAATACGTTTATCCTCAAAGTAAATTCCACCTCTTTTTCCACTCCGGAATTCACTTTGAGAATTTACTTTATAAAAAAATTCAGATTTTTTTCAGAAACCCCTTGACAAAAACGGATTGCTGTGGTATAATTTATATGTTGTTAATCACGACAACGTAAATATGCAGGTGTGGCGGAATTGGCAGACGCGCTAGCTTCAGGTGCTAGTGATCGCAAGGTCATGTGGGTTCAAGTCCCGTCACCTGCACCATACCTATGAGTCCTGCGAATGGCTTTCTAAAGCTGTTTGCGGGGTTCTTTTTTTTGCCGAGGACAGGGGCTTGTCCTTTGTTTGTCCTTTATTTTCAGCATTTTGTCCTTTATCAAGGCGTGTCAAAGTATTATGTAACTTGCTATTCCTTTGAAATTGTCTGTGACGAGTTTCCAGCAAAATCCAACACCGCCGCGATAGCCTGTCCGGTTTTCGCCTGTGCTTCTTTGATAGCATGGCAGTAAATGTTGGTCGTATTCAACACCCCAAAAGGTCACACTAATCTTATTCTTCCATCAAACCACCAAATCAAGAGGTTTCTTCGCTTTTATCCACAACAATATATTTCTTGTGCGGAAGCGGTTTTTCGAGTAACTTGTAGTAAATATGAATATCT
>JBJFGA010000232.1:0-10613 GCA_051892275.1 Oscillospiraceae bacterium | reverse complement strand
CAGCCGTCAAAGTCGCTGTAAGAGAAGCGCTTTTTCTGTCTGACCCATTCCAGCTGCGAGCCGTTAAGCTCTCTGCCCTCGGAATCCACAACATGAAACCGGGAAGTGCACCCAAGATAATCCGGATGCCCGATCAGGAAATCCGCCTGCTTCTGGAGCTTGTACTCGTCCGTCCAGTAATCGTCCCCCTCCAGATACGCGATATATCTGCCCCGGCAGAGGAGCATAAGCTCGTATGCGTTTCTGGTGGCGCCGATGTTGGTTTCACGGCGGATAAACCTGATCCTGTCAGGGTACTGCTCACACCGCTGCATTACGATATCCGGCGTTGTATCGCCGGAAGCGTCATCGCCAACGATTATCTCAAACGGAAAATCAGTTTTTTGCATCAGTACGCTGTCCAGCGCCTGTGCAATGTATTTTTCCTGATTATAACATACCAGCACAACGCTGACAAGTATATCCTCAGCCGGATTATCAGTTCTTTTCTGCAAAATCAATAACGATCTTAGCGATCATGCGAACATCTTCCTCTGTGAGATACAGATGAAGCGGAAGCGTAAGGAGCTTCTGGGATATCTCATGAGCGAAGGGGCAGGTGCCGTGTGCATAGGAATAGAGGCTGTATTCGGTGTTATCACGATAGTGAACTCCGCCGAAGATGTCATGAGCAGCCAGCTCCGCCAGAAGTCCCTCGCGGTCCTCCACAGCGATCTCATAGATGTGATATGAACACTCGTTCTTGTAGGGAGCGTCTATTATGCGTATCTTGTCATGACCCTTGAAGCACTCGTCGTAGATCGCAGCCATCTTTCTTCTGTAATCATTGTCCTCATCAAGATACTTGAGCTGAACAAGCGCAATAGCTGCCATAATGGAGTTGCCGTGATCCTTGTATCCAAGGTAATCTACCTCATACTTCCACTTGTAGGAGCCCTGGCTGCCGGTTCTTGAATATGTGTCCTTATTGATACCGAGCCATGTCAGCTTTCTGCAAACCGCGTCATAATCGCTGTTTGCGAAGCATATCATACCGCTGTCTGCGGTGGGAAGGTTCTTTACTGCCTGATAAGAATAAACAGCAACATCAACGCCGTCCCATGTGCCGGGGAAAACGCCGTTTACTCTTGTTCCAGCCATGTGCGCTGCGTCAAGTATCAGCTTCAGGTCATGCTTTTTGCATATTTCGATGATCTTGTCCAGTCTGCCTACACGTCCGCCGTAGCCAACGAAAATAACGGCTCTGGTGCGGGGGGTGATCTTCTTCTCAACGTCCTCCGGAGAGAGACAGAGATACTCGTCTACATCAGCGAACACCGGCTTGAGGTTCTCGTAAAGGATAGCATGGTTAGTAGAAACAAATGTGATGGGGGTGGTGATGATCTCATCGCCGTCCTTCCAGCCGTTTTCCTTCTTGAGTATCTCTACCGCAAGATGAAGTCCGACAGTAGCGGAGTTAAGGTAGTGCGCATTGGCATGACCTGTGTACTCCTTCCATTTGTTCTCAAACTCGACCGTCTTGAAGCCCATACCGGTCCAGCCCTTGTCAAGGCACTCCCTGATCTGCTCAAGGCACTCCTCTGTGTGGAATTTTGGCTTTAATACCTGAATAGACATTTCTCTTTATCTCCTTTTGATTTGTAAAGCAGTTGATCAGCTTTATTCTGTATTAAGCTCCGAAAAGAGCATTTTGGCATTATCCTACCGGCAATCACCGGTTTTCATACATTCTCTTGTAGTAGCTGCGGTACTCGCCGTTAATGATGTTCTCCCACCACTGACGATTGGAAAGATACCAGCTGATGGTTTTTTCTATTCCATCGGCGAACTTCGTTTCGGGAAGCCAGCCAAGCTCGCGGTGTATCTTTGCGGGGTCTATCGCGTATCTCATATCATGACCCTTGCGGTCGGTGACATGTGTGATAAGGCTTTCCGGCTTGTCCAGCGCATGACAGATGATCTTAACTATATCTATATTCTTCATTTCGTTGTGACCGCCGATATTGTATACCTCGCCAACCGTGCCCTTGTGGATTATCAGGTCGATAGCGCGGCAGTGATCCTCCACATACAGCCAATCTCTGACATTCAGACCCTCGCCGTACACCGGAAGCGGCTTGTCAGCCAGCGCATTCGCGATCATGAGCGGTATAAGCTTCTCCGGGAACTGATAAGGTCCATAGTTGTTCGAGCATCTTGATATGGTGATCGGAAGCCCGTATGTGCGGTGATATGCCTGCACCAGAAGATCTGCGCTCGCCTTCGAGGAAGAATACGGGCTGGAAGTGTGCAGCGGTGTTTCTTCAGTAAAGAACAGGTCAGGTCTGTCCAGGGGAAGATCGCCGTAAACCTCGTCAGTAGACACCTGATGATAACGCTGTATGCCATACTTGCGGCAGGCGTCCATCATCACAGCGGTGCCCATTATGTTGGTATTAAGGAATACGCCGGGATTTTCAATGGATCTGTCAACATGGCTCTCTGCGGCGAAATTCACCACGATATCCGGGTGCTCTTTCTCAAACACAGAATATACGCCTTCGCGGTCTGTGATATCGGTCTTATAGAACACGAAATTCTTGTTGTCGGCTGCCGGAGCCAGGGTTTCCATATTGCCCGCATAGGTAAGGCAGTCCATGCAGACTATCCTGTAATCAGGATACTTGTCCAGCATGTAGTGAATGAAATTGCCGCCGATAAATCCGGCGCCTCCGGTTACGATGATCGTCATAGGAAAACCTCTCTTGTATATTTATTCATACTTGAAATAATCAAATCTGGTATCGTCAAAAAACGGTGCTGCGGCGTCCTTTTCAGAAACCACCGGTGCGTCTATGCCCCAGTCCACATTTATCACCGGGTCATTCCAGCGGATAGCGCCTTCGCTTTCCTTATTATAAAAGTTGTCAGCCCTGTAAAGGAAGTCCACCTCGTCGGTAAGGGTCATGAAACCATGCGCAAACCCTCTCGGAATAAGGAACTGCCTATGATTTTCGGCGGATAAAACAACGCTTGTCCACATTTTATATGTAGGCGAACCCTTGCGGAGATCTACCGCAACATCAAGCACTGCACCCCGTGCGCAGCGCACGAGCTTTGCCTGCGAGAACTCTCCGTTCTGGAAATGCAGACCGCGGATCGTACCCTTTACGGTAGAGAACGAATGGTTGTCCTGAATGAAATCGTAAAACAGCCCCAGCCGCTCCATCTCACGCTTTGACCAGCTTTCCATGAACCAGCCGCGGTTATCGCCGAACACAGCAGGCTCAAGGATATATACGTCTTTTAATGGTGTTTCGATCTTGTTCATATTTTCCTCCGCCGGTATATCTCCGGACTGATTTATGTATCAGAACGACAGCTTGCCGTCCGCAACTTTGATAAGATACTTCCCGTATGCCGAACTGCCGTATCTTACAGCAGCCTGACGAAGAGCCTGTTCGGTTATCCAGCCGTTATTGAACGCGATCTCTTCAAGCACGGAGATCTTGCCGCCCTGCCTTTTTTCGATCATTTGTACAAACTGACCGGCGTCCAGCAGGCTGTCCACAGTGCCGGCGTCCAGCCATGCAAAGCCTCTGCCGAGAAGCTGAACATCAAGGTCGCCCTGTTCCAGGAAGCAGCGATTGAGGTCGGTTATTTCAAGTTCGCCCCGTGCGGAGGGTTTCAGGTTCTTTGCAAATTCCACAGCACGGTTGTCGTAGAAATACATACCCGTCACCGCAAAATTAGACTTCGGCTCCTTCGGCTTTTCCTCTATCGAAATAACGCGTCCGTTCTCGTTGAACTCCGCAACGCCGAACCGCTCAGGGTCGTCTACCGCATAGCCGAAAACCGTCGCCCTGTGCTGTTCCTCTGCCTTTGCAGCCGCTTTTCTGAGTATCTTGGGCAAACCGCTGCCATAAAAAATATTATCCCCCAGCACCATAGCGCAGCAGTCGTCGCCGATGAAATCCTCACCGATGATAAACGCCTGCGCCAATCCGTCAGGAGATGGCTGCTCCTTATACGAAAGAGAAATACCGTATTCCGAGCCGTCGCCCAGAAGCCGCTCAAAATTCGGCAGATCTACCGGAGTGGAGATGATCAGTATGTCACGTATCCCCGCCAGCATGAGCATTGACAGCGGGTAATATACCATAGGCTTATCATACACCGGCAACAGCTGTTTGGATACCGCCATAGTGATCGGATAAAGCCGGGTGCCTGATCCGCCTGCTAATACTATTCCTTTCATGATATAGTCTGTCCACCTTTCTGTTTGATTGATGACGCCTTGTCCGACCGGCAGGTCAAAACCGCCGCCGAGGAGCCTGGAAAACATAATTCTTCATCATACTACAATTCAATTATACCCTATTTATTATATCACACTATACAGTCTTTGTCAAGTGCAATACATGATTTTACAGCCCCGGCAAGAGTGCTGTGGCTGTAAGGTTTCACCGGAAAACAATGCCGGGAAAACATACCTTTCCGTGCATACTGACAATGAAAAAAACACAGTGTATATCTCTTGATTTATCGGCGAGTATGTGATAAACTATATCTGTACAATTCTGCAATAAATGCAGCGGAATGATCTTCCGGAAGGAGATACTATTGAAATGACTGACTATCTGATAGTGGGCGCCGGGTTATTTGGTGCTGTATTTGCGCATGAAGCCAGGAAAAAAGGGAAAAAATGCCTTGTTATAGATAAATGCGCCCACATCGGCGGAAACTGCTTCACAGAAGAAACAGAGGGAATTAACGTCCACAAATACGGCGCGCATATCTTCCACACCTCTGACAGGAAGATATGGGAATATATCAACCAGTTTGCGGAATTCAACAACTTCATCAACTCGCCGCTGGCTGTATACAAGGACGAGATATACAATCTTCCGTTCAACATGAACACTTTCAGCAAAATGTGGAATATCCGCACGCCGCAGGAAGCGCAGGATATAATACAGCAGCAGATTTCATCACTAAATATCGGCGAACCCAAAAATCTCGAGGAACAGGCTATCAGTTTAGCCGGAACCGACATCTATCAGAAGCTCATAAAAGGCTATACCGAGAAGCAGTGGGGACGCCCATGCTCGGAACTTCCAGCGTTTATCATAAAGCGTATACCGATACGGTTCAGGTATGACAATAACTACTTCAGCGACAGGTATCAGGGCGTTCCCGTGGGCGGATATACCCGGATCTTTGAAAAGCTGCTTGACGGTACAGAGGTAATGCTGAACACCAGCTATTCTGATTATTCCCAAACGCACTGCGGCGAGTACAAAAAGGTGGTTTATACCGGAATGATAGACGAGTACTTCGGGTTCCGCCTGGGGCACCTCAGATACCGCTCTCTGCGGTTTGAGCACGCTCGGCTGGATACCCCGAACTATCAGGGAAATGCGGTCGTCAATTACACCGACGCGTCCGTCCCCTATACCCGGATAATCGAACATAAACACTTTGAGAACGCCGACTCCCCCTGCACCATAATCAGCCGCGAATACCCAACGGAATGGGAACCCGGAAAAGAACCATACTATCCCGTGAACGACGAGGAAAACAACGCTCTGTATGCCGAATACGCCAAGCTTGCAAAGCAGCGCAGCGACGTGATTTTCGGCGGCAGACTGGGGTCGTACCAGTACCTCGACATGGACAAGGTCATCGCTCTGGCGCTTTCCGCCGCCAAAGAGGAGCTTGGCTGACCACAACTCTCCCGCTCCCGATGCAGCGCGCTTTCCATCTGCATCCAACGGTGACAGCCTCGACTGGAAAGATCCCACCCCGGCCGACATCACAAAAAAGGTCGTGGACAACGTGAAGTCCGGGTCGATAGTGCTGTTCCACAACGACCTTGAAAATACCACCGAGGCGCTCCCGCAGGTGCTGGAGCAGCTGAAGCAGAAGGGCTTCGGGTTCGTCACGGTGAGCGAGCTTATTTACCACGACAACTATCGCATAGACGCCAACGGAATGCAGACGCCGATAGTCCAGAGCAGCGCGGATATCTCCGCAGAGAACATCGACGAGGTGATGACTCAGTACTCCGACCGGCTGCATGAGGCTGGCTTCACCGACGAGCAGCTGGAGCTTGCGGCGCAGGCGGTCAAGTCCGGCGCAGAGATACCAGAGGAGGTCTACGACGCACTGGCGCAGTACGTTATGGCGGAACTTCCCGCAGATGGCGGGCTTGTGACAGAAGAACCCCCGCAGACCGAAGACCCGGAAACTCCCGCCGGGAATGGCAGTATTCTTCCAGTTAAATAACCTAATTCAATTAAATAATTACTTTCCGTTAGGTAAATTAAAGGTTAAATCTATGCGAAAATGCACAAAGAAGCAGGGATAGAATTATATAAAATGGATATTGAAATATCACCCTGTTTACTGTATAATAGAAGTGACAAGACTTTTGGGGTCATTATGCCCGATGGGTTGGTGTAATGCGTTTTCACGGAAAATCCGTCTGTGTCAGAAATGCCCCTTGTCCCTGCCCTTATTTATTTACTTAATGGAGGTTAACCAATGAACAAGTTCAAGACCGTAGCAGCCGGGCTTCTCGCCTCTGCTATGATTCTCTCGCTGACCGCATGCGATGAGGAAGTGCCTGCCACCGCTAACGGCGGCGCAGCGGGAGCTTCCAACTCCGCAAGCAACGCAGGCGTTCCCAATTCGGACGCTAACGCAGTAGTCACCACTCCGCTGGTAACTACGACCTACGACACCGACCCCGCAGTTCAGGACGCTGCCAAGGGTGCTGTTGCAAGCCTTGACAACCCTGACCTTGAGGTAACAAAGCGTCTCAAGTGGATGGCTTGGTGGGATATCGACGAGACCACCGCAGCTGCAGAGCTGTTCAAGGAAGCTTACGGCGTTCCCGCTACCGGCGACGATCCTTCCCGCGAGGGCAGAATTTTCGAGTACATCAACGTAGCCTACGGCGAGCGTTACGACAAGCTGGCTACCGCTATCCAGTCCGGCGACTCCCCCGACCTGTTCCCGTTCGAGATCCGTGACTTCCCGTACGGCGTTCTGAAGGGCAGATATCAGCCGGTTGACCAGATACTGAACCTCGACGGCGAGAAGTGGGACGGCGCAAGAAGCGTTATGGACCAGTTCCAGCTGGGCGGCAGATATTACTGCGCGATCTATGAGATATCCTTCGACTCCCTGCTGTACTACCGCAAGAGCATTGTCGAAGGCGCTGGACTTAAGGATCCCCGCACCCTGTTTGAGAACGACCAGTGGACTTGGGACGCATTCCTCGATATGGCAAGAACCTTCCAGCAGTCCGGCGACAACAAGTTCGTTATCGACGGCTACAACCCCGAAAACGAGTTCGTTGTAGCAACCGGTACTCCTATCGTAGCAAACAACAACGGCGTTATCACCAACAACATGAATGACGCTAACGTTGAGCGTGCTATGGAGCTTCTTTCCACTCTCCAGAAGGAGAACCTGCGTTACCCCAGACACGAGCTTAACGGCTGGTCTGTAAACCCGAAGGCATGGGCACAGGGCGATACCCTGTTCTATGGCAACGGCGGCACATGGGAATTCGAGGGCGATTCCGGTCTGAACAAGTTCGCCAAGAGATTCGGCTGGTCTGACGATGAGATCTGCGTAGTTCCTTATCCGCGCGACCCGCAGGCAGACGCTTACTATCACTTCATGAAGCAGGACGCTCTGATGTGGTGCAAGGGCTCTACCAATGCTAACGGCGTTGCTGCATGGATCGACAGCTGCATCACCGCTTCCCTTGACCCGGCTGCTACTGCGGCTTCTATCCAGCAGCAGAAGGACAAGAACGGCTGGTCTGACTACAACCTCGACTTCATCTACAGCCAGACAACTCTCGACGGCTCCAGCAAGATCACTCCTATCTTCGACTTCAAGAATGGTCTGGGTACCGATATCGCAAGTGCCGACACCGCTGATTCCAACGTAGAGCAGCTCACCAAGTATGTTTACATTCAGGGCGAGCAGACCTACACTCAGCTCAGAGAGGCTAACTTCGCAGTTATCGACGCTCGTATCAAGGAGATCAACGACGCTATCGCGGCTATGTAATTCTCTCTTTTCACAAGCGTAACAGCGAAACAAATGTCCCCCGCTCAAAGGAGCGGGGGATTTTTCGGTTGACAAAACAAGGATATTGGGGTACAATAGTATCAGCGCCGTTTGTTCGGCAAAAAAACCGGGAGTATGATATGGAAATAAAAAACAAGAAGCTAGCCGCGCTGTGGCAGTTCGTGAAATTCGGCATGGTGGGCGCATTCAACACCATTTTCAGCTATATTATCTACAACTTCTGCTATTATGTATTCCATTCCGGGGTGCATATCGCAAATATCACTGCGTTCGTCATAACGGTGTTCAGCGCGTATCTGCTGCAAAGCAGGTTCGTGTTCAAACAGGACAAAAACGGCGAAAAGCGCGTTTGGTGGAAGGTGCTGATAAAGACATATATCTCCTACTCATTCACCGGACTGTTCCTGACGGAGCTGCTGCTTATGCTGTGGCTAAACGTCATTAACCTCGGGCAGTACCTCGGCGGTGCATGCGAATGGCTGGCGGGCTTTGGAATGAACTTACAGCCGCAGGACCTGGCGGCGTCACTCGCGCCAATACTCAACATGGTCATCACTATCCCGACAAACTTCCTGATAAACAAGTTATGGGCGTACCGCCAGAAAAAGCCGGCGAAAGCTCCGGACGCAAACGACGGCAGCAAGCAGCAATAATCACACAGATATCGTGCAGAATTACCACAAATCGTAATTCTGCACAATTTTTATGCAATATGGTTTGTGCAGAATTCCCTTTGAAGTAAAAACAAATTTATGGTACAATTATATTATGGTCACCTCTAAAAACCATCGGCTATCACCTTAGCACCTCATCTGCTTGCATATTTTCCGCCATATTGCACAAATTTCGCTTGACGGGCGCAAGCCCGCCTGCGCTCAATTTATACAATCTGACGAAAAATCTGACGGCGCATCTGAGGCGCTCTGGTTTTTAGAGGTGACCTTATGGAGAAATGGAGGAAAAATGGAGCTTTCAGAGGGAAAAAATGTCGTATATCACGCTGAAATATGCCGCATTGAAGGCTGCGAAACTCAATGCGCCGACGGAGTGCACCAGCGGGAATACTGTGTGCTGTCGCCGCTGAACTCCCGGAGCGCACGGTACTACGTACCGGTGGAAGCCGCACAGGACAAGCTGCGGGAGCTTCTCACCAGGGACGAGATAATTGACCTTGTGCGGGGTATGGGCGCTGCGGACGAATGGGTCAGTAATCCCACCATGCGAAAACAGCAGCAGAACGAGGTACTGTCCTGTGGGGACTACCGCAGGATAGCCGCAATGCTGCGCAGCATATACCTTGAAAAGCAGCGGCGGGAGGCTATTGGCAAACGCCTGAACTCCACCGACGAGCGCACCATGAAGTCCGCAGAGCAAATGATCAACAGTGAATTTTCCTTTGTTCTGGGGATAAAGCCAGAGGAAGTGCCGGAGTTCATCTCACGGGAGATTCAGGAGAATCAGCAGAAATAACTTATCCCCCTCGGACTGAGGGGGATTTTTTGTTATGCTAAAGGAATAGTTACACCGCAAATCTCCGCCGATTCTATCAAGTCGTAATCAAACGGAATAAAAGCTCCGCGGGTAAGCATACCCGTCTTGGTGGTCGACTGTGTGTATTCCTGCGGATATATCACCCTGCCGTCCTTCAGCGTTACCTTGAATACAAAGAGATAGCAGTCACCCTTTCCCATCCACGAGGTGTCGGTTTCCACAAAATAACTCCAGTTAAACGGCGTTATCTCAAGGCTGGTAATAACCGCTTCCGTTCCCGGAACCACCGGACTGTCCTGAGTGCTGTATTCGCTGATGTCAAAGCTTTCGTTCAACTCCAGCGCAATTCTCTCGGTGCATATCGGAAAATCCACCGGAATATCGACGTGAACTCCGCATTCAAGTATCTCACAATCAAGGTAAGGCTCGTTATCCTTTTCTGAGCCGGTGGGAATGGCTCTTGCCAGCCTGCCGAAGTCAAGCGTTACGGTCTTTCCCTCAAATGTGTCCTCAGCGTCAGAAAGCCTTCCCATGACATAGTAGGATAAAACGTTTCCGTTCTGCGAAAGAAGTGCATGATCCATGACGTTTATCCTGCCAAGAAGCGTCTGCGCCTCACCGGGGATATTTGCTTCCATTATTGAGGAAAGATACCAGTCCTCCCAGCCGTCCTGCGGCGCATAGTCAAAGCCCTCGTCGAACACCACATCATACAGCACATAAGCCGAGGTCTGGTCGGCGCAGATACCCTTGATGTTAAGCTGGAAATTATCGCAGTCGTACCACAAGTCAAGTTCCTTGCCGTACCTCTCGAAATTGAACTCCTCCATGCTGCCGGAATCCTCCGCACCGCCGAAAATACTGCGGAATGCCGCATTGAAGTTCCAGTTGTTCGCCGCACCTACGGTAATTGTAGCCGCCGAAAGCGCCGTCACCACCGCCGCAGCCGCTATTCCTGCCTTACCAAAATGAAATTTTCTTTTTTCTTTCATATTATTCGCCCTTTCAATAACGTTTCTGCAAATCGTTCG
>JBJFGA010000231.1:0-10623 GCA_051892275.1 Oscillospiraceae bacterium | reverse complement strand
GTATTCCCGACACCTTAAAATCACGGTCATAGTTATCTATAAAAGAATTAGGATATAAACTCATAAGCTGTTCTTCGCTATTTATCAGCGTTGAAGTAGTATAGCCGCCCTTTGCCTTATTAAGCCGCTTGGAATTTTTCAGCTTTTCTGCTGCTGCCCGAAATTCCGCCGTGTCAAAGCTGTCGTGCTTTATCACATAGTCCGTCAGAATATCAGCGGTAAAGCCAGATAAGATACATAATGTTTTATCAAGCTCTTCCGAAGAAAGACTGTCCATAAAATCAACAAAATCATCAAGCTTCATCTCGGAAAAGTCTGTATCGCCATAGTTGCTGAAGATGAAATCCGAGTCCAGAAAAAGCGGCAGCCCCCAGATATCGCCGTTTTCGTCCGTAAAGGCTTCTTTTATTGCAGGAAGGCATTTATCAAGATATTCCGAAACTCCCGTGACATCATTCAGCGGATAAAAGCTGCCCTGACTTTTTATAGCATATGCAATATCATCTGCGGTGCTGATATAGCACATATCATAGTCCCTGTCCTGCGAAAGTATTTTCAGCGCAGCTTCTTCGTTTGAGGGCTGCATAACGTTTATTGTATATCCGCAGCCGAAGGGCGTGGAACGGGAAAGCTGCGAGCAGATAAGCGACATCGGCGCGTTGTATTTATAGTAATCGGAAAATCTTATCCGCTCTATCACATATTCGCCTTTGTTGTTCTTTTCCATGGGCTGAAAATAGCAATAACCATTTGCCGCATAGAGCCTGTCGCCATTGACATTCACCCCCGGGATAAGCTCCGTCATTGACATATTTTCCATATCGGAAGCGCAGAGCATATATTTATTGGCTGTCGTCATCATATTGAATATGATATGCTCTCCGTCAACATCGGCAATACCGTCTATATTGTACCGTATATTTTCGGCGTACATTTTATCTGACAGAGAACCGTTTTTGTATTTTACGATATAATAGCCGTTATTGTCGCAGGCGGATATCAGCGCACCTCCGCCTTGTGCCGCGCAGACTGCCGTTGGAAAATCAACGGGCAGCTTATCGTATTTTCCCTCCGAGATACGAAAAACGCTGTATTTATTGTCATAGAAGTTCGGATAATCGCAGGTGACATTCCCCTTTTCACCGTCTTTCCCGATTATATACAGTTCATCTTCACTGCTGCACATACTGTAACCGAATTCAAGCGGAATATCGAATTCTCCATATACTTCATTTTCCCCTCCGCTTTGGTTTATTTTATAAATAGTAATACCGTCAGAGGTTCCGATTGTGTTCCATCTGATTTTCAGCACAAATAGCTCATTACCCATAAAAGCCATGCACTCGGGTATGCCGGGACATTCGCCAAGCCTATTTCGTGTTCCGTCCTCGGAGAGTTTCACCAGTTCGGAAGCAGTACCATTAAATGTTGATACCACAACGTCACCGTCGGCAGATACTGCAAAGCGCTCCGCATGGGAAGATTTATAGGTATACTCATAATTCGACGGGGCGGTGCTGTTATCCGAGTTTTGAGATGTACTGCCCGAATTACCACAGCCGCATAACATCAGCGCCAGCGACACAAATGTGCAAACAATTCTAATTATTTTCATTGTATTCATTCCTTAAGGCAATACCGCACAAAGATTGTGCGCATATTGCGCCGTCAGATTTTTCGTCAGATTGTACAAAAACGACGCAGGCGGGCTGACGCCCGTCAAGGAGTTTTTGTGCGATATGACGGAAAATATGCAAGCAAGATGCGTACAAAATCCAAAAAATGGTCTTTGTGCGGTATTGCCTTAAATGTATTCAGAAGATTTTCTTCTATATAATACATTTCCTTTATAGCGGTTTTATGGACATGAATAAACGAAACTTTTTTCAGAAATCGCACTTTTCGTTATTTCTAACCAAATACTCATATTCTATTTTGGCAAAAATGCTTGTAAAGTCAAACAACATACCTACTGCTTCAAATGTCGGTTGAGTCTGCTTAGTTTTCCACTCTGAATTCGACAAAAACGGTGCCGCTAGAAGTAATTTCAGCTTGCTTAAGGTCTGATTTGTCTATGGATATACCTGCTTTCGGATTGATAAGTTCAACATTACTATCTTCATTAACTATCGTAATAACTTTTTTATCACCTATCTGCGCTGAGAAATGCATATACCCATCGGGTATATACATCTGATATCCAAAAATATTCATAATATCCCTATAAATACTTCCGTATAAGCTTTTGGAAATAAGCGCATTGGCGCACCCTGCCAGAAATGCCAGACCAACGATTATTATAACATTAAAAAGCAGTCGTTTTCTGAAACTTAGCTGACTTTGAGCGGTGAATATCATGCGAGAATTATCCATTCGTGCTTTGTTTTTTTCAAACAAATTGAATATTCTCTGCATTTTTCTCTTGTGCTTCGCAGAAAAATCGGGAAGCTCTGCATCCTCTACTGCCGCAAATTCATTTTCGTAATACAGCGATAATAGATCTCCCACGGAATAACTCTTATTCATTGTTGATGTCCTCCATATACTGCTTGATCTGATGTAACGCTCTTGAAACCCTTTTATATGCGGCTTCTTCCGATATTCCGAGGATTTCTGCAATATCCTTATTCTTTAAGCCGAAGTTCATTTTGAGATGTACAGCGGCTTTCATTCCCTCCGGCAATGAATCAATGAATTTCAATATCCTCATGCATTGAACATCGCTCATTACCTTATCTTCCACTGTAATTCTATCGTCAATGATATTGTCGTCAAGCTCAACTTTTTTCTCTGAAATCTTATGTTTCTTATTCCACATTACAAAAGCTATATTCCTTATGATAACATTTATGTAGGATACTCTTTTATTTGCAGGAATACCAAAGAATATTTCAGGCTTTTTAGCAACGGCAAGAAAAGCCTCTTGTATAACGTCCTCTGTGTCCTGCGCGTTATGTAATTTTGAGAAAGCTATCGAATAAAATGTTTTTTTATTGCTCTCATATATCTCCGATAACTCTTTGCGCTGCGCGTCGGTTTCAAGAATAGCTAAAGCAGAAGAAATCATATTATACCTCTCTTCATATTCATTTGCTAATAGTATAACACCCAAATACCAAAAAATCAAGCAGAAGCGATCCCCCCCTCACAAAGCGTTTGAATTGTAAGAATCGGACGATAGAGTGTCAATACAGGTGCAACACAATTATGAGAACATTTTTTTGAGCGCCTCGAAGGGAGCAAGGTAATTCAAGCGACACATATTGCTCCTCCTGTTTATGGTTGTGTGGTTACTCCCATTATAACACGAGCTGCCTTATGTGTCATTATTTTTTCGAGTGTTGCACTTATATTATAAATCTATCTTCCGGAAAGTGAGATACAAGGGAATTGCAAAGAATCTCAACAAACTTAAGGCAATACCGCACAAAGACCATTTTTTGGATTTTGTACGCATCTTGCTTGCATATTTTCCGTCATATCGCACAAAAACTCCTTGACGGGCGTCAGCCCGCCTGCGTCGTTTTTGTACAATCTGACGAAAAATCTGACGGCGCAATATGCGCACAATCTTTGTGCGGTATTGCCTTAATGTTCTGTTTACTTGCGCAAACCTGTTGATGGTGAAGCGTGTTCAAATAGATTTTCGACCTGTTAAGGGATAAGTCTGCCCTTTTAAGGGTAATTGCCCTGTGTGAAGGGTAAAACTTGATGGGTTTTACGCTGTTTTTTAATTGCTCCGATGAAATCCTCGCTTTTGACTTGTACCCTGTGTCATCGCCATTTTCTTTGGCTATTTATTCAGCGTTTCCCTAGGAAGAGAAACGCAGGCGTACTGTATGTACGCATTATCCGCTGCGCGGAAAACGCTCAAGTTTCTTTGACGACGATAGCGGTGCTGGATTTCTGTAAAGATTTCCTGAGTTTAAATGGTTATTAGTATTACAGAAAGCTGGTGCTGGACGGTGTGTGCGATTTCTTCACCAACCGCGGCTTTAATCAGTAACAGACACAAAAGTACCCTCCGGAATGACCCGGAGGGTATTGTTTTATTTCAGCTTGAACGTCCCGACAAGCTCCTTCAACATTCCAGCCTGACCGGAAAGCTCCTCGGAAGCGGCGGCGCTTTCCTCGGCGGTTGCAGAGTTAGACTGCACCACTCCGGATATCCTGCTGATATCGCCGTTGATATGCTCCGCCATTTCCTCCTGCCGCTTGCAGGACTCGGTGATGTCGTCCATTATCTTCTTAACCGAGGCTGTGTACTCGCCCAGCGTCTTCATTGCTTCGGCGGTCTGACCGGTTATCTCGGTACCGTTGTTGACTGCGTTCACCGAGCTTTCAATAAGCAGCGTGGTATCTCCCACCGCTTCTGCGGACTTGCCGGCAAGGTTTCTCACCTCGTCTGCGACTACTGCGAAGCCCTTGCCTGCCTCGCCTGCTCTTGCCGCTTCAATAGCCGCATTAAGTGCCAGAATGTTCGTCTGGAACGCGATATCCTCGATAGTGCTGATGATATTACTGATCTTGCCGGAGGTTTCGTTTATGTTGTTCATCGCTTCGGTAAGAGTTTCCATCTTCTGGTTGACTTCTTCCACAAAGGCGGAGGTCTTGTCCATCAGCTCACGGGCGCTGTCACAGTTATCTGCGTTCTGCTGTATCTGGGTCTGGATATTGCCGATATTCTCCGCCAGCTGCTCGACAGAAGCGCTCTGCTCCACAGTACCCTGTGAAAGCGTTCCAGCCGCCGCTGCGACCTGCCCCGAACCGGAGCTTACCTGATCTGCGGCAGCGTAAATATCCGACATCACGCTGGTGAGCTTCGACTTGATTATTTCAAGGCTGTCCGCAAGCTGCGAGAAATCGCCGGTGTAGTACTGACTGTTCTGCTTTACGTCCACCGCAAGGTTTTCATTAGCAAGCTCGTTCAATATTCTCGCAACATCTCCCGTCGCATTACTTAGTGAAGCGCACATATCCACCACCGCCGTGGCAATAGTTCCCACCTCGTCGGGACTTTTCACAAGATCCTCGACTGCCTTTGCAGCGCCGAAATCAATGTGTTCAAGGTTTATAACCGCATTCTCAACACGCTTCAGCGGATTGATGAGATATCTTACAACAAGGTACACGACCAGCGTCAGCAGTAACATGGTGACAAAGCAGATGATGATAAGCTCCAGCTTCAAAGAAATAACAGAAGCCAGCACCTCCGCAGACCTGTCCGCCATAATGAACACCCAGCCCAGATTATCCATATAGGTGTACGCCGCGATGTACTCCCCGCCGTCATTATAGGTCACAGAACCGGTGACAGCCTCGGTGCTGCCCTTTACCCGGTCAATGATATCGGTTATGTACGGCTCCTCGGCAACGGTGGTTATCTTCTCGCTGTCCGGGTGGAAAATGTACTCTCCGGTATTCACGTTCAGCAGGTAATATTGGGCATTGTCAAGACCGGTCAGCGGCAGGTTGTCCAGCTTTTCAACAAGTCCGCTGGTGAATATACCGATACCGCCCAGACCAATGGGAGTGCCGTCCTCCTCACGCACCGCCTTGTACATAGAAATTATCTGCTCTCCGGTTGCGGGCGAGATAAGAATACCGGTGTTGTAAACTCCGTCCGTGGAAAGTATTGCGTCGTGAAGCTGCTTGCGCCGGTCCTCGTCCGGGCGGGTTATCTTTCCGACCACCTGCGGCGTTGTGTGGACGCGCATCATAGTGTCCCAACTGCTGGCGTAGATACCCTCCAGACTGCTGATGTCCTTACCGAAGTTCTCGGTATATTTCTGGGCGGCAGCGGTCTTTTCCGGGTCGTCAAGGTTTCTAAGCAGGTCGTATATCTGCTGTGCCTTGAGGTAAGCGGTCAGGGTGTCCTCGGTGGAGCTGATGTAGTTCTCGATTATTTCCGACCTGTCCCGGGCAGCGGTCTGCATATTGTTTACGGCATTCTGGTATGATGATGAGGATACCAGCCCGTTTATCAGCAGGAACATTGCGGTGAACACAAGTATCTGCGCCACCAGCACAGTTACTGTTATCCTGACTCTGATGCCAAAACGCTTTGTCTGTTTTTCCATATAATTTTACCTTTCCATATCGACCAATAGAACGCACATATATTCACTAAAACATATGTGCTATATCAATTATACCATAAAACGACAGCTTAGTCAACTCATTATACATAATCTGGGCAATAAATTTTTGCTGCCCTTTCTGGTGCAATATATAAATTATGACGGAGCGTTTCTAAATGCTTTTGAAATTGACATTCATTATTCGATGGCAAAGGAATTGAGCATGGAGTTACCCTCGCCCCTATATGTGAGATATATAGCGTTCACACCATCAGGGATATAAGCTTCTGCGGTGTGGGTTTCCCACACGTTGCTGAACTCCACCGGTATCTCCGCCATGACATCGCCGTCCCATTTTGTGCGAAGCTCGTATTTCCCCTTTGCGTAGCCACGGGTGGTGACAGAGAAGCGTTTTACACCCTTACAGTCGAAGTACTTGAACTTTGTAAAGCAGAGATGCGCTTCTCCAAGGACTTACCTAATAGTATTTTTTTGATAAGCACTCTTTTTGTTATCAGAAATCCCTTTTCAATAAAAATTTCGTTTTCCTATTGACATTTGCAGATAAATGTTATATACTGATATCATAAACGATATTAGTGGAGGACAAGTATGGAAAAGCTGTTAAAAGTGCTGACTGATCCTGTTTCAAATAAGATTTTGCAGATGATACGGACAAAAAAGCAGGCTGCGATATCGGAAATTCTGGCGGAAAATCCAAATGTTCCACGCGCCACGCTTTACCGTAAAATTGAAAAAATGCTGGAGGTCGGAGCGATTTATGTCGCGCAAACCCGAAAGGTGAGAGGGCAGATCGAAAACATTTACGCAATCAAGGATATCTATATCAACAGCCCACAATCGGAGGACGGAATGAAAATTGTCACGATGAGCCTTATGCAGATCATCGGCTTGTACGACAAGTATTTTCAGAGCGATAACGCCGATGTAGAGCGAGACAAGCTGTTTCTTCTGAATTATGCGGTGGAGTTATCGGACGAGGATTTTTCCGAGATGATGAAGGAGATTCTGGGCGTTGTCGATAAGTATCAGAAAAAGCAAAGCGAAAACGCAAGGCTGCGGAATTTGTATTTCATTTCAGCACCGAAAGGAGAAGATGATGAGTAAAAGAAATCAAGTGTTATTTCCCGATAACCCAAATGGTATTTACCTGTACGAGTACCCGATGATTAACGGCATCAAGCAGTACGTTCAGATTAGAGGCAAGGACAAGAGCAATCCGGTTTTGCTGTTTGTGCACGGCGGACCGGGCGGCTCAATTGCGGGAATTTGCAACGCTGTTCAAACGGGTTGGGAAGACAATTTTACGGTTGTCAACTGGGATCAGCGCAACACCTGCAAAACCTTTTTTGCAAATAAAGACAAAGCAATTGAAATCGCCCAAACGGGAACTCTCGCAGATTATGTGCGGGATATTGACGAGGTGATTGCGTATCTGCACACGGTTTGCGAGTTTGACAAGCTGATTTTGTTGGGCTTTTCGTGGGGAAGCGCAATTGCCGCCGAATATGCAAAAAGATATCCCGAAAAGCTGCTCTGCTATATCGGAGTAGGGCAGTATACGGAGTTTTACGAAGGCTTTTCGGCGACGTGTGAAACGGTCGAGAAAATGGCTTTGGAGAGCCAAAACAAGGCTGATTTGAAAAAGCTTGAATACTTTAAGAGCACAATTCCGACCGAACCGAAAATGAACCCGGGATTTATGAAAAGCTATCAAATATACAATATGCTGGGAACGAAATACATTTCAAAGCACGCCAAGCCGTTTCCGATAAAAACGCTGATGAAATCGCCGTTTCTGAATTTCAAGGAGAAGATTTCGCTGTTCAAGCACGATTACAAAATGTTCGACAGGACTTATTCAACGATGATGGAGTACAACTTCAAGCAAAACACGCGCTTTGAGATACCGCTGCTATTTGTTTTCGGCAGCGAGGATTACATCTGCCATGCTAGTCTGTTTGAGGAGATTTTCGGTGAAATATCAGCGCCCGAGAAAAAGCTCGCGGTTATCGAAAACGCAGGGCATAGCTGTTTTTATGACCAATCCGAGATTTTTTATAACATATTTACCTCGTTTGTAAATGACATAATGTCGATATAAGCCGGCATTTTGTACTCGTTCCCCACGAAATTTTCAGAGTGGACAGCGCCTTGATTGCGGTTGTCCTTGAACAGCCTCATACTCCGGCAATTTGCGTCTTGTCAAGCTTTTCTAGCGCAATTCAAAAATAGAATTTGGCAAGCCGTTACTCGCCGATAATGAATTTTTCTATTTTACTTTTTACATCCATGATTTCGTTTTCATCATCAGAGATGATTCTGAGTTCAAGCGGCTTGCTCAGATCCAGGCTGAAAATGCCCATTATCGACTTTGCGTCAATAATATATCTGTCAGCAGCTATGTCGATGTCACAGCCGCAGGAGCTGACTGCGCTCACAAAATCCCTGACTTCCTTCACCGACGTCAGCTTTATTATTACTTTAGTCATTTCTGCTCCTCCTCATTCTATCAGTTATTTCCGCCTGCTGCGGCATTACCCTGAGCGCTCCCTTTCGTTCGGTAACCACTGCCGCCGCCGCATTAGCAAAGCTAAGCATATCCGAAAGCTCCTGCTGTGAGTAATCCCTTAACCCGTGTTCCAGAACCTTTGAGAGTATCGCTCCGCAGAAAGTATCTCCTGCGCCCGTGGTTTCTATTGTTTTTGCGGGAGCAGCCGGAGCGTAAGCGCTGTTTTCTCCGGAATACGCGCGGCTTCCGTCTTTGCCCAGAGATAAAAGCAGCAGCCTGATATTGCCGAACCTGCCGCGCAGCTTTTCTACCGCGCGGTCATAGTCCTGCTCACCCGTAAACCATTGAATTTCGTTATCCGATATTTTCAGAATATCACAATTTGCTATTCCGTACTCAATCTTCTCTTTTGCCTTGTCAAGACTATCCCAGAGATTTTCCCGCAAATTCGGGTCAAAGGAGATAATAAGACCGTTCTTCTTGGCTGTTTTGACCGCTTTTTTTGTGGCAGCTTCGCAAATTTCCCCTGTCATCGAAAGCGAACCGAAGTGAAAAATCCTGCTGTCGGAAATAAGCTGCTCATTCACATCACCCTCGCTTAGCATCATATCCGCACCGGGGTTTCTGTAAAACGAAAACTCACGGTCGCCGCCCGGCAGCGTGTGCACAAAAGCAAGGGTAGTGTTCACCGCCTTATCGGTCACCAGACCGTCGGTGTTTATCCCGACTTCCTGTACGGCTTTTTTGAGCTGCCTGCCGAAAATATCATCGCCGATTTTACCGATAAAGGCTGTCTTATAGCCCAGCTTATTCAGCATAGCAAGAACATTGCAGGGCGCGCCGCCGGGGTTCGCTTCCATAATGGGGTTGCCCTGCGGGCTTGTTCCGTTCTCGGTGAAATCTATCAGCAGCTCGCCAAGCGCGCAAACATCAAATCTGCTCATAATCATTCCTCCGTATCGTCCATAACATACAGCTCGGCATTCCCGACTACCTTGCGTGAAAGGTCGTAAACTGCATTTGTAATGACATACTCGCCGCCGTTCACGAAAACCTCAATCATATTTCCGTCAACATAAGCCTCGATTTCCGCGCCGCCTGTCAGCACGGGGGTCTCGAATACATTCCGCAGCTCCTCGTGATTTCTGATAACGGCGCTTCTGTCGGCGATTATTCTGCCGTTTTCTTTTCGGATAATATACCCGCCTATGTCAAGCTGTTCGCCCTCGGAAAGACTTGCCTTTACCATATAAATTCCGCTTGGCGAGGTCGCCTTTCGGGTGAATTTCGCCCTAATATCGGGGTGAGGACGGAAGAAAATGTGACCGTCCTTGACCTCGCAAACGCGGGGAATACTGAACATTCCTATCGTATTGTTATCGGCAGGCTCGGGCATTCGCAGCCACGCCACAACTATTCTTCTGCCGTCCTTGTCGGTGGTGCTTTGGGGAGCATACAGGTCAAGCCCGTAATCGAGGAACTGAAACTCGCTGCCGATTTTCATAGAGCAGCTTTTCTCATCAAAATCAACCAGCGTGCAAACCGCCTGATTTCCGTACTTTGTTCCCATAGGCGAAAAAATCAGCACATCAGAACCGTCAACCCGAAAATAATCGGGACATTCCCACATCCACCCGTAGCCCTCGGCGGTGGCATAATTCACATACTCCCAATGAACAAGGTCGGTGCTTTTGTAAAACAGCAGCCTGCCCTGATTATTCACGGTGCTTCCGAGAACCATATAGTAATTCCCGTCGCTGCCACGCCATATTTTCGGGTCGCGGGTGTGGTTGCTGTCGCCGATTTTGGTATCGGTAATCGGCGGGATAACCGTGGTTTTACCGCCGAAATTATCAAAGCTGAAACCGTCCTCGGACAAGATATGAAGCTGCGCCGCGGTGAATTTGTCGTCAAGGCAGCAGTTCGTATTTTCGGGGTCGGGCGTGTCGTATCTCACACCGGTATAAAGCAGGTGCATAGCCCCGTCCTTTTCGATTGCGCTGCCCGAAA
>JBJFGA010000230.1:0-2662 GCA_051892275.1 Oscillospiraceae bacterium | reverse complement strand
TTCCTTTATCCAGCTGACGAAGCTGTCCGGGCTTTCCACTACAAGCTTCGCGCCGAAAGATAATATTCTTGCCTTAAGATCGCTTTCCTGAAAGGTATAGTAGCTTATCTCAAAGGTCACGCTGCCGTCTCCGTTTTCGGTGATCGTGCGGTCGTGGTCAGAGAACAGGGTCAGCGCCCGGTCAACGGCGTTATTCCGGTCGAACACGGTGAATTTCAGTTTCTCCGAGACAAGCCGCTCCTCCACTATTTCCTTGACAGACTTACCGAAGCGCTCCGACGGTTCAGATATCTCCAGCCCGGAAAGCCGGCTTATATTGGACTTCAGTGGACGGAGTTCGTCTGCGGAATAATGCGCCAGCCGCAGCTTCCGGTCGTACATGGAATACTCCACCGCACCGGGATAGGACTGTTTTCCCTCCAGAACCTCGCCCCTGCCGGTGGTGTTGGTGTAGGTCAGAAGCTTCCCGTTATGAATGGCATTGAGCAGCAGCCGAAATTTCTGTACATATTCATCGCTAAGCTCGTCCCCGGGATTGTCACTGCCGGCGAAGAACTCCTGTGGTATCGGCGCAGCGCTCTCACCCAGCACCGATTTTATGCTGCTCATCTCCTCCTCTGACAGGAACAGACGCGCCTCCGGACGCTCCAGCACGGTGAGCAGCCATCTCTGCTCGGCTTCGCTTGGTATTATCGGGACTTCTGCTTCTATATTCAGCTTCACCCGAGCAGGTTTTTTCTGACCCTTGGGGTCGCTGCTGTTTGGGCTGTATACCTCGAAAATCCTGCTTTCATACAAAAGCTCGTCCATGATCGTCTGATTATATGGTGCGTATTCACTTATCAGACTTTCGAATTCCGCTTTGGAAATGCTGCGCTCTCCACGGTTGTCCGGCGAAGCGGTGAGGATACGGTGTACCGCTTCGGACAGGGCGCGGAAGTACAGGTTCTTTATCTCGTTAAACAATTCCATAAAGCTTTCTCCATTCTGTAAGTTCCTCGTCCATTTCGGCGGCAAGCTGATTGTCGCCGACCGCCCTGACAGAAGTCATGTTCTGCCGCAGCCACGGTTTTATCTCGTTGTAGTCGTTGAGAGTTATCACCGCAGTAACGCCGGTTTCGTCCTGCGTGACGGTACATTCCGGGAATAATGCCGCCAGCCTCGGCGCAAATTCCGGGGCGGCTTTCAATATGACGGTATATTTCTCATCCTTGACCTGAGTGACCCCGGAAAAGCTGTGTTTTACTGCGTTGTCAAACATTCCGGCATACTGCTGCGGATCAAAGGTTTCTCCTAAGACATCTGCCCGGTATATCCTGTCCAGCCGCCGGAACAAGCTGTGCCCCTCAGCAGCGTCAAAGGCAAAAAGATACCTACGGGTACATTCTCTGTCTGAGGTGAGCTTCAATGGGTACAGCAGCTGGTATTCCCGTTCTGTGACTGCGGGGGCTTTTCCGGTATAGATCAGCTTCACTGCGCGTTTTTTTGTCATGGCGTTTATCAGCGTCCACATTATTTCATCGTCCAGCACCTGATTCAGGTGACTGCCGTTTATTGTGAATGGCGAGGAGTACATTGAATAGACGCGTCCTGACCGTGACCTGCCACCGGAAATACTGCCGTTTCTTCGAAAATAGTCCAGCGCTGTTTCAAACAGCATATTTCCGCAGGTATAGGGAGGGACAATGTTCCTGCATAATGCCAGAAGATCCAGAAACAGCACCGGGTCGCGCACCTCCGCAAAAATGTCCCCGGTGAGAACATACCCTCGCCCGTTTCCCTTTACAAGTCCGCAGCCCGCGAGGGTGCTGAGCGCATTTCGTGCGGCGGCGGTGTGTCCCTTTGTGTCTTCCCCGGTGTTGAACTGTTCCAGCTGATTTACGATACGGCTGAGACTTACCTGCTTGCCATGCGACTTGTTCATCAGCTGCATAGCTGTCACCATTGTACCGGCAGTGCTGCCCTGAAATCTGCTGCACAGGGAATACGCCCGGCACATATAGTTGTATTTCTGCTCAAACATATCTGTGCGGAACTGCACTGCTTTCTTGCCGTTTATGCAGCGTACCCTGATGTATTTATCGTGGTCAATAACGCTGAGCAGTTTGGTTTTGGTCTGATTAAAGCTGCTGTTTTTTATTCCCATACGCTCAAAATCGTCCACAGTCCTGCAACCGTACATAAAAAAGCAGCGAAGCAGCTCCCGAAGCTGGCGGAATTCCTTCACGAGTATCGTCTTTTTGTTGCGGTCATTGCCTTTTGCCGGTTTTCTTTCAGGCATATCTTCACCCCGGATTTCGACATGTTTTTAATTATTATAACACAAACTGACTGTTTTTTCAATCCTTTTTTTGATTTGACGAGAGTAAAGAAAGCGTTTTTTTGCACTGTTCACAGCAGCTTTTTCGGGCGGGAATGTGGTATTATAATATCACGGGAACAGGTTTACCGCCGAACGCCAGGCAATGGCGGGAGGTGCAGCCCTCTCCTTTGAAAGAACGCTCACGGATTTTGCACTGTTCACAGCAGCTTTCCCGGGCGGGAATATGGTATAAATAAACTAACGACCAACTACGTTTAAGGCAACACCGCACAATTACCGGCTAACGCCTTTGCCGCACGCTTGCTTGCATCTTTTCCGTCATATAGCACAAATTTCGCT
>JBJFGA010000229.1:0-2666 GCA_051892275.1 Oscillospiraceae bacterium | reverse complement strand
GCCGCTCGTTTGCATTAAGCCGCTTATTCGTCTTGGTTGAATACTTCTTTATCGGTAACCAGCTAAGGCGTAGCCGCCTTTGGCAATTCCGCCTCGCCAACACTTCATCTTTTTCCCAGATGATTTGCTCGGCGGGTCAAAAGCAGCTTTGTCGGCAACACCCTATGGCGTAGCCGCCTTTGGCAATTCCGCCTCGCCAACACTTCATCTTTTTCCCAGATGATTTGCTCGGCGGGTCAAAAGGTGCTTTATCGGCAGCCACCTAATGAGAATAGCGGTTATTACGATGATATGCGCGGGAAGCTGACGGCAATAACAGAAAGGAGATAAGAACATGGAAATTCTGAAAAACAACGAGCTTAATGCGCTTATTGGCGTGGAAAGAGCGGAGGTCTGGTGCAGGCTGACAGCCTGTATCGACCAACTGTACGATGTGGACAGGATATGGAATAATGGCTTTGGCGAGTGGCTGTATGAATACAAATACCGCCGGGGCGGGAAAACTCTCTGCACCTTCTACGCAAAAAAAGACGCCGCAGTAATTCTTATCATATTCGGGAAAAACGAGCGTGAAAAATTCGAGCTTCAGCGGGATATTTTTTCGTCTGATATCCTCGCGCTGTACGATGAAGCGAAGTCCTATCATGATGGAAAGTGGCTGTGGATACCGCTTGAAAACGGGCTTTCCTCTGACGATATCAGCAACATGCTTAGGATAAAGAGACGTCCAAACCGTAAATAAACAACACCGCACGTTCCAGCCTTAGCCGGGGCGTGCGGTGTTTGTATGATGTCAGCGCCTAAACAGGAACGCGAAGATAAGTCCCGCCGCAAGCACCGCAGCGGAGATTCCGAGCAGGAGCAGCGGACTGTCGCCGGGAGCCTGCTTAATATCCGGGTTCATCTGCGGCGCGTTGTCCTGTATGTCGCCGGGAGCGTTTTCCGGCATTGTGAAGCCGCCGTTCTGACCGCCGGAGGGTCTGCTTCCGGTTTCTGTGGGCTGGGCGGGGGCTTCCTGTGACGGCGCGGCTTCTGCGGTGGCTGTGGCTTCGGTTGATACCGCAGTCTGACCGTTACTGTTCTGGGGCATTTCCGGGAATTGTCCGTCACCGTTCTGGGGCATTTCCGGGGGCTGTCCGTCACCGTTCTGCGGTAATTCGGGCGGCTGTCTGCCATCGTTCTGGGGCATTTCGGGCATTTGTCCGTCACCGTTCATCGGGGGCACATTGTTCATGCTGTTCTGCTGTGAGGTCGTTTCGGTGGAACTGCCTGACGACATCATTGCCTCGGTTGAACTTTTGTTGAAACTCCTGTTCCCGCCGCCGGTGTTCATACTGCCCGTATTCGTGAGGTTCAGCGAACCTGTGTCCACAAGCGAAGAACTGTATGCGGACTGACCGTCGCTGGTGGAGGGGATACTGCCGTCAAGCTGACCGCTCACGCTTTGTGCGCGGAGGGCGCAGAACTGCGTTATTGCGGAAACTCCGGCTTGGAACTCGTCGTATGTGCAGAACTTTGTCGGGTCTTTTTCAACATACTCCGCGATAAGCTGCGCAGTTTCGCTGATGAGCGCGGGGAAGTCCGTCTGCTCAATAAATTCCGCGAAAAGCTGGTGATACAGCGCGGTGTATTCCTCGTCCGCGAATATCCATGCTGCCATAGGACGGTCGTCCATTCCGCCGGAAACCGGGGTGTCAATGGGAAAGTTCACCTGTTCCTTTGCGTTGCCGCCCTGGAAAGTACCGAGCGCAAGGTTGTAGTCCCAGGGTATCATGGCGAGATGTCCGTCTTCTTCGTAGAGGTAGTAGTTGTGTACCATCGAGCCGGTGTAGCTGTCGCCGTTGCAGAGAAAATTATGCACCACAAAGTAGCGTATCACCTGTTCAACGTCCACGGCAGAAGAAACATCTTGTGGGACTTCTTGTTGACGAACACCAGCACCACGCCGATCACAATGCTGCCTATCACTGCAAGCGGGATCATACCCGCCGCAAGAACGATGCCCGCGCCGATAGCCCAGAACATGAACACGATATCCAGCGGCTCTTTTATCGCGGTGCGGAAGCGCACGATAGACAGTGCGCCCACCATACCGAGGGACAGCACCACGTTGCTTGTCACCGCGAGAATAACTACGGTTGTAACCATTGTCATTGCCACCAGCGAGACCCCGAAGCCCGCCGAATACATCACGCCGTTGTATGTCTTTTTGTACACCAGAAAGATGAAAAGTCCGAGGCAGAAAGCCAGTGCAAGCGATATCAGCATGTCAAGAATGCTCACACTTGTAACGTTCTCCAGAAAGCTGGATTTGAAAATGTCGTTGAAAGTCATTGTTTCATGTCTTAACACCGCTTTTACTTGGATTGTTCATTTGATATTATAGCCTTGAATGCTGAAACAAAGCTGAAAACTTCTTTCAGTAAAGTGAAAAATAACTGAAAACATTTTTTCAGCTTGATTTCAGCAAAGTATGGTAGTATAATTAAGGAAGCACTGAATAAATCACGCCTGACGTCTTGGCACGCATCTTGCTTGCATCTTTCTGGTTTGGCGCAAAATCTCACAAATGCGCTAACAATCATGTTGCATTTTGCGCCAAACCTGCATATTGCACAAATTTCGCTTGACGGGCGTGGTCTCCCCCAGTGGGGGAGGTGTCACGC
>JBJFGA010000228.1:0-10727 GCA_051892275.1 Oscillospiraceae bacterium | reverse complement strand
TCACAACAAATGCGGTTTTGCGCCTGCTATCATTTTGCTATCAAATCGGGGCTTGAAGTGCCATAAATGGCTTTGTTAAGCCATTCTTTTGTGATTTTACTCATTCCCACTCGATAGTAGCAGGCGGCTTACTCGTAATATCATAAACGATCCGATTAATATTCTTAACCTCATTTACGATTCTCACAGAAACCCTCTCCAGCACATCATAAGGAATGCGCGAGAAATCAGCGGTCATGAAGTCGCTGGTGGAAACGCCGCGGAGCGCCAGTGTGTAGTCGTAGGTTCTACCGTCGCCCATGACGCCGACGGAGCGCATATTTGTCAGCACGGCGAAGTACTGGTTGATACTGCGGTCAAGACCTGCATTTGCGATCTCCTCGCGGAAGATAGCGTCTGCGTCCTGAAGAGTCGTGACCTTCTCCGGGGTGATGTCGCCGATTATGCGTATCGCTAGTCCGGGGCCTGGGAACGGCTGCCGCCATACCAGCTTTTCGTCAAGACCCAGAGTAATTCCCAGTGCGCGGACTTCGTCCTTGAACAACAGACGAAGCGGCTCGATTATCTCCTTGAAGTCCACATAGTCGGGAAGTCCGCCGACGTTGTGGTGGCTCTTGATTACCGCCGCGTCGCCAAGACCAGACTCAATAACGTCAGGATATATCGTACCCTGAACCAGATAATCCACCCTGCCTATCTTCTTAGCTTCTTCCTCGAATACGCGGATAAATTCCTCGCCGATTATCTTGCGCTTAGCCTCCGGCTCGGAAACTCCCGCCAGCTTGCCGAGAAATCTCTCACCCGCGTTTACGCGGACGAAATTAACGCCGCTGTCTGCGAACGCAGCTTCTACCTCGTCGCCCTCGTTCTTTCTCATCAAACCGTGGTCAACAAAAATGCAGGTAAGCTGACTGCCGATAGCCTTAGCCAGAAGCTTGCAGGCAACCGAGCTGTCCACACCGCCGGAAAGTGCCAGCAGCGCCTTGCCGTCCCCGACCTTCTCGCGAATCTCACGGATAGCAGTTTCCGCGTAACTCTCCATCGTCCAGTCGCCGCGGCAGCCGCAGATTTTGGTGAGGAAGTTGCCCAGCATATCAAAGCCCTGAACCGTGTGATTTACTTCGGGGTGGAACTGTACGCCGTACAGCTTTCTTTCTTCGTCAGCCATTGCGCCGAAGGGACATTTTACGCTGTGACCTATTGATTTGAAGCCATCTGGAACCTTTGAAATGTAGTCGTTGTGGCTCATCCATACGATGGTGTTTTCTTCAAGACCATCGAAAAGGGGAGAAGATGTATCTATCTCACATTCTGTTTTGCCGTACTCTGAAAGGGAGGCGTCGTGTGCAGGCTCGATAACTCCGTCAAGAGCATACACCATAAACTGCGCACCGTAGCAGATACCCAGAACAGGAATACCAAGTTCCAGTATCTCCCTGTCCATTCTGGGGGAATCATCGAGATAAACGCTGTTCGGACCGCCGGTGAAGATGATCCCCTTAGGATTCATCGCCTTTATCTCCTCTATCGGGGTCTTATAGGACTTTACTTCACAGTAGATGTTGTGTTCTCTGACCCGGCGGGCGATAAGCTGATTGTACTGACCGCCGAAGTCCAGAACCAGAACTAACTCATGGGACATAATTACCTCCGAAAAATCAATGGTGGAATAGACGAATTCCGGTGAACGCCATGGTTATGCCGTACTTGTTGCATACCTCAATTACATTGTCGTCACGGATAGAGCCGCCGGGCTGTGCAATGTACTGAACGCCGCTTCTGTGCGCTCTCTCAATGTTGTCGCCGAACGGGAAGAATGCGTCCGAGCCGAGGGAAACACCCTTCATTGTGTCCAGCCATGCACGCTTTTCCTCGCGGGTGAATACCGCGGGCTTTACCTTGAAGAACTTCTGCCATTCGCCCTCGGCAAGTACGTCCATGTAGTCCTCGCCGATGTAGAGGTCTATCGTGTTGTCGCGGTCTGCGCGGCGGATATCGTCAACGAACTGGAGGTTCATTACCTGCGGGGACTGACGGAGATACCAGTTATCCGCCTTTGTACCCGCAAGACGTGTGCAGTGGATACGGGACTGCTGACCTGCGCCGATACCGATAGCCTGACCGCCGCAGGCATACGCAACAGAGTTGGACTGGGTGTATTTCAGCGTGATGAGCGCTATCGCGAGGTCGTGCTTCGCGCTCTCGGGAAGATCCTTTGCGTCAGTGGGAATGTTCGCGAACAGCTCGTCGTTGATTACCAGTTCGTTGCGTCCCTGCTCAAAGGTGATTCCGTAAACCTGCTTGCGCTCGATAGGCTCGGGAACATAGTCAGGGTCTATCTTTATGATGTTGTAGGTGCCTTTTCTCTTGGACTTGAGTATCTCCAGCGCCTCCGGCTCATAGCCCGGAGCGATAACACCGTCGGAAACCTCTCTCTGGATAATCTTCGCGGTGGGGACATCGCACACGTCAGACAGCGCTATGAAGTCGCCGTAGCTGCTCATGCGGTCAGCGCCTCTTGCCCGGGCGTAAGCGCAGGCGAGGGGAGAAAGCTCTCCGAGGTCGTCCACCCAGTAGATCTTCGCAAGAGTTTCAGTCAGCGGAAGTCCGATAGCCGCGCCCGCCGGGGAAACGTGCTTGAAGCTGGTCGCAGCAGGGTAGCCGGTCGCTGCTTTCAGTTCCTTTACAAGCTGCCAGCCGTTGAACGCGTCCATAAAGTTGATATAGCCGGGTCTGCCGTTCAGTACCTCAATGGGGAGGTCTGCGCCGTTCGCCATGAATATGCGCGAGGGCTTCTGATTAGGGTTGCAGCCGTATTTCAGTTCCAGTTCGTTCATGATTTTTCTCCTTTTTATACGTTTTTATTAACTATTCTGCTCTCATACTTCCCAGATTCGATGTCGATATATCTTACGAAAAGTGACACCTTGTTATCCTTGTTGAGGTTAGTCCACAGGAAGTCGGTGAGCTTATCAATATCCATGTCGGGAATGATAACATTCTTCGGCTCGCCCTCAAAGCTGGGGAGTCTGCGAACGCCGTCCTGCTCTATCTCGTCACCGGAATAGGTGTGGATAAAGCTGCCCTTTCCGGGAAGCGGGTTGCTGTATGCGTAGGAATATCTGCGGCAGGAAGAACCGTCCCCATCGGCGGATTTCAGAATAGACATTGCGTAGTTCATGTCGCCGTTTTCGAGGTGGATTATGCCGGAGATACGAGGGGTGTAGTTGGGCTTGTCGTCCTCAAATTCACGGGTGCGCAGCGACTGCTCAAAGGTCATCTGCTTGTCCATAAGCTCGTAGATGGTGTCGGTCTGGTCGCCGTTTGTAACTATCGTCTTATTCCCGAGAACTCTCACCGGAGCGTAAATTATGAGGTGCGGGTCAACCATTTTGGATGGGTCGAACGCCTGCGTTCTTATGCCCTCGCCGTCTTCAACGAACACGCGGTTGCGGCTGTTCTCGCTTCTGCCCATAATGAAGTAAGCAGTGACCGCCTTTTTCCCGTCGGCGGACTTGCCGATGATGATACCTCTGCCGTGGTAGGCGAGGGAATTAAGTTCCTTGTCAAGCTCAATGTAGTTCATGATATCTTCCTTTCAGAATTTTCCTGCGTAGCAGGTAGTTGTATAGCTTACGGAAACCTTTCCGTATCTGTGCCATTTATCGAACAGCGCCCGAAGCTCGGTTACAAAGGGCTGGAAATTCGGGTCGCCCTCTTTAGGGGCGTAGGAGCGGGAGAGTGCGTCCCCGATGAACAGTTCCCGGGTCAGCATGACAGGGTTTTCCATCTGGAACACCTCAACGCTGCTGAAATACTCGTTGCGCAGGAACCTGTCGCCCTCCTCGTCTGAACGCCTGCCGGTGTGACCGTTCCGTTCGGCGAAAGCGGGGCAGTACTTCATGCATATCCTGTCGCGTTCCTCGGAGATACCGCCAAGATAGCGGCTGTTGAAGATTATCGCCAGCCTGCCGTCCGGGTTGAGTATCCGCTTGCATTCCTCCCGGAACTTCACCTCGTCGAACCAGTGAAACGCCTGCGCCACTGTCACCAGCCCGAAACTGTTAGATGGAAGGCCGGTGTCCTCTGCGGAGTTTGTGAATATCTCCGCTCTGCCGCGGACGGTGTTCAGCAGCTCCCGGCACATATCAAGGTTCGGCTCTACCGCCGCCACCCGCCATGGCTTCGTCAGCAGCTTTTCGGTGAACTTACCCGTTCCCGCGCCGATGTCGGCGACTGCTTCTGCTTTGGTGAGGTTATACAGCCTGTCCACCAGAACGGTGGGGTAGGAGGGGCGGTATTTCGCGTAGATACCGGCTTTCCCGGTGAATTTTTCTTCGTTCATGGAATAGTATCTCCGTTCCTCTTCCCCAAAATTCTTTTTATATCTGATTGATATAGTTATCATCGTCCGGGTAATACCCCCAAGGGTCGCACCCGAAGTATTCCCCGACATAAACTGCATTGCCGTCCCGGACAGCCCATTCCATTCCGTCTGTTTCGAGGTCGCAGTTAAGCTCCACCACGAACGCGGTGGGAGCGTCGTCCTCGCTCAACATATCCGGCGGCTGTATCACCAGCTTCACCGGGCAGACGAACTTCAGAATATCCCGCAGCGGAGAGTTCTCGGTGAACTCGTCACCGGTTTCCTCGTCGTAAAGGCTGTCCTCGTCGGCGTGTTCCAGAGCGTAGGCTGCGGTGGCACGCAGCAGGCTTTCAAGCAGCTCGCCGCTCATGTTGAGGAACGCCTCCGCGCATTTCTGGATATAGTCCTCGCTGCCGCTCCGGGCGCTTACCTCGATATCAAATTCCGACAGGGGAGAGTTCATCGTGCCCTCCCAGCCATAGAGGGTCATGCGGAGGTCGTAAACCGTTTTGCGCTGCTTGTAGAATGGTTTTTCCATGATCCCGCTCCTTATTCACAAATCAGTCTTCGATGACTGTAATGCCGTTTTCAACCCTTATCTTGTCCTGACAGAACAGCGACACCGCCTGCGGAAGTATCTTCCACTCCGCCTGCTCCATAATGCGCCGCTGGAGCACTTCCGGCGTGTCGTCGTTCCTGACCTCGACAGCTTTTTGCAGGATTATCGGACCGGCGTCGCACTCGGATGTGACGAAGTGAACGGTCGCGCCGGACACCTTAACGCCCTTTGCCAGTGCGGCTTCGTGGACGTGCAGCCCATAGAAGCCCTTGCCGCAGAAGCTGGGTATCAGCGCAGGGTGGACGTTTATCATTCTGTTCGGGAATGCGTCGCAAACCTGCTCGTCAAGAATAGTCATAAATCCCGCGTAGACAACAAGGTCTGCCTTTTCTTCGATCAGAGCGTCCCGCATCGCCTTGCTGTATGAAGCAACGTCCGGGAACTCCTTGCGTATCAGCGTGCGGGTCTTTATGCCGTTATTTTTTGCGCGTTCGAGGGCGTATGCGTCCGCCTTTGAGGCGATAACGCAGGTTATCCTGCCGCCCTTTATCTCGCCGCGCTTTTCCGCGTCGATGAGCGCCTGTAAATTCGTGCCGCCGCCGGACACGAGGACTACTATATTCTTCATGTTATTACTCCGTTCAGCAAAGCTGTATTTCAATGGTCGTAAAGTCTTTTTCCTCGGTGGCAGCTGCGCCCGCGCCAAAATGAAGATACTCTCCGATGATGGAATATCCACCCAGCACATACCGTCTGAGCGGCATTGTATCCTCGCCGTCCTTCATCACGTCAAGCCACGGTCTGCCGTCTATCATCAGTGTTCCGCTGAAACTGCTATGCGGGTTGTACTTGTACTGGTGACCCTCTGTCGATATCAGAATACCGAATGTGGACACCACCGTGCCGTTTTTGGTGTAGCAGTACAGCCCGATATCGTCCCACGCATAATTCACCCGCCTGGAAACGAGCTTCGTGTTTCCGAGAACAGCCTCGGTTTCCTCGTCGTTTTTGAAAGAAACGCCCCGCGGCTTGCCGAGCATTTTCTCCAGCACGGAAATGTGTGTGGGCAGGTCAACGTGAATGCCGTTCAGCTCAAAACCGTTCTCAGTGAGGTTCACCGAGGTAATATGTGCAGTCTGCTTCCTTCCGAAAATGTCTAATAATCCCATGTGAACTCCAGTTGATGTTTTTCGGTAATGCCCTGAATAACACATTTCGGGGGCGGACAAAAGCCCGCTCCCTGTGCTGTGATTATTCGATGATTACGCCCTCGTCGCTCTCGACGGTCTCGCCGATAACGAATGCGTTCTCGCCGTTCGCCTTGAGTATCTCGACAGCCTTGTCCGCGTCCGCCTTGTCAACAACGAGCATCATGCCGATACCCATGTTGAAGGTGTTGTACATGTCGTGCTCGGGGATATTGCCCTCCTTCTGCATGAGTTCGAATATCGCCGGAACGGTGTAGCTGTCCTTGCGTATCTTCGCGGAGATACCGTCAGGCAGAGCCCGCGGAATGTTCTCGTAGAAACCGCCGCCGGTGATGTGGCTGATGGACTTCACGGTGAACTTGGAGATAACGTCCAGAACCGGCTTTACGTAAATTCTGGTCGGAGTAAGCAGCGCCTCGCCGAGGGAAGTGCCAAGCTCGGGATAGAAGGTCTTGAGCTTCTGCTCGTTGACGTTGAATACCTTTCTTACCAGTGAGAAGCCGTTGGAGTGAACGCCGCTGGAGGCGATACCGATAATTGCGTCGCCCGCCTTAACAGAGGAGGGGTCAAGTATCTTCTCCTTGTCAACGATACCGGTGCTGTAACCAGCGATGTCGTACTCGTCCTCTGCCATCATGCCGGGGTGCTCGGCGGTCTCGCCGCCTACCAGAGCGCAGCCTGCCTGTACGCAGCCGTCCGCAACGCCCTTAACTATCTCTGCTACCTTCTCCGGGAGTACCTTGCCGATCGCAATGTAATCGAGGAAGAACAGGGGCTTTGCGCCGCAGCATATTATGTCGTTCACGCACATTGCGACCGCGTCGATGCCGATTGTGTCGTGCTTGTTCATCAGCATAGCTATCTTGAGCTTTGTGCCAACGCCGTCGGTGCCGCTTACAAGCACCGGCTCCTTCATTCCCGCGAGGTCGGGGGCGAACAGTCCGCCGAAGCCGCCAATGCCCGAAATGCAGCCGGGTGTGTTGGTTCTGGCAACGTGTTCCTTCATCAGACGAACTGATTCGTATCCGGCGGTAACGTCAACGCCTGCCGCCTTGTAGCTTTCGCTGTAACTTTTCATTTTAACTGCCCTTTCGTTTCTGTCGTGCCGCAGTGCTGTCCCAGCGCCCGCAGCCTTATGCCATTGTTATTAAAGCCGCGAACGTCTGATGTCAGGTCATTCGTCAAACTTCATCTCAAATTTGTCCTTTGGTATTTCGGTGGGAACATCTACCGGATACTCGCCGGAGAAGCAGCCTGTGCAGAAGCCGCAGCCTGCGTTCTCGGCGATCTTTTTCACGCTGTCAACGCTGAGGAAGCCGAGGGAGTCCACGCCGATTATCTGCGCGATCTCCTCAACAGAGTGCTTGTTCGCGATAAGGTTCTCCTTGTTGTCGATGTCCGTTCCGAAGTAGCACTCGCTGATGAACGGCGGCGAGGAAATACGCATGTGTATCTCCTTTGCCCCGGCATGTCGCAGAAGCTTTACCACCTTTGCGGAGGTCGTGCCTCTTACGATACTGTCGTCAATGAGCACCACGCGCTTGCCCTTTACAACGTCCGCGACCGCGTTCAGCTTAATGCGCACGGAGTTCTCGCGCATGCCCTGGGTCGGCTGAATGAACGTTCTGCCGATGTAGCGGTTCTTGACGAAGCCCACTCCGTAGGGGATACCGCTCTGCTGTGAGAAGCCGAGCGCAGCGTCCAGACCGCTGTCCGGACAGCCTATCACGACGTCCGCCTGAACCGGGTGTTCCAACGCAAGGTAATGCCCGGCACGAAGTCTGGCACGATGAACGCTGGCTCCCTCGATAACGGAGTCGGGACGCGCGAAATATATGAACTCGAACACGCACATCGAGCTTTTCTGACCGCAGTGGGTCTTTATGCTCTCAACGCCGTTCTCGTCAATGACAACTATCTCGCCGGGTTCGATATCCCGGACAAATTCAGCGCCGATGCTGTCCAGCGCACAGCTTTCCGAAGCGAACACATAGCCCGCGTCGTAGGGAAGTCTGCCCAGACACAGTGGTCTGAACCCCTGAGGGTCGCGTGCTGCGATAAGCTTTTTCGGCGACATTATCACAAGGGAATATGCTCCCTTTATTTTATACATAGCCTTTTCCACCGCCTGCTGTATAGAGCCGGTCTCAAGACGTGCCTCGGTAATTGCGTAGGAAATGACCTCGGTATCGCTCGTGCTGTGGAAGATAGCGCCTTTCAGCTCATACTGCCGCCGCAGGTCGAGCGCATTGATGAGGTTTCCGTTGTGGGCTATCGCAAGAGCGCCCTTTACATGGCGGACTGTCATAGGCTGGCAGTTTGCGGTGTTGACGTTCCCGGTGGTGGAGTAGCGGACATGTCCTACCGCAATTCTTCCCTGACCTAATTCCTGGAGGTCGCGTTCTGAAAACACCTCGTTCACCAGACCAAGCCCCTTGTGGGTCTTGAATACGCCACGGTCGTTGACAACGATACCGCAGCTCTCCTGACCTCTGTGCTGAAGCGCATACAGCCCGAAATAAGCGGAGTGCGCCACATCGGACGGCGTGTTGCAGTAAATGCCGAAAACGCCGCATTCCTCATGGATATTACCTGACAAGAAATATCATTCCTTTCCGTTCCAGCAGTAGCTGCAAAGCCCGCTTTCAGGAAGTCCGACAGCCTTTACCGTGCCCTCGAGGGACTGGAATTCCAGCGATGTGAGCTTCAGGCGCTTGCATATCTCGGCACGCAGGCGTTTGCCTCGCTCGGTGTTGGTGTCGCTGTATTCGCTGATGTGTTTTACACCCTCCTCGCCCTCGAACTCGTGAATTATCCGGCGGGCGATAAGATCCATCTCGGAGTTGCTGCGGGAGAAGTTCAGATACTTGCAGCCGTACATTATAGGCGGACATGCAGAACGCATGTGAACTTCCTTAGCGCCGTTCGCGTAGAGGAACTCTACGGTTTCACGGAGTTGTGTGCCGCGCACGATGCTGTCGTCCACAAACAGGAGCTTTTTCCCCTCGATAAGCTCGTGAACGGGGATAAGCTTCATCTTTGCAACCTTGTTTCTCATGGACTGGCTCTGGGGCATGAAGCTCCGCGGCCATGTGGGGGTATACTTTATAAAAGGGCGGGCAAAGGGAATGCCGCTTCGGTTAGCGTAGCCGATCGCATGAGGAACGCCGGAATCCGGCACGCCGCAGATGAAATCAACGTCTGGCAGAGTGCCGTTATTGATGTCGTGCTCCGCCATTATCTCGCCGTTTCTGGTGCGCATGGTCTCTACTGTAACGCCCTCATAAATGGAGTTCGGGTAGCCGTAGTAGGTCCACAGGAAGGTGCAGATATTAAGGTTCTTCTGGCAGCCCTCGCTTAGTACCTCTGCTTTTTTCGTGGTTATCTTTACTATCTCGCCGGGGAGCATTTCCCGGTAGATGTCGTAACCCAGTTTCTGGAACGCGAAGCTCTCGAAGGACACGCAGTAGCCGTCCTCGCGTCTGCCGATGATTATGGGAAGTCTGCCGTCCTTGTCCCGGGCGGCGATAATGCCGTCCTCGGTGAGGATAAGCAGGGACATCGTACCCTTTATCTTCTCCTGCGCGTAGCGGATACCGTCGGTGATGGTGTCCTTCTGCGCGATAAGAGCGCCGATGAGCGCGGAGGAGTTCACCTTGCCGCTGCTCATGGATTCAAAGCTGGCGTGGGAGGTGCTTAGCAGCTCCTCACAAAGCTCGTCCGCATTGTTGATTATGCCGATGTTGCACACCGCGTAAGTTCCCAGCCGTGATTTCAGCAGGATAGGCTGTGGGTCAGTGTCGCTGATGCTGCCTATGCAGAGGCTGCCCTCCATGCTTTCAACGTCGTTCTCGAACTTGGTGCGGAACGGCGAGTTCTCAATGCTGTGAATGCTTCTCTGGAAGCCCTTTGCAGGGGAGTAAGCGGTCATGCCGCCTCTGCGTGTTCCGAGATGTGAATGATAGTCAGTACCGAAGAAAACGTCGCTAATGCAGCTGTTCTCCGACGCTGCTCCGAAAAATCCACCCATATAAAGTAATACCGCCTTTTCTCTGTATCCCCGGATAGCTCCGGGGGGGTAATATCCCGTTCTCTATTATATTAATAAGGTAAGGTGGCTTGCCGCCAGCCTGAAATTACTCGCCGAAGATACGGCGCATGATCTCCTGATAAGCGTCCTCAACTCCGCCCATATCTCTGCGGAAGCGATCCTTGTCAAGCTTCTCGTGAGTGGTGGAATCCCAGAAGCGGCAGGTGTCCGGGGAGATCTCGTCCGCGAGGATAATCTGATCGTGGTAGCGGCCGAACTCTATCTTGAAGTCGATGAGGTCGATGTTCAGCTTCTTGAAGTAGTCAAGCATGAACTTGTTCACCGCGAACGCATACTTTGTGATGGTGTCGATCTCCTTCTGGGTAGCAAGACCCAGACCCAGCGCATAGTAGCTGTTGATGAACGGGTCGCCGAGGTCGTCGTTCTTGTAGCTGAATTCGAGGGTGGGCTGCTTCAGGGGAGTGCCCTCCTCAATGCCGAGCTTCTTGGAGAAGCTGCCTGCTGCAACGTTTCTTACGATAACCTCAAGGGGAACGATCTCAA
>JBJFGA010000227.1:0-2677 GCA_051892275.1 Oscillospiraceae bacterium | reverse complement strand
ACATACCGCAGCTGGGACTTCTGCGCCTGCGTCATGTTCTCGTAGGACTGCGTGATACCGTGATTGAACGCGACCTGTTTTAATGTGGCTTCGTCAAGAGCAAAGCCTAATCTTCTTACCTTTGTACCCTCGGTTTCCCGATATTTCTTAGGGGAGTAGACCATATCACATAGTACAATGTACTATCGTAGCACTTCGATTTAAGGGGTTCTCACCCAGCGGGGAATTTCACCCCGCCCCTACTTCTGTTGACGAATTTCACGTCCGATGGAATGGTCGTTAGACTTCCGTTTCCGGAAGCACAGGATTGACATATCTAAAGGTTAAACCGCACGTTTTTCTGTTGTGCCTCAACGCATTCTGCACCAATGACTTTTTGGAGCTTGCTTTATCTCCAAATAAATCTTTTGCAACAGCATAAACGGACGGGTATTGCTTGCCTGTTTCAACGCAATATACAGGCTTTCGGGAGGCTTTTATCAAATCAGCCCGGTATGTATCTGTTTCCTCATAAGACCAGTGTAAGCCGCCTGCACTTACATTTTTGCCGCTTGCGGATTTTTCAACAGAACCTTTGGCTAGTCTGTTTTGGCGCTCTGCCTCACTTATTGACGGATACCATTGCTTTTGTTCTATGCAATATATCGGGCGGCTTGTTGCCGGGCAATTCATGTATTTGCCTTTTAGGCTTTCGGAAACACGTTTGTATATTTCTTCTTTGTTATAAGTGTGAGGCGGAGATATAGAACCGCTTGCCATAACGTTATATCCGTTTGGCGTAATGGAATTACGTTCTTTTATCCAATACGCTTCACGCTCAATAAGGAGCCGGTTTAGTTCGTCTTTGGTTTCAGCTTCAATCGTTTCGATGATACTGTAACCTTTCTCAACGGTTTCCCAGCCGTATTTCCTTATTGCCCTCGCAAATGGTGTTTGTTTCTGGAGCGTGTAGGCTTCATACCTGTGTTTGTCCTTTCGTTTCCGCTCCAACCCGAATGTTTTTCCTACATAATATTTTGCGTTGATTTTGTACTGATAAATAATACCCTTCATATTACCTTTAGACTTAGTTTTCCCCTGTCAGCACGCCTTTTCGCCGCCATTTCCTGCGGTTGCTCTACGCAAGGCGCACACCCTGTATTTACAGGTTCACTACGTTATTCGAGATACATCACTGTATCAAGCCGCTAAGATTAACGGTTCAAGTTCCCCCGCGAACCCCGACTGCACCTTATTATAAGCCTCGTCCACCGACAGATTGTAGAACGAGGAAATATCGTAGGTGAGCTGCGTGAGGTTCTTGGACATCAAATCAGCCTTTTCGGAAACCACGCCGAAGCCCTTCCCGACAGATTGGAAGAAGCCCTGATACCTTGTCCAGTCTGAAACATCAACACCAAGAGCGTCGTTTACCTTTTCTGCGAATTCCATTGCGGTATCTGCGCTCTTTCCCATTGTGACATTGAAGAGGTTCAGGTTCTCGACAAACTGCGAGGAAGCTTCAAAGCACTCAGTGAGCACTTTTTTCAGTTTTGTCAGCGTAGCCCACGAGAACAGCGACTTTACGGACAGGTTCCCGAGAGTATTTCCAAGCCGTCCCATATTGTTAGCGTTCCGCTGCGTTGCCTGCATGATTTGTGCGATCGCAGTAAGTCCCTCGCCGGCTCTTTCGGCAGCGTCCACCAGAGGCTGGAGCGTGTCCGTAAGCTCCTGTATATTCTGTGAGAATTGAGAGAAGTCTATCTGGTTTATCTGCTGTGCCGCTGCGGGAATACGGTTTAAAGCCCTCACAAAGCTGTTTATACCGCTGGCATTCGCCCCGGACAGCGGAGTAAGCGCGTTTGCCAGCTCCTGTATTCTCGCCGTGTCAACCGCAGGCATACCGTTTATTGCCGTGATTATCTGCGGGAGCTGCGACAGGCTGTTCGAGATACCGTCCAGCCGTATGCCCTGAACCCCCTGCAAGGAATTCAGCGCGCCCGCCAGCGAGGAAAGCTGCGCGGTCACGTCAGGGAACTGCGCTATCGCCTCCAGCGAAGGACCCACTCCCGCCAGTTTGTTTATCGCCTTGACATAGCTGGAAACGTCCGCAGCCCCGGTCAGATTGTCCAGAGATTTGAGCGCATTGACCGCCTGCGTGACCTTTTCAAACCCGGTGAGGTTCTGTATTCCCGCCACGGAAGCAGCCAGTTTCTCCATTTGTTTTGACAGTTTAGCAAGCCCGCTTCCGGAGTTTGTCAGCGCGGACACCGGGGTTACCAGCCGTTCCAGCGACTGCGTGAGCCGGTCTATCGCGGCGGACGCGTCATTGCTGTCAGATTCGATTTGAATTTCAAGCTCGTCAATTGTTGCCGTTGCCATTGTTTTTCTCCTTTCCCTTGAATTGTGAATTGACCGCCGCAGCAAAATTGTCCATAGCTATCTTCATACGGATCCGCGCTGTCTCCTGCTCCTGTGCCTTTTCCTCTGCGGTCTTTTCTTTTGGGAATAGTTCGATAGGCTTGTCGTAATATTCTGCCGGAGAGCTGTTCTCGCCTGCGAAAGCGTTTGACAGGACCACGCCGAAAGCTTTCATGTTGTAATAACCCTCCAGCCATGCGGTATAGTTCTTTTCCTCGATCTCCCGCTTCCTGCGCTTCTGAAATGCCCGTAAATAAAAACCGGGAAGGCAGTTTTC
>JBJFGA010000226.1:0-10752 GCA_051892275.1 Oscillospiraceae bacterium | reverse complement strand
GCAACATATTAAAAGGCGTAATAGCCGCCGGGCTTACCCGGCAAATTACAATTTCTATCATTATTTTGTGTGTTTGAATCTAAAATATGACGTGTGGACAAAAAAACATTGCATTTTTATCGGAAATGATGTATAATAGATAATGTATTAGGGTCACCTCTAAAAACCTCGTTTGAGTGAAAATGTGTATAGCACACCGCCTGCTTCGTTAAACCTCCTCGTAAGGCATACAGCCTTACTTCGTCGGCTTTCCTCACATTCGGTGCACTCTACCCATTTTCCCTTTTCAAACCGGTTTTTAGAGGTTCCCTTAGTATATTCTCCGGAAAACGGTGAGAATGGGAGGTTGTTTTTTTATGAAGCTGATATTCTCTATTGTTAATAATGATGACAGCCATGCGGTTTCTTCCGCGCTGACACAGAACGGTTTTCAGGCAACTAAGCTGGCTTCTACCGGCGGGTTCCTGATGGCGGGCAATACCACGTTCATGATCTGCTCTGAGGACGATATGGTGGAAAAGGTCATTGAAATAATCAGCAAGCACAGCCATAAGCGGCAGCAGTTCGTGCCAAGCTCTGCAAGCTACGGTCAGAGCAATTACACAAGCTTCCCGGTGGAGGTTTCTGTCGGCGGCGCGACTATTTTTGTCACTAATGTAGAAAGATTTGAGAAGGTATAATGAAGCTGTACGGAAAAGAACAGCTGGTCGGGCTTCTGGAAGAGGTCGCCGGGGAAAACCGGCTTCCCCACGCGATACTTCTGACCGGGGAAAAGGGCAGCGGCAGGCGGACTATGGCGAAATTCATCGCCAAGCAGTTCATGTGCGGGGCTGTTCCCTGCAATAACTGTAACGTATGCAAGAAAATCGACGGGAACGAACACCCGGATATTATTTTCGTGGAGCAGAAATGCAAGGACGGAAAGTATAATGTCGATAATGTGCGGGAATATGTCTGCCGGGACAGCGCAGTAAAGCCAAACGACGGGAACGTAAAGATTTATGTTTTTGAGCATTCGGACGAGCTTTCAATAGTAATACAGAATACAATTCTCAAAAATATTGAGGAGCCGGAGGAGTGGAACAGGTTTATTTTCCTGTGCGAGAATGCCGGGAATCTTCTGACCACTATCCGGTCGAGGGTGACGGAATATAATCTGCCGGAGTGTCCGCCGGAGCAGTGCTGCGAATGCCTTGTCAACGATTACGGAGTGGACAGGGCGCAGGCGAAGGAGCTTTCCCTCACAATGAGCGGAAATATCGGCAAGTGCCTTGATGTGCTGAACGGCGGCGATGAGGTGAAGCTGATGGACACCGCGCGGCATATCGCGGCGGGTATTGCCAGAAAAAGCGGATATATGGTGTGCGCGGCTCTGGCGGAGCAATCCGGCAGAAAGGAATATGCCGCGGTGCTGGAATATTTAGCGGGGATACTGCGGGACGCGCTGGCGGTCAGAGCCGGCGGGGAGCTTTGTTCCTGCGGCAAGAACGAGGCTAAGGCGGTGGCGAAGGTCTTTGACGAGGCGGCGGTCACGGCTATGCTGGACAAGGTTTTTGAGGTGAATTCGGCGGGGGCGCTCAATCTTAATCTGGCGCTTTGCTCGGCTTATCTTACATCAGGACTGGGATTATAATGCTGCGGTTTACGCAGAAAGATCGGAGTACAATGGATAACAATTACTTTACTGAAAAAATTGCGCCGAAGAATAAGCCGGCGCAGGAAAATGCCGCGGGGAATGTTCCGCAGGCGAAGAATAATATAGATCCGCAGGATCTTGTGGAGCACAGGCAGAACCACCCGCAGGGGCAGCAGGAAAGAGCGCCCCGGGGAGAGCGTCACGGGAGGTCTGAACGGAATGAGCGGTCGGAGCGTTCTGAACGCAGAGAGAACTCACCCAAGCAGGACAAGCGTCAGGGCGACCCGAACATGCTGGTGGAGATCATCGGCGTGCGGTTCAAGGACGTGGGGAAGGTGTACTATTTTGCGCCTAACGGCGTGACCTTTGAGCAGGGCGAGAGAGCTATTGTGGAGACCGCGAGAGGCATTGAGTGCGGGGATATCGTGCTCACCAACAGAAAAGTGCCGGAGAATACGATAGTACTGCCGCTGAAAAGCATTATCCGCAAGGCTACCCCGGCGGACGTAAAGCAGCTTGAGGAAAAGCGCCGTCAGGAAAAGGAGATAATGCGGGTATTCTCGGACAAGATAGCACAGCACAAGCTGGATATGAAGCCTATTGACGTGGACTGCACCTTTGACGGGAGTAAGATACTGTTCTACTTTACGTCTGACGGGCGGGTGGATTTCAGAGAGCTGGTAAAGGACCTTGCCTCGGTTTACCGCACGAGGATAGAGCTGCGGCAGATAGGCGTCCGGGACGAGGCTAAGATGCTGGGCGGGCTTGGTATCTGCGGGCGGCCGTTCTGCTGCTCCAGCTTCCTCGGGGAGTTCCAGCCGGTTTCTATCAAGATGGCTAAGGAGCAGTCGCTGTCGCTTAATCCGACAAAAATATCCGGTACCTGCGGGCGGCTTATGTGCTGTCTGAAATACGAGCAGAACTGTTATGAGGAGTTCCTGCGGACTACGCCTAAGGTGGGGGCTTATGTCGAGACCGCCGACGGCAGGGGCAGAGTGTGCGAAACTAATCTGCTCACCGGTATGCTGAAGGTACAGCTGGACAAAAATCCGGACGCGCCTATCACTGTGAATAAGGCGGACGTTAAGCTGCTGAAGGACGGGCAGGTCAGAATAAGCAAGGACGAAATAAAGGCGCTTAAGGGGCTGGAGGATAAATAATACTAATATTTAATCGGCTTATAGACAAAGTCTATAGGAAGATTAAGGCAACACCGCACAATTACCGGCTAACGCCTTTGCCGCACGCTTGCTTGCATCTTTTCCGTCATTTTGCACAAATTTCGCTTGACGGGCGTGGTCTCCCCCAGTGGGGGAGGTGTCACGCTAGTGACAGAGGGGTTGACCGACAGACCAGCCCGCCAGCGCTCAATTTGTACAACCTGACGAAAAATCGAGTTGTGTCAATCAGCGAAGCGCAATATTGACACAACTAGCGGCATGCAATCGCACGACAATAATTATGCGGTGTTGCCTTAAAGAATAGATAAATTACAGGCGGCATCTTATTCGGTGCCGCCTGTTGTTTGTATTACCAGCTTCTGTTTTTTACCCATGTGTGGGGTTTGCAGCTACCGTCTTTGTTCTTGGGTTTGCGGGGGCAGTTTCCGGGGTTCGGTCTGCCTGCCATGGTAGTGCGGGTCTCGGTCGCGCCGCACCAGCTGCACTTGTATTCGATGGTGAGTATCTTGTTCATATCGTCCTCCTTAGTCGTTGCTGTGGCGGCTTTTGTATTCCGCCGCGGCTGCGGACTTTTTTATCACGTTGCTGCTCTGCATGTTCCTTCTTAGTTCGGCGTCGGACATTCCGGAGGCGTTTGCACGGGCTTCGCCCATATCGTATATCTTGTCCTTTGCGCTGTCGCTGAGTTTCTCCATAGACCTGCCTATGCTGCTTGCGCCGCTGTTGTCGCTGCCGGAAAGGGCGTTGCCTATCAGTCCAGCGATCACTACTGCTCCGCCAATCAACCATTCTATCATGATTTGTACCTCCTTTTGGGTTTTGTCTGTGATTAAATCATACCATATTGACAGGACAGGCGGGTGTCTGTATAAAATAAATAGGGAGTTTTTTATGGAATATTGGTGAGATATTGTTTTATAGGGAAAATTATTTTCCATAAAATGACCGATCAATAATGAATGAGCGCTGTAGATAACTACAGCGCTCGAAGGCTGTCGAAAAAGTAGTAATTTCATTTTTGATGGCACGATGCCATCAAAAAATGTTGGGGGAAAACTCTTGTTTCAACGACAAACGTTCCGTTTGTCCCCCGACCCAAACCCCTTTAGCGCTATTGACGCGTATTACTGCGCTATCGCGCAGAGTGGTGGGGCGCTGCCCCACACCCCGCTTCCTTTTGTGTCAAAAGGAAGCGAAAATCATTTCGCTTCGCGAAAGAGTTTTTCGACAAGCTGTGAGCGCTGCAGATAACTACAGCGCCCGGTGGTTATTCGGTTTTTTCGAGGCTGCGCAGGTGCTTGTTTGCGCTGAATATCAGGCAGACTGCTATTCCTGCAAAGGCGATCACGAAATAGAACAGTGCTGCGCCGCTTCCCTTACCTGTGCCGAAAATGTCCGACAGAAACGGCGGGGCATTCTGCATCAGCGGTTCAAATATGTGGTCTACCGCCGCTCCCCCTGCGAGATAGCCGAGGGGTATCGTGAAGAACTGGAAGGAATTGCGCACGGAGTATACCCTTCCCTGCATACCGTCGGGGATTTTAGTGCGGAGAATGGCTTCAAGATTGGTGCTCATCAGCGGAATGAATATCCAGCCGAGAAAGCCGCCAAGACACCATACCCAGATGTTATTTCCGAATGCGAGCAGGAAGTTCTCGGTACTCATGGAGAAAAGCAGGCTGGCGCAGATAACGCGAATGCGGCTTTTCGGGGCTTTCAGCGCGGAGGCTAGTATGCTGCCGAGAAGCGTGGTTATGCCGACAACAGTGTTGAAGATACCGAGCGCCTGCTCCGAGCCGCCGTTGCGGGAGAGCATCATTGCCGGGAGCGCGGCTTCATACATGGACGCTACCAGGTTTATTGCGGCGAGGAACAGTATCAGGGTGAATACCCCGCGCTGCTGTCTGAGCCAGTTTACGCCGCTTTTTACTGACGAGGTGAAGCTCTCTTTTGCGGTGGCGTCGCTGTTTTCGGGTATCTTAATAAAGAAAAGAAGCGTGAGGAATGCTGCGGCGAAGGTGAACAGGTCGAAGCACAGTACCGCGTGGATACCGAATATACCAAGCACTGCGGTGGCTATAACCGGGGTGAGGATAGTATTCACGGAATTCGAGAGATAGCGAAGTCCGCCCACGCGCTGGTAGTGTTTTTCCGGGAGAAGCCGTGTGACGGCTACCTCCGAGGCAGGCTGCTGGAATGTGTTCATTATGCCGCCGATTAAGTTTACAGCATAGATGTGCCAAAGCTCCAGTGTGTTGGTATACATCAGTATCAGCACTAAAACTGTCGTAATGGCGGCTATGCTGTCGCAGATAAGCATAGTGAGCTTTTTGTTCCAGCGGTCGGAGAGCGCTCCGGCAAAGATACTAAGAATTACATAGGGCGCGTAGGAGCTTACCATAAGCAGAGCCGTGGCAAGCGCCGAGCCTTCGTTCCCGTATGACCAGATAACAAGCGCATAGGCGGTCATTGAGCTGCCAAGCGCTGAAAAGGACTGGCTAAGCCACAGGGTGAGAAAGCTGCGCATTTCTGAAAGGGATTTGAAAAAGTTTTTTAGATGATTCATATTACCTTACTCCTGACATTTCAGGGTGTTGAAAAACCCTGATCATTTTAAATTGGTTATTTCGTCAAGGTGCAAGGCTTGCGGAACAATACAGACTGCTCCGTACAGGCGTTCCGTTAAACCCTGCACAGAGCTGCGCCAGCGCAAATTATCATGGTGTCATCTCCTTACATTACTATAATATAGAACTATAATATAGAGGTTTGGGATATTTACTTTTTCCGCATGTCGTTTGCGGTGTAGACTACCTCGGCGTAGATGGAGGCTACTATTTGGTACAATTCCTTGGGGATAGTTTCACCGGCGTTCAGCATTACAAGTAGCGCGGCTACGCTGTCATCGCGGTAGACCGGCACGCCCGCTTCGTCGGCGATATTCACTATTCGCTGGGCAAGCTCGCCGAGTCCTGACGCCACCACAACAGGAGCGTAGTTCATGTCGGGGTTGTATTTCAGCGCGACTGCGGCATTCTGACCGTAAAGGCGCTTGTTGTTCGCGGGGGATTTCGGGTGTTTTTCCATGAGAATGCCTCCTTATACACGGGTATTCAGCGTGGTGCGCTTGTCGAGTATCTTCGGGAATATTTCCGTCAGATTATGGGGGGTTTTGAGCGGGGCGGTCTCAAAAGTGCGGGTGGTGTAGCCTACGTTACGAACCACCTTGTTTATGCGGTCTTTCATCGGCTCTATCTGCTTTTCAAAGCGGGGTGGGTACAGCAGCGCAAGATTTACTTCGTCGCCGAGAGCGTAGAGGTCTACTTCAAACCGACCTATGCTTTCTACGTCAAAGGTAAGGAACAGGTGGTAGTTGCGCTGGGTGCCGGGGGTGTTGTTAGGATTGTTTTCGTCGTTGTCTACCCACAGCTCGCCGAAAGCCTTTGTTCCGTCAACGTCAAGCGGCAGAATGTAGTGCGCAAGCGGGGTGAATACGCCCGGGGCGTTCAGCAGGCTTTGCAGCAGATTTGCCGCGTTAAAGCTGTCGAGGGATTTGAGTGCGGGTTCGTTGATGTTTTCCTGTATGAAGTCGGTCAGGCTGTCGAGGGTTGAACTTACCGGCGGGCGTACTCCGTGCTGGGGAAGCTCGTTTTTCAGCGCCATTTTGTCGATAACGTCCACAAACGCGCCGTACAGACGTTCTCTTACCGGCATATCCGGCATGGCGCGGAGCATTTCGTTCAGCTTGTCGATGACCTCCTGTATCGTGTGGAGCTTGGAGAAATCCTGGGAGAACCGGGCTGCGTATTCGCCGGTGTCGTCTTCGGCGAAAAGACCTTTCACAAGGTTTTCCAGAGTCTGGAAGCCCGTCTGCTTTCCGCGGCTGTACGCGGCGAGCTGCTGTTCAATATTATAGCCGCTCTGACGGAGCATTGACATGTAGGATCTCTGGCTCATGCTCTCGTTGAGGAAGCGGTGATAGCCGGTCAGTTCGGGGAGGTCCTGTTCTGTATCATCATTTTCACCAAAATTCTCCGGTATGTTTTCGTCATTACGCTGAATATTATCAAATTCATCTGGAAAATCTGAATTTTTCTTGGTGGAATTTTCTGATAGTGGTTGATTTTGTGAAGAATTTGTTGTATAATTAGCTAAAGGGACTGTCTGCCCCTCCGAAATTTCCTGCGCTGCCTGACCTTCGGCGGGTAACTTCTGCTGGAGTGGCTGTTCTGTTCCGGGCTGCGGCGGTGTTGACCTGTTTGTCTGCTGCGGTGTTGACCTGTTCGTCTGCTGCGGTTGACTCTGGTCTGGCTGGGCAGTGTTCTGGTAGGTCTGCTGGCTTGGCTGGGTCTGAGGGGCGTGGGGGTCGGTCATCTTCTCTTTATTGAAGATGGCGGAATAAAGACGGTTGAAGGAGTTCTTCAGCGACTCGCGCAGAGTACCGGAGGATATCCGGGACATCAGCAGGTTGAAGTATTCCTTGCACATGTAGGGGCTGTTGTTATAGCGGGACAGGTTATGTACGATAAGCGGTATCAGCATTTGCGTCCGCTCGTCGTTCAGCAGGCTGCCGCTGACGTCCTTCAGCACGGTGAGTGTTTCGCCCTTCAGGTAGTCGAAGTACTTGTCTGCGTCGGCTGCGCCCCATTCCTGGGAGAGGTTCAGCAGCTTTGCAGAGAGTTTTTCGTTCGGGGAGAAGTATTCCGACAGGAACTTCATATTCGCACGGAGAGCGCCGAGTATCTCGTTCTTGTTCTGGGCGAAGTTGATGGATTTCAGCAGGTTTCCTATGATCTCCTTGGTGGAGGGGTCGGTGGTGGTTTTTGCCACCTCGCGGAGAACGTCGTAGAACTCGTGACCGCTGAACATGGTGTTCTGCTGCTCCTGGTTCTGTATCTCCTGCACAAGCTCCTCCGGTTTTACATAGAGCGCTGCCGCTAAGTCTTCCAGCTTACCGTAAAGCTCGGTGTGACCGGTTATCAGCGCCTGATTGAGTACCTCGATGTTCAGCAGGTCTTTCAGGGTTTCCACCGCAAGGGTGGGATCCTTTGCCACCTGTACCTGCAGCGGGATAAGCTCCCGGTTTCCCATTTCAAGGCGGCTGCGGGTGCTGGAGGACGAGGAACTTCCTGAGCCTTGCACTCCGGTGAGCTTTACTATATCAAATGGTTCAGTGTTGGCGTCCATGGGCCGGGAACTGTAATTGTAGTTCTTGGACGTGATCGGATTATTGATCTGCGGTATCTGCGCCACGCTTATCACTCCTTGCTGGATTGTTCTTAATCTATATTGTATCATAAACCCGGAGAATAATAAAGTGTTTTTTTGAAAAAACACAGAGATTTCTTTAAAATTCTTTATCCGTAGGGTCTGCCGACGGATTGCGAATATATCAATGCGCACAAGCGTAAAACAGGAAAGGAATGTTATTATGGCAAAAATTGAACCCGGCATGGAAGCTATGCTGGACATGTACTTCTATGAAACAAATTCCCTGCTGGAGCAGCTTGACGAGATCCTTCTGAGGACGGAACAGGCAAATTCCTTTGACAGCGAGGACATCAAGGAGATTTTCCGTATTATGCATACCATAAAAGGCTCGTCCGCAATGATGGGCTTTGAGAACCTTTCTGTGCTGGCGCATAAGGCGGAGGATATGTTCTTTGTTATCCGCGAAAATCCGGACGTCATCACTGACGTAAGCTTCGTGTATGACCTTGTATTCCAGGTTTCCGACTCCTACAAGGCACAGATTGAGAATATCCAGAACAACGTCGGCGGCGAGTATGAGTCTATTGATTTCGGCGAGCTTATCGACAAGCTGCTGAAGGCAAGGGACACCCTGCTCGGAGAGACAAAGGGCGAGGCTGCACCGGCGGCGTCTGCGTCGGAGGCTTCTGCTGCTGAGGCTGCTGCGCCGGCGGCGGACAACAAGACCACCGTCCGTGTGTTCTTTGAGGACGGCTGTCAGATGGAAAACCTGAGAGCGTTCCTGCTCATCAATACTATTAAAGAAGCGTGCAGCTTCCTGGAGTTTACTCCGGCGGACGTTGAGACCAATCCAGAGACCGCAAAGGAGATAATCGACAAGGGCTTCCTTATCACGTTTATCCCGCACGACAGCGTTGACGAGGTGCTCAAGACTATTGAGATCGCGCTCAACGTGCAGAGTTATGAGGTCGTGAGCCAGCCTGCGGCTGAACCGGCTCCCGAGCCGGCTAAGACGGAGCTTCCGCCTGAACCGGCGGCTGTGGCTGCACCGGTCGCTGCGGCTTCGGCTGCTGCTCCTGCGCCTGCTCCGGTCGTGAAGGAGCAGACTGCTGTCGAGAAGGCACAGGCTGCTGTTGACAAGGCACAGGCTGCGGCGGGCGGCGCACAGAAGCAGAACCTTATCAGCGTAAACCTTGCCAAGCTGGACGCGCTGCATGATATCGTGGGCGAGATCATTACGACCGAGTCCATGGTTATTTCCAATCCCGACCTTGAGGGGCTGGAGCTGGAGAGCTTCAACAAGGCTGCAAGACAGCTCAGAAAGCTCACCAGCGAGCTTCAGGACACCGTTATGTCCATCAGAATGGTACCGCTTGCCGGCGTATTCCAGAAGATGAACCGAATCGTCCGCGACATGAGAAAGAAGCTGGGCAAGGAAGTGGATTTCGTTATTGAGGGCGAGGAGACCGAGGTTGACAAGTCCATCGTGGACAGCCTTCAGGATCCGCTGATGCACCTTGTAAGAAACTGCATGGACCACGGTATTGAGGAGAATGTTTCCGAGCGTACCGCTGCCGGAAAGCCGGAGAAGGGTACGATCAAGCTCACCGCACAGAATGCTTCCGGCGAGGTCATCATCACTGTATCGGACGACGGCGCAGGCATCGACCCGGAGAAGATACTCAACAAGGCGAGAAAGCAGGGCGTCCTCACCAAGCCGGAGAGCGAATATACCGAAAAGGAAATACAGAACCTTATCCTGCTGCCGGGATTTTCCACTAACGAGCAGGTGACCGAGTTCAGCGGGCGCGGCGTTGGCATGGACGTTGTAAAGGCGAATGTCGAGAAGTGCGGCGGTACTATCGTTGTGGACAGCAAGAAGGGCGTTGGTACGAACTTCATCATAAAGATCCCGCTCACGCTGGCTATTATCGACGGTATGGAGATAACCGTAGGCGACCTGGTATTTACGGTGCCTATCGCGACTATCCGCGAGAGCTTCAAGGCAGAGGCGAGCCAGATACTGAGAGATACACAGAACAACGAGATGATAATGATACGCGGCGTTTGCTACCCGATACTCCGTATGCACGAGAAGTTTGGTATCGACACCGATATTACCGAGCTGGAGGACGGTATCCTGCTGCTGGTTGAAACAGACAACAAGAGCGTATGTATCTTTGCGGATAAGCTTATCGGTGAACAGCAGGTAGTTGTTAAGCCGTTCCCGGCTTACCTCACCAAGTACAACATCAAGGGCGAGGGGCTTTCCGGCTGCACCATCATGGGCGACGGCAGCATTTCGCTGATAATCGACACCAACACGCTTATCGGTTAAGGGGGGACAGACATGACAAACGACGTTATCAAGGAGGCTGTTGCAAAGCAGCAGTCAACTGACAGAAAGTTATCAACAGACAACTCGGTGCTGGGAAAGGTTATGACCTTCTTCATCGGCGACCAGGTATACGGCATCGAGATACAGTATGTTACTGAAATAATCGAGATGCAGCATATCACTAAGGTGCCGCATGTGCCGAAGTACATAAAGGGCATCATCAACGTGCGCAGTAAGGTCGTGCCTATCGTTGATATCCGTACCCGGTTCGGCAAGGAGGAGATCCCCTACACCAACCGCACCTGCACGATCATTCTGTCCTACACCGACATTTCTGTCGGCATTATCCTTGACAGCGTGGCGGACGTTGAGGATTTCCATTCCCA
>JBJFGA010000225.1:0-2688 GCA_051892275.1 Oscillospiraceae bacterium | reverse complement strand
AGCGGAGGTCAAAGAGGTATACGAAAAAGGGACTTGCCGCAGTACAGTGCGCATAATCACGCTTTCCGATGTGAACGACCTGCTGTTCGACACCGGCGCGGATACGCTTGTTGAGGTTCGGGTCATGGCTGCCGGAAAGCGGTTCGTATACCGTGAAGAAAACGGAATATGGCGCTGGGAAATGCGCTGAAAACAGGAGGTACTCATGTACAACAAAATAATCCTCATGGGTCGGATAGTCGCCGATCCGTAACTAAAAACCACCACGCAGGGAGTGAACGTCTGCTCGTTCAGAATAGCGGTTGACCGCCGTTTCCAGAAGCAGGGCGAGGAGAAGAAGTCGGATTTCTTCAATGTAGTCGCATGGCGGCAGCAGGGGGAATTCGTGCAGAAATATTTCGGCAAGGGGCGCATGATACTTGTCGAGGGCGAAATGACTACCCGCCCCTACACCGACAAGAACGGCAATCAAGCGACTTGGTACGAGGTGGTCGCTGACCGTGTTTCGTTCACCGGGGAAAAGGCGCAGCAGGGCGGTTCGGCTGTTCCAGCGGGAGCGCCACCCGTACCCTCCGCGCCGGATAATTCGGCGGCGGCAAGCGATGATGATTATCCGTTTTGAATTGAGGAGGAATTTATATGAACAAATATAAGATCGGCGATAAAGTGCGCGTTCGCAAGGATCTGGAAGCTAGAAAAATATATGGGACTAATGGTTTTTCTAAAAGCATGGAAAAATATCGCGGCAAAGTTGTCACGATTTTCGGATTTAATCCGTTCTGTACAAGAGAATACAAAATAAGAGAAGATGATGGAGATTGGAACTGGACAGATGAAATGTTTGAGCCGGTTCAGAATGAGGAAATCACCATCACCCGCCACGGCGACAAGGTAGTTGCGAAGTACGTAAAGAAAGTCGGCGTTGCCAAGTGCAGCCCCGATGATACATTCGATTTCGCCGTCGGCGCGAAGCTGGCGTTCAGCAGGCTGATGGGCGAGCCGGAGGACAAGCCCGAGCCAAAGCCTAAGTTCAAGATAGGCGAGTATGTAAAAGTCATTAGTAACACAAGACCGTTACATTCTTTCCCTCTCGGCTCAATTGTAACGATAAAGAACCTAATCGAAACAAATAGCCAAGCGGTGTGCTATGGGTTGACAAAAGCAAACGGCAAATATTGTTTCCGCATACAAGTTATTGCCCTGAACGACATCGAACACCTCCCGGAGAACACCCATGCCGATTGACAAGAAAACATTCCTCAAAACAGTAACTATCCTCTACGACACCCGGGAGCAGAAGAACCAGCATATTCTGACCGCTCTCGGGGCGCTGGGAGTACCCGCAGAGGAACGCAAGCTGGACTACGGCGACTACTCATTCACGGCGGACGGGCGCGACTTCTCGCTGTCCTGCGTGATTGAGCGCAAGGCAAACGTGGACGAGCTTTACAACAACATAATCTCCGACCGGGGGCGGCTGGAAAAGGAGCTTTACGCGGCTTCACAGTGCGCGAAGCAGCTAACGCTGATAGTCGAGAATATCGGCGGCTGGGAGGAACTGCGGAGCTACCGCGTCCCGGCATGGCAGATGAAAGCGAACCCGCAGCGCGTAAAAGAGGACATCGGCGCGCCGGTGTATTCCACGCTGAAAAGCTGGCAGAGCGGCAACCGATACCGCTTTTCTGTGGAGTTCGTGCCGGATAAGTCCCAGACCGCCGCAAAAATGCTGGAGATATTTTATTACTACTGGCGGACATACAAGGAAATGACGGGGGTGAGAAAGAGTGGATAAAGCTGAAGCAGAAGCCATTTGTGAAGCAGCCGGGGCTTCCCCCGAAACCGCCGGAGCGCTTGTCGAACTGTTCCCCAAGAGCATTGAGGAGTACACCAAAGAGGACTTCCTCGACAGCGACAAGCCGTATGAATATGTGTATCTGTATAAGGACAACAAATTCATGCAGCAGAAGCTCATCACCAAGATGTCCGAGCAGGCAAAGCGTGTAGGCGTGCGGAATTTCCCCACGCTGTACAAGGCGTTTCTGGCAGGTCAGCCGGAGGGTTCCCCGAATGATGTGTGCAACTACACCGATTTCCCCGCACAGCCGCTGGCGCTCCCCTGCGGGAAGTGGGTGTGCGACTTTTCCGGCGTCAGAACGCTCAACGAATACGGCGTGAGCTGGGCTTGCCCACACCCGATAATGCCGGTGGAGCGGCTCAACAACATTGATACCGGCATTGAGAAAGTGCGGATAGCTTTTCGGCGGGAAAAGGGCTGGCGCACGATCATAGTTGAACGGAAAACGATCTCCACCACCAACAAGATAACCGAGCTGGCGGACTACGGCATAGCCGTGACCAGCGAAACCGCCCGGAATCTCGTCAACTATTTCTACGATATCGAGCAGGCTTCCGGCGACCTTATACCCACCCGGGAATGCGTAACACATCTTGGCTGGATAGACCGGGGCGAGGGCGCGGAGTTTGTTCCCTATGTTCAAGATGTAGTATTCGACGGAGAGGCGGATTACAAGAAACGGTATGCGGCTATCACGCTGAAAGGCGACTATGAAGAATGGCTGGACTTTATCGACCAGAATATCCGGCGCAATCCGGACATAATCGCAAGGATAGTGTTTGCGGCAAGTCTTGCTTCGGTGCTGGTGAAGCCGCTGTTCTGCAACTGCTTCT
>JBJFGA010000224.1:0-2697 GCA_051892275.1 Oscillospiraceae bacterium | reverse complement strand
GTCGTTATATATCGTTCTCTCCGCTTTTACATTTACTGTGACATTTCTGCCTCCACCAAATAAGTCAACAAAAGTCCTTATACCCTCTGGGAATAACGGAATTATCTGAGGCAAAAGTTTATGCTTTCCTCCAGTGTAGTTCAGTGGTGATTTTATGTATTTGGTTTCTGCCATTAATTACTCTCTTTCTTTTCTGTTAAATGAGCGCGAATTGACGCAACTCGCCTTAAAGAAGCTCCCTATTATTGCAAGCGTCCCACAAACAAGCGGGATAGACTCCTGCGTAAACCTAGTCGTACCGAGTACTATATTTAGCCCGTTCGCTAACGTCTCTCCGACCGCCATATTCAGAATTAATCCACCAACATATCCAAGACCAAATGTTATCAGTGGGGAAATAACAAACAGTACTACTGCTAAAACACCAGCCGTTGCCATCACCACTTTGTCAGTTGTTGATAACCTCATATTACTTCTCCCTCACGAAATACTCTCCCAGCAGTTCCAGCACGCGGCTTTCATCACTTGCTTTTGTTACTAGCTCAAACACTTCTCCGGCGCACACAGATAAAGACATTAATCCAAGCAAAGACTTAGCATTCGCTGCATGAGAATCCTTTACAAGCAGCACGCTAGAATTAACGTCCTTTAATCTGCCAAGTATATCATATATGTTCCGCGCGGTAATCGCCTGCGTAGCCTTAACCATTATTGCCATTAGTTATCACCTCAATCTTCTTTAATCTATTGTAACACTCCGCAAACTTGTCTACAAAAAACTGAATATCACTTTGAGATTCCTCTCCGGTAAACGATACTCTAAAACTGTTTATCGCAAGGTCTTCGGGAACGCCAATTGCGGTAAGAACATGAGACGGCTTAATGCTGCTTGAATCACAAGCCGACCCGTTTGAAATCATTATTCCTTCCGAGTCTAGCAAGAGTACAAGCCCACTGCCCGAAATGTTGCCGACATTAAAATTAATTATCCCGGCAGAGTAATCGGTATTCCCCGGAACGTTATTCTGAAACTCAGGTATTCTCTCGGCAAGGAGCTTAAGCGCATATCTACAATTATAATCTCTCTTATAAGCACAATCTGGATTGAATGGAGTTATCACCTTAGCCGCTGCACCAAATCCAACTATGGCAATGGTGTTCTCTGTACCCGAACGCATACCTCGTTCCTGCCCACCACCAACAATAAGCGGGTTAAGGGGAACACCCTCCTTGCAATACAAGAAGCCGATACCTTTAGAGCCGTGTATCTTGTGAGCGGATACAGACAGCATGTCAACATCAAGGTCTTTCACATCAACTTCAATCTTGCCATAAGCCTGAACTGCGTCGGTGTGGCAAAGAGCTCCATACTTGTGGCAGAGTCTTGCAATTTCCTTTATTGGCTGAATGGTTCCAATCTCGTTATTTACCATCATGATGGAAACAAGTGATATGGGTTCTGAAGCAAGGTACGCCTCAAGAGTATCAATATCAATTGTTCCGTCTTTTCCCACTTCAACATATCTTACACTAACACCGTAGCTGCCTGATCGTTCAACTGCATTTAGGATAGCCTTATGTTCCACCCGGCTTGTTACTATACAACTTCTTCCATACGTCCAGCCATCCTTAACACCATTTATTATCGCCCAGTTATCAGATTCTGTACCGCCGGAGGTGAAATAAATCTCTCCGGGCTTCGCATTTATTGAAGCCGCACATACTCCTCGGGCTTTCTCAACTAAGTTTCTCGCTGATTTTCCGGCAGAATACTTAGGCGATGGATTTCCATAATAATCCATCGCGTCTATCATTGCTTCCTTAACAGACGAATACATCTCGGTTGTCGCCGCATTATCCAGATATAGCACAGTCTACACCTCTTTTCTTTAACTGCTTAATCACATCTGTTATGATAAAATCATATCCACAGGAATTACCGGGAACTGTTACATACTCCTGCTTGGTTTCAGAAAGCATTTCTTCAATTCTCTGTGCAAGATTGTCTGACTGTTTCTCGGTTTGCGTTCTACCAACCGCCATATAAGGCTTTACTCGCACAAGGAAATAATTTGCTGAATCCTTGCTGTAGTAATTATGGGCATCGCGAACGCACTTTATAAATGACTGCCCAAGGGCGGGATGACTGTTGTAAAGAGTCCCCATAAGAAAAGGGCTGTCAGTTATAATCACATCGACCTTATCAAAGCAGCGGCTGATACGCTGGAGTTGTTCTCCAAATACCACTGCCTGATTAGACAGTCTTTCCCAGTTTTCTTCCCATGTCAAGTCTTTCGCATACTCAGTAACAAGCTCGGTATTATATCCCATTAACTTCAGTTTAGAAAATATGTATGCCGCGCCAGTTGATTTTCCCGTTCCCGGGCTTCCAAAGAGATTTACAATTAATGCCATAAACCCTCCTATAAACTGTATCATAATCGCGCCAATTTTCTTGATTTTATGCTTGACTTTATTCAGTCATTGTAGTATAATGTTCATGTTATAAATTTTAATGAACAAAGAAAGGAATAAAGTATGACCTATCAAGAAATACTCGACGGCGCACGTATCTGCAACATCAACATTGACTCAAAGCTTACTTCACTCAATAGACTCATCTTTCTGATAGAACACATCACAAGACCAGAAGACTACCCCACCTTAAAGGAAAAAGCAACCGCTCTTGAGAACGAA
>JBJFGA010000223.1:0-10984 GCA_051892275.1 Oscillospiraceae bacterium | reverse complement strand
GCTTCAATGACCTTTTCCAGCTCCGGGGCTGTGGTGGTGTCCAGTCTGCCGCTTAAGGTCAGCTTCAGAGCAGGATCATTCTTGTCAACAGTAATCATCATAATTGTGTTCCTCCTTCTAAGTGAAACGATTATTTTTTCGGCGCAGGAATTATCCCTTTACCGATTTGTGTACTATACCCAACGGGCATTATCCGATATCATATATATTATAACACATAAAGGACAACAAATGAAGTATTTATATACCATATATTACCATAATATTGCACAATCTTTCATAACTCACATGGTTTTTATTAAGGGAACCTCTAAAAACCGATTTGAAAAGGGAAAATGGGTAGAGTGCACCGAATGCGAGGAAAACCGACGAAGTAAGGCTGTATGCCTTACGAGGAGGTTTGACGAAGCAGGCGGTGTGCTCTGCACATTTTCACTCAAACAAGGTTTTTAGAGGTGACCTTAACTAATTATTTCTATTTTCGATCCGAATAATGCGTCATCTGCGATGAAGAATGGTCCACTTTGGATGATCTTTGAGGACGTATATGCAGAGTACGTTGATCTTATATCTGAAAAACTATTTCAAAACGAAAGGAAAGGTACATTACTATGAAACAGGAAGAAATCAGCGAAACACTTATATCAGATGAGGAATTAACGAGTATATCCGGAGGAGTAAACAGCATTGACAGGCTTGAATATCGTTTCACACCGGGCAATAGGGTGAAATGCTCCGTACCCGGACAGACATCGTTCGAGGGCGAGATAGTCAGCACGGATTATGTTATAGACCGCATAGACCGCGAGTATTTCCCCGCTTACCTGGTCAGACCGGACGGCGGCTCTCATGACGTAAAGGTTTCGGAGTGCTTTATGACCTTGATAGGATAAGCGGCGGCGCCAGACAACGCTCCGGACTTCAACGGCGACGGACAAATGAACGCAATGGACGCGTCTGCAATACTGAACAGAACTTATGGTTTAGCGTGACCGCAACTGAACAGCGAGGACGAAAGGGTCTTCGCTGTCTTTTTGAGCAGTTGCCGCCGGGGAAGCTGTGAAAGGCTGAAAAACGGCTTTGCAATGCGGCTTCACTGCATAACGCAGGAATATTATAGCGATCTCCGCTGGAGCAATTCAGCGGAGATATTCTGTTCCGCCCGCCTTTCGCCTGAACCTTTTACGGCAGTTCCGACTGCGCGATCGCACGATCAATACAAAGCGGAGGCTTTTTTCTTTCTCCTTGATTCGCCGTCCACAACGACTGTCCTGCACCGTTCGTTCAGCCGGTCGAAGATACGGCGCATAGCGAGGGAAGGGTACTGGGTATCGTCGGCGGAAAGGTTGGTCGTGACAATAAACGGCTTTCCACAGCGGTATCGCGCGTCCACTATCTCGAACATCTTGTCGGTGGTGTAATCGTTGGGGGAGTTAGCGCCCAGGTCGTCCAGCACAAGCAGGTCTATCCTCTGAATGCGCTCGATGGTTTCCTTTGCCGAAACACGGTCGGACAACGCCCTGATAAGCGGCGGAAGCGTTGTCACCCAAGCGGAAAACCCACGGTCTATCACCGCGTTTGCGATACAGCAGGCGTAAAACGTCTTGCCCGTGCCGACATTCCCCGTGAACACAATGCCGTGCTGTTCGGCGGTGGGGGAGAATACCTCGGCGTAGTGCCGCGAAGCCCGGGAAAGTCTGTGCTGTGGTCTGTCGTCGCGCTCAAAGGTCATCGAGAGGTAGGCGCTGTCGTAGAAGCCCTCCTGCCGCATTCGCTCGGCTCGCATGCGCGCTTCTACGGCTCTGCTCTCTGCTTTCTCGCGTTCTCGGGCTTCCATGGCGCACCTGCACGCGCAGTAAACGCGCATAGTGTTGCCGAGTATTACCACGTCGGTCTGTTTCGGCGTGCGGCAGTTTCCGCAGATAAGCAAGCCGTTTTCGTCGGTATAATCGGCGTTGGTCTGGGGATTATTCGTGTGGCAGGCTTCTGAAATGCCGTTGATAACTTCTTCAAACATAAATTCGACCTCCTAAAGGGTACTTCTAAAAACCGGTTTGAAAAGGGAAAATGGGTAGAGTGAACCGAATGCAGGGAAAGCCGACGACGCAAGGCTGTATGCCTTGCGAGGAGGTGCAACACGATGTTGCATAGCGAAAGCCCAAAGCGACGGCACGGACGCCGTCGCCGCAAAGCTTTCGCTTGTTGACTGAAGCAGGCGGTGTGCTCTGCACATTTTCACTCAAACAAGGTTTTTAGAGGTGACCTAAAATAATAATTCGTCACTTTCTGCCGCAGAAAGCGCATTTACATACTTCCCTCCGCAGGTGTAATCTATCTGCTCGGGCACTGGCGGGGAAGAGTTGTCAAAGTTCCCCTCAAGTATCTTGGTGAGGTTGGCGGGCTTTAATATCCAGTCAAAGCTTGCTTTCCAGTCTCTTTTTTTCCCACACAGAAAGTCGCTTGCGGCTGTCTTTCGGAACAGCTCGGTCAATTCCTCCCGCCCAAGCCTGTTAAGGGCAGACCTGATAGCCTTCTTCCTCGGCTCGGTCAGGGCGCGTACTTTCGGCAGAGCCGTGCAGATAGAATTGAACTGCTCGATAATTGCGGCGTAATCGGGCGCTTCCCCCACGGGGGGTAAGGGGGCGTCTTGCTCTATCTCTATCTCTTGCTCTATCTCTATCTCTTTCTCTTTCTCTATCTCTATCTCTGTCGTCACGCTTTTTGCTACATGTGACGTTTCTGTTTTGTCACATTGTGACGCGGAAGTGACAGAAGTCTCGTTGCTTTTTCGTGAACGCAGTTTGCGCATTCTTTCTGCACTGGTGGATTCCGCCCCCATCAGCTTCATCATCTCGGTGAGGACAAGGTCGTTCCCGTCAAACTCGGCGGCGCGGGCTTTTATCAGCACCTCGACGGTCTTTTTCACCCTCTCCGCAGGCTCGTTTATCGCAATCGCTATCTCCTCGTCCAGCGACGGCATAAGCTCGCCGAACTCTATCACGCCGTTGGTTTTGAGCGAATACAGCGCCATTTCCAGGTAGGTGATAACAAGGCTGTCGCCCTGGGGGAGCGTGCGCATGACCCTGATGTAGGTCTCGTTGAAAAAGCTGTCGCGCAGCTTGAACCAGAAAAATCTCTTTTCCATGCTCACACCTCCTTTCTGCCCCGCAGGAACGGGTATCTTTCGGCGGCTGTGGTCGTTTTGCTGATGTTTTCGTTCATTGTGGAAAGCTCCTTTCTGTGCCTAAAGAATACGCCGTGCCCAACTGCAAAAAACTGCAAAGAATTGCCCCGGCTGATACGGGAGCAGTTTTTGAAAAAAAATATTGCAAATTTTTACTGTTTGTGCTATAATATGACTTGTAAGACTGTATTTTCATAAATGAGGTATATAGGCAACACCTCACAATTACCGGCTACCGCCTTTGCCGCATGTTGTCCACAGACGGGCTGTATATCCTGCCGCCCATTTGGGACAGCTGCCGCAGGACGATAAATATGCGGTGCTGCCTAAAGTCACATAAAATTACTGATATGAAAATACCGATTTGCTGTTTTGGCGAATAATGCGCTTTTTTGCCGGGACAGCTTTTATTTGTGCGGAGGGTGGAGTAATGAAAAAAATAATGATGAAAAAGATAACGACGAATGCTGTTATCTCCATTTTGCTGATGGCTTTGCTTGTGTTTGCCTTTCAGTGGGTGATGTCCCGCCAGAACGCAGAGCTTACTTCCGACGAGCGGCTTGCGGACGCGGTTGCAAAAATCGAGGAGAGCAAGGTGACGGTATCCGAGCTTACCGAGAACCTCAATGTTGACTACATATCAAAGGCAAACTCTTTTGCAGAGATGATACGGCTGAATCCGGCGACGCTAGAGGACGCGGAAGAGCTTGAACGCATTCGTGTAATGCTTGATGTGGACGAGCTTCATGTAACTGATGAAAACGGCGTTATCTACTGGGGTACAATTCCCGGGTATTACGGCTTTGATTTCAGTTCATCTGAACAGACCAAGCCTTTTCTTCAGATACTCACCGACAACACCCTTGAAATCGCACAGGAACCGCAGCCCAACGGCGCGGCAGGTATACTGTTTCAATATGTCGGCGTTCCCAGACGCGATTCTACCGGTATAGTGCAGATAGGCATGGAGCCGGTTCGTCTTGTTAAGACCCTTGAAGCCACCCAGCCTAATATTATCCTCGGCAACATAAAGGTCGGCACTTCCGGCACGATACTTGCAGTGAATAAAGAGGATATGACGGTCGCGGCAATATTCAGGGAAGATTACATCGGCAGGAATATATCCGAGACCGGGATAAGCGAGGACGCGCTGAAGAACAGCGTCGGCTCAACCACGACCTTTGTTGTGGACGGCGGCTCATATTTCTCAAAGGTCATCGAAACCGACGAGTATTACCTTGCTTCGCTTATTCCCACGGCAGAGGTCATGGGAGAGGCTGCGCTGCTTACTGGTATAGTTACTCTGCTCGCAGTGCTGGTTATCGCTATTCTTGCATTTATCGTTATTAAGACGATAAACAAGGATATCATTGTCGGAATGACCCGTATCACAAGTGATATCAAGGCGATAAGCGAGGGAAGCTTCGGCGTCCGCGCAGACGTGAGGACCTGTGACGAGTTCTGCACACTAAGCGACGGTATCAACAGTATGGTCGACAATGTTAAGGCAAACATCGACGCTACGGAAAAGACAAACGCCTCGATGACCGAGCTTCTTGGAAAGATAGACGAGATATCCCGCAGTATAAACAGCAACGCGCAGGAGATGGATAGTGTTTCGGGTCAGCTTTCCGATGGCGCGACAACACAGGCGGCGACCATACAAGAGCTGTCCGCTGCGTTTGCTTCGATATCCAAGGACGTAAACGACAATGCGGTGGCTGCAAAGAATGCGAATGCCATCGCAGAGAAGACAAACGAGCAGCTTCGCACAAATCTCGAGAACATGAGCAATATGCAGGCTTCAATGACGCAGATAAGCGAGGTTTCGCAGAAGATAAGCAATATTGTAAAGACGATCGAGGACATCGCGTTCCAGACAAACATACTTGCGCTTAATGCGTCCATCGAGGCGGCGCGTGCAGGGGAGCACGGAAAGGGCTTTGCGGTCGTTGCCGACGAAGTAAGAAACCTTGCGATAAAATCCGCAGAGGCTGCAAAGGACACAACGGAGCTTATTGACGAAACCATTCACGCAGTAGAAAATGGAACAGTGATAGTTGATGAAACTGCCGCTCAGCTTAACGAAACCACAATAAGCATTGACGAGAGCACAAAGCTGATCTCCGAAATTGCCTCTGCAACGATACAGCAGGCTCAGTCGATCGATGAGGCGGTCGTAGGAATGAATAAGATATCCGAGGTCGTACAGAGCAACACCGAGATAGCAAACCGCGCGCAGAACACTGCCGAGCGCCTTGACAACGAAGCCGGCAAGCTGCTCGAAATGGTTGCTTCGTCCTCTTGTACATAACACATAATCTTTCACAGAAGCGCGGTCAGAATTGACCGCGCTCGTTTTTTGCGGCAATCAGGAAACCGGCTTATAATACTTCGCCCTGCTGGCAGAAAATGCTGTTGCCTGTCATTTATACATACTTGACTGGTTTTTGTGCAAATTCACCATTTTCTTTATACAAAATTCTACAAAAAAAATTCCTGAAGTAAGGAAATTCATTTGATTTTTCAAAAATAATGTGTTAAAATATTATTATCGTAAGCTATTGTACGATAAATCTTCAACAGGAGGCTATAACATGGCATTAAAGAAAAGTGCTGTTCCCTTTTCGGGGACTGCCGAGCAGGAAGAGCGGCTTCGTGCGGTGATCGCCGAGCATAAGGACGATCCCGGTGCGCTTATGCCTATTCTCCAGAAGGCTCAGGACATTTACGGTTATCTGCCCATTGAGGTCCAGACCATAATAGCGGAAGCCCTGGAGATACCGCTTGAAAAGGTGTACGGAACCGTAACGTTTTACGCCCAGTTCTCTATCAACCCAAAGGGAAAATACAGAATTTCTGTTTGTCTGGGAACGGCTTGTTATGTCAAGGGTGCGGGCGACATCTTCAATAAGTTTCAGGAGAGGCTCGGCATTGGAAACGGCGAGATCACTCCCGACGGTAAATTCTCACTTGACGCGTGCCGCTGTATAGGCGCGTGTGGATTGGCTCCCGTTATTACCGTCAACGACGACGTTTACGGAAGGCTTACCGTGGACGATGTGGATAAGATACTGGAGAAGTATAAATGATAATACATAGAGGGCGTCTTTAGAAACTCCTTCATGACAGCTTTTCAACGGCTTGTATCATCAGTATGTGCGGCTTCTCGCCCTGCGTAAGATACGGGTCATATACGGGGAGCTGCTCGTGTTCCGGTTTCAGGGATACCCTAGAAAGGGAAATCCGACTATGGATAGAATTAACACTTTAGATCAGCTTAACGCTGTCAAAGCCAAAGCCGCAGAGGTCGTAAAGGTTCGCGTTGACGGCAGTGCAGGCGATGTCAGGGACGTTTTGGTCTGCGGCGGTACGGGCTGTACCTCGTCCGGCTCTATGAAGATAATCGAAAAGCTGGAGGAGGAGATCCGGCTTCAGGGACTTGAGGGCAAAGTAAACGTCATTAAAACCGGCTGTTTCGGTTTGTGTGCTTTGGGTCCCATTATGATCGTTTACCCCGAGGGTACGTTCTACTCGAAAATGGAACTGTCGCATGTTCCCGAGATCGTTGAAAGTCACCTCAAGAACGGCGTTCCCGTCAAGAAATATCTCTATGCGGAAACCGTTGACAACGACACTATAAAGTCGCTTAACGAAACGAAATTCTACGCGCATCAGCACCGCGTGGCGCTTCGCAACTGCGGACTTATCTCACCGGAGCATATCGAGGAGTACATAGCCCGCGACGGCTATCAGGCGCTCTATAAGGTGCTCACGTCAATGTCGCAGGACGATGTTATCGACGTTATGCTGAGATCGGGACTTCGCGGACGCGGCGGCGCGGGCTTCCCCACGGGACGTAAATGGCAGTTCGCAAAGGCTTCCGTAAGCGACCAAAAGTACGTTTGCTGTAATGCCGACGAGGGCGACCCCGGCGCATTTATGGATCGTTCCGTGCTTGAGGGCGACCCGCACAGCGTTATCGAGGCTATGGCGATAGCAGGCTACACTATCGGCGCAAATCAGGGTTACATATATGTCCGTGCGGAGTATCCGATAGCCGTTGAGCGTCTGACCATCGCAATCAAGCAGGCGGAAGAAGCCGGAATGCTTGGCGATAACATTTTTGGCACGGGATTTTCGTTCCGTCTTGGCTTAAGACTCGGAGCGGGCGCGTTCGTATGCGGCGAGGAGACCGCGCTCATGTCCTCTATCGAGGGCAACCGCGGCGAGCCGAGATGCCGTCCTCCTTTCCCCGCTGTAAAGGGCTTGTTCGCAAAGCCTACTATCCTCAACAATGTTGAAACCTACGCGAATGTCTGTCAGATCATTCTGAACGGACCCGAGTGGTTCGCTTCAATGGGTACGGAGAAGTCCAAGGGTACAAAGGTATTTGCGCTCGGCGGCAAGATCCGCAATACGGGACTTGTTGAAGTTCCTATGGGAACAACGCTCCGCACAGTCATCGAGGACATTGGCGGCGGTATTCCGAACGGCAAAAAGTTCAAGGCGGCTCAGACCGGCGGACCGTCCGGCGGCTGCATTCCTGCTGAACATCTGGATATCCCGATCGATTACGACAACCTTATCTCGATCGGCTCTATGATGGGTTCGGGCGGACTTATCGTAATGGACGAGGACAACTGTATGGTGGATATCGCCAAGTTCTTCCTCGAATTCACCGTTGACGAGAGCTGCGGCAAATGCACTGCCTGCCGTATAGGAACCAAGAGAATGTACGAGATACTCACCAGGATCACCGAAGGAAAGGCAGAAATGGAGGATCTCGACAAGCTTGAGGAGCTTTGCTACTATATCAAGGACAACGCGCTTTGCGGACTTGGACAAACCGCTCCTAACCCGGTTCTGTCAACTATGCGCTATTTTAAAGATGAATATATAGCCCATGTCAGGGATAAAAAGTGCCCTGCCGGGGTCTGCAAGAGCCTGCTTTCGTATAAGATCGATCCCTCGCTGTGCAAGGGCTGCTCGCTTTGCGCAAAGAAATGCCCCGTGGGAGCTATCAGCGGCGAGCTGAAGAAGCCGTTCAGCATTGATACGAGCAAGTGCGTCAAGTGCGGTCTCTGCGCGTCCAACTGTAAGTTCGGCGCAATCAGTAAGTAGTAAATCGCCATGGGATTTGCAGATCAATATAAGGAGAAGAATATGGTTAATATAAAAATTAACGGCAGGGATTATTCCGTCCCCGAGGGCAGCACCATCTTAGAGGCGGCGCGGTACGCGGGAATAAAGATCCCAACGTTGTGTTACTTAAAAGAGATAAACGAGATCGGCGCGTGCCGTATCTGCGTTGTTGAAGTTAAGGGTGCGAGAACGCTTGTTGCGTCCTGCGTATATCCCGTAAACGAGGGAATGGAGATCGTCACTAACTCTCCCAAGGTTATGGCGAGCCGCAAGAGCACTCTTGAGCTTATCGTGTCCAATCACAAGAAGGAGTGTTTGTCCTGCAAGAGAAGCGGAAACTGCGAGCTTCAGACGCTGTGCAATGAATACGGCATTGACGAGAATAAGTTCGCGGGCGAAAACCCTGCCGTGGCGATCGACGATTCCGCCGCTCACATGTACCGCGACAACTCCAAGTGCATACTCTGCCGCCGCTGCGTTGCCGCTTGCGGAGTTACCCAGGGAATAGGCGTTATCGGTGCGAATGAGCGTGGATTTGCAACTCAGATAGCGTCCGCATTTGATATGAACCTTGCGGACACCGCCTGCGTTTCCTGCGGACAGTGCATTGTTGCCTGTCCGACCGGTGCGCTCGGCGAGAAGGACGACACCGACAAGCTGCTGGCGGCTCTTGCCGACCCGACAAAGACGGTCGTTGTTCAGCCTGCGCCCGCTGTCCGCGCGTCCCTCGGCGAGGCGTTCGGCTATCCGATAGGAACGAATGTTGAAGGCAAGATGTACGCGGCTTTGCGCCGGCTTGGCTTTGATAAGGTGTTCGACACCAATTTCTCGGCTGACCTCACCATTATGGAGGAAGCGCACGAGTTCCTCGACAGAGTGCAGAACGGCGGCACACTGCCGATGATCACGTCCTGCTCTCCCGGCTGGGTACGTTACTGCGAGAACTATTTCCCGGAGTTTATCCCGAACCTGTCTACCTGTAAATCGCCGCAGCAGATGTTTGGCGCGATCGTCAAGACCTATTACGCGCAGAAGCTCGGTCTGAATCCGGAAGATGTTGTTTCCGTTTCGGTTATGCCGTGTACCGCGAAGAAGTTCGAGAAGGATCGTGAGGATCAGGCGGCGGCTGGAGTTCCCGATGTTGACATTTCGATCACCACGAGAGAGCTGGCGCGGCTTATCGAGAAAGAGGGCATTATGTTCCGCGAGCTTCCCGACGAGCAGCCCGATTCACCGCTTGGCACATATACCGGCGCGGCAGTTATCTTCGGCGCAACGGGCGGAGTTATGGAAGCGGCTCTGCGCACGGCGGCATGGAAGCTCACCGGCGAGAACAACGACGCTCCTGTTGATTTCAAAGAGGTGCGCGGCGTTGAGGGGATCAAGGAAGCGCAGTACGACGTTGGCGGCAAGACCGTAAGGGTCGCAGTCGCAAGCGGTCTGGCAAACGCGAAAACGCTTCTCAAGAAGATCAAAGCAGGAGAAGCAAGCTACGATTTCATCGAGATAATGGCGTGTCCCGGCGGCTGTGTAAACGGCGGCGGACAGATAATCCAGCCTGCAAGCGTCCGCAACTTCACTGATATTCGCGCGGAACGTGCAAAGGTGCTTTACGGCATTGATGATAATTGCACACTGCGCCGTTCTCATGAAAATCCCGATATACAGGCGCTGTACAAGGAGTTCTTAGGCGAGCCAAATTCTCACAAGGCGCACGAGATACTTCACACAAGCTATAAGGCACAGAATTTGTACAGATAAAATAATACCTGGCACATGCAAAGCGTGCAGAGGGGTTCGGCTGCGCTGCGGCGCGGATAAAACTCCTGCATGATCGCACCGTCCGGGGTGCTGAATATCAAAAGAAACGCTCTCCAGTTTGCGCTGGGGAGCGTTTACTTTAGGGATATTTGAGAAAAACTTCGCCGCACAAGCCGGAAAGAAATCTGGCGGCTAAAAGTAGCTTACTTTGATCTTCTTGCCCATCTTTTTCAGACATTCCGCAAGCTCGCTTACAAGCTGCATTTTGATATTGAAGTTTATGGGCAGGGTGGGGTTCTGGTGAGCGGGGTTGATCGCCCTGCCAACGTAGAAATTAATGTCGGTCGCTTCCTCGAACAGCAGCCTTGCGATCATAGAAGCACCGTCCTTCTTGTAGCTCCATTGTGTGTAGCTTTCGTTGTCCTCAAGATAGTTCTGGGCGTATTTGAGCACCTTGTTTATGGTGATAACGCCCTCTGTTACAAGGTCGACGCCCTCGATCTCCGCAGTGGGCGGTATTTCGGGGTCGTAGAAGTCAAGACAGGGCTTTATGGGCTTCTGGAGATATTCCGCCGCGATCGTAGAGGTCGAGCCGCCGCAGACAATGTGCTTGCCCTCCTTTGAGAAGAACAGCGACATCATCTTGCTGCAGTCGTTCCTGTCCACAGGCGGACCTATCAGCAGGTTCATAGGCTCTCTCTTGCGTATCTTTACGGTGCAGACCGTTGTATCGTCGCCCGGTTCGCCGCCGTAAAGCTCGTTGCAGTGGTCGGTAAGTATGGTGGTAAGGGTCTTGGCGGTAAAGCCTACGTCCGCAAGGTCCTCCATGTACTCGATAACGTACTTTCGAAGCCAGCCGAAGTTTAGCTTCATGCCAACTCCCGCGTGAATAAC
>JBJFGA010000222.1:0-10985 GCA_051892275.1 Oscillospiraceae bacterium | reverse complement strand
GATGCAAGCAAGATGCGTACCAAGCCGTCAGCGTTTTGCCTCAGTACTGTGCGCCAGCAGAAGCCCCGCCGCCAGCGCCGTCACGGGAGCCACTGCCACTATGCCGAAGCTGCCTGCAACGGTATGTACCAGCTCTGCGGCGATGTACTTGTAGTTCAATATGCAGTCCAGAGGAGTACCCTGCGCCATGAACACCATCAGCTGCGTGATACAGCTGCCGGAGTATGCCAGCAGCAGCGTAGTGGTTATCGTGCCCATTGCGGCTCTGCCCACGGTAATGCCGGATTTCACCGCCTCCCACGGAGTGATGTCCGGCTTTTTGTGTACCACCTCATCTACTGCGGAGGTGATGTCCACCGACAGGTCCATCATAGCGCCGGAGGATCCAATGAAGATCGCCGCCATGAATATTTCGGTGAGGTTAAGATCCTGAAAACCGCAGTACAGCAGGCTTTCCGAACCTGTCATCACCGCGCCGTGAATATTCATCAGCCGGGTGAATATCGCCCCCAACGCCGCTGTGAAGCCCAACCCGATTATTATTCCCAGCGATGAAGCCGCCGACCTTTTATCGAAGCCATACACCAGCGACACTATCATCACCGAAAGAAATGCGGTTATCGCAATGCCGGAAATTATCGGCGACACTCCGTTCAGATACAGCGGAACAACGATCTTCCATATCATCAGTATCGTGAGAACAAAAGACAGCACCGCCCGAACACCAGTCTGACCGGCGAATAACACAAGCGCCACAACGAATATCACCACAAGCAGCAATTCCCATGGCAGACGGTAGTGGTCGGTCATGGACACCGAGAGTATCTCGCCGTCATGGTGTGAAATTCGTACATAGGCGACGTCACCTGGAACAAAAACCTTGTCAACCTCAAGCGAGCCGGAAAGCATATTCACAGCGGTGTAAGTCTGCCCCTTGTACGTTCCCTCAAGGAACTCTATCTCACAGCTCTGCTCGCCGGAGCGCACCAGCCCGGTGTCGATTATCATGCTGTCGTCGGTGGAAATGACACGGGCACTGACCCGCTCTGTTCCCTGATATATCAGCTTGTTCTCAAAGCCTGTGGGTAGGAATATCAGCAAGATTATTGCAATAACTGTGACTAAAACCGGAGTGTAATACCGTATCTTTTCTGGACTGATCTTCTTCATAAATTCCTCTCTATATACCGAATTTCTCCGCTCCCGAAACGAAAGCGGAGAATTCTGGTGGATTTTTTCAGATTATCCCGCAAAGCGGGGTTTCGGCGAAGCCGTAAAAGAAGCCGTTCAATATTAACATTTGGTCACCTCTAAAAACCTTGTTTGAGTGAAAATGTGCAGAGCACACCGCCTGCTTCGTCAAACCTCACTAGCCGCATTATGCCTACGGCAAAACGCTGGCATACAGCCTTGCGTCGTCGGCTTTCCTCGCATTCGGTTCACTCTATCCATTTTCCCTTTTCAAACCGGTTTTTAGAGGTTCCCATTTTCAAAACCCTTGGTTTTGACAACCGCCGCTTCGGCGACATCGACTTATAGACTTTGTCTATAAGTCGATTAAATATTAGGGCAACACCGCACAATTACCGGCTAACGCCTTTGCCGTCCGCTTGCTTGCATATTTTCCGTCATATTGCCCAAATTTCGCTTGACGGGCGCCAGCCCGCCTGCGCTCAATTTGTTCAATCTGACGAAAAATCTGACGGCGCAATCAAACGACAATAATTATGCGGTATTGCCTTAGTATTACTTAACGCCTGTCAGCGCTGCGAGCTTGTCGTAAATCTTGGTGTTGTCATAGTAGCCGTTGAACAGTGTGGAACCAGCACCCTTTGCATATACAGCTACCGGAAGTCCTGTGTGGGAGTAGGAAGCGAAGTTTACGCCGGACTTGTTGTTCAGCAGGTGGGTGATGGTAACGGTAAGCGGCTCATAGCTTCCATACAGCAGATATTCCTCCTGCGTTTCAACCTTCTCGCCGCTCATTGTCTTGTCGTAAGCCGCTTTCAGCTTGTTGTACTCATAGTCGGTGAGCACAAGGTTGGGGTTGCTGTCAGCGTCCTTATCGTCGGAAGTCATCAGACCGAACAGCTTTTTTATGTCCTTGAGAACACTCTTGAAGGAAGTGTTGTTTTCTTTGTACTTGGTTACATAATCGCTGTCGAATTTAGCGTAGGAGAGCTTCTGGTTCTTGAGGTTGGTAAGGTAGGTGTCATAATCTGTGCCTGCATAACCGATAGTAAGTCCGCCGGTCTCATGGTCGCCGGTGACGATGATGAGCGTCTCGTCCGGGTGCTCCTTATAAAACTCCAGAGCCTCGTTTACGCTGTTTGCAAGTGCGAGAGTGTCGGAAATGGTGGACTTTGCGTCGTTTGCGTGGCAAGCCCAGTCGATCTTGCCGCCCTCGACCATCATGAAGAAGCCGTTGTCGTTGTCCAGCATTTCAATGCCCTTTTCAACGTAGTCGGAGAGCGTCCACTCGCCATTTACGCGGTCGTTGCTGTAAGACATGGCGTCGCTGTCCGCAAGGTTCTCAGCGATGAGAATGGACTTTCCATCGCCGGGTCTCAGCGCCTCTGCGTCCTCGTAGGTGGTGATGACATTGTAGCCAGCCTGTTCAGCGAGGTCGTAAACGCTGGTCTGATCCTTGTTGTTGCCGGTGGGCTTTTTGAGAGCGCCGCCTGCGAAGTAATCAAAGTCGCTCTCCACCATCTCAACGCCTATCTCATAATAGTTATTTCTGCTTGCCTGATGAGCATAATATGCGGCAGGAGTCGCATGGTTGAGGTTTACGGTGGACACTATACCTATCTTGTAGCCGAGCTGATCTTTCAGCTTTTCAGCAATAGTTTCGTATTCAACGGTGAAGGTTTCGTCCATGTTGATAGTGCCGCTGTAAGTCTTATTTCCGGTAGCAAGCGAGGTCGCTGTTGAAGCGCTGTCCGGGCAGAAAGAGCTGCTGTCGTAAGTATTCGCAGAGCCTACCACCGGGAAGTTCATGAAGTTGAGACGCTTCTTTGCTTCAAGAATATCGTTATCATTGGTGTCCGCCAGCGCGCTGTAATAGTCAGCGGTGATCTGCGTCTGGGGGAAGCTCATTCCGTCACCGATAAACATGAAGATGTACTTCGGCAGTGTACCGTTATAGCCAGCAGCTACTGCTGTATTTGCTGCGGCGTTGTCCTTTGCAGCGGTGGCAGCTATTCCCACCGAACCGGCGGTAACGAGGGTGGCAGCCGCGCAGAGCGAAGCTACGATTTTCCTTGCTTTTGTCATTGTGTGTTCTCCTTTTTCATTCAGTTTTGTATCTTTGAGGTACAATCAGATTATACAGGAGAACTATTAAATCCAAAAGCGCGTTTTAATTAAATTTCGGTTAATTTCAACGGGATCTATCTGACCTGCGACAGCGCGCCACGCAGCTGCTGTTCTATTCTGCCAAGCTCCGCTTCCGCCTGACGGTGCTTCATGGTGCTTTCCCTGTTGAGCTGCAAGGTTTCCTCTATCACCCGTATGAGGCTGTCGTTCGCCTTTTTCAGGGATTCAGTATCAATTCCGCTGCGGCGGCTTTCTGTGGCGGTCTGGACGGCGCTCTGGCGCAGTATCTCGGCATTACGATTAAGCATTGCATTTGTCACCTTGTCAAGCTGCCGCTGGGTCTTGTAGACTGCGGTCTGGTCGGTAAGCCCTACCGCCGCCGCGAACTGGTTCTTCCAGATGGGTACAGTGTTCAGAACCGCGCTCTGTATCTTCTGTGCCATTACGCTGTTCCCGGTCTGAATGAGCTTCATCTGCGGCGCGGATTGCAGCGCGATTGTGCGGCTGAGTTCCAGATCATGTATACGGCTCTCAAACCTGGCAAGATTTTCCTCAAAGCCGTAAAGGAGCTGCGCTGACATTGGGTCGTTCTGACGCTGGACTTCGGCGGCAAGCTTCGGTATCGCAGTCGCTCGAAGATATTCAAGCTGCTCGTTCCCCGCCTGAATGTATAACGTCAGCTGCCGAAAACATTTTGCATTCTCCTGCTCCAGCATATCGAACAGCTCCGCGCCACGGAGCAGCTCCATGCGGGAGCGCTCCAACTGTTGTTCAAGCCGCTCTATCCGCACACGCGCCTTTGAAAAGCGCTTTTTCAGCTTCTTCATGCGCCTTGCACGAGTGCCGATAATCGGTATTCTTGCCCAGAACGTGTCCTTGAACACAACGCCTGCGTCCAGAGCTTTTATCTCGTTGATAAGCGCCTGTAACTGCTCAGCGGTATCTGCGCTGCCTTTGCCGGAATTGTCAAGCACTCTGTCCGCGAACTCCGCAAGCGTCCGCTGGCTGCCTATGCCGTATTCCACCGCCGTCACGCTGTCCGTGAGGTCAAGCTCCTGCTTTATCCTGTCTATCTGCTGCCGTTCCTCGACGGTAAATGTGAGGGTGGCAGTCTCCGCTGCTTTTTGTATTTCCTGCCGGATACTATCCTTCCCGGCTGCCCTCACCAGTGAAGCGAGAGTAATTTCTTCAGCCATATCCGCTCCTTAACTTAGTTCTTCAATAATGAGTTTCATGACATTGTATCCCGGCATATTCATGACCGCAGTAATATTTTCCGGGATCCCGCTTACTGAACTGTTTCCGCTTGCGCCTGCATAGCTGCTGGTGCGAAAGCCGTGATTTTCCCAAGCAAGCCGCTGTACCTCCGGGTCGGTAAGAGCGTCTATGCCGGACCTCCCGGCTTCGTCAAGCGCAATATAAATGTGCGTTGACCACACCGTCGGCGAGGGATATATCACCACTATATCGTCCTTTATCTTTGCGTAGCCGTCCGGGTTTTCCGCAGCGTATTCGAGAATCTGGCTCTCGTAGCCAGCAATGATTGGCTTTGCGCCCACGCCCATTCTCAGGAACTGGTTGAACAGATCGGAGGAGGAGGTCTCCATGTAACCTGTCCGGGAGAATATCTCCTTTAACTGGGGCAGTACGTCCCAGACAGTGCTTTCGTCCACAGTTCTGCCGCCGTTCAGGGAATTTGCCAGCAGCGCCGCGAACATATTGCCGGAATTGGATCGCGCCGGGTCTGTGGTGTCCACGCAGACGCTGCCGTAAAGCTGAGAAAGTCCTATGTCGCTCCACTGCTTTTCCTCAAGAATAAGCTCCGTCAGCTTCTCCATGTCCGCGTAATATACACCGTCAGTCTGTGTTACTATCCCCTGCTGAATAAGCGCGTCCGCAACTATCTGGTGGGAATACAGCACTATCGGCGTGTTGAACACTATCTCCTCCCCACTGCCGCTGCCGTGTACCTCGTGGTAATATTCCAGCGCGGTCTGGCTTGAGGGGAACAGATAATCCCGCCCGGACAGGTCAGCCGTCACCATATCCAGCGAGCCTGCGCGGGAATAATCGAACTCCAGTCGGTAGTTCTTTCTGATGTATTCAGCAATCTCCTCGTCCTCGAACAGTCCTATCTTCTCGCCGCCGAGATACCCGGTGAGGGAAGTTACCTGCGTACACTCGGTGAACAGCATGAAAAGTCCAGCCGCAGCCGCTGCCGCCGCAAGTATCAAGGCTCCAATGATCTTTGGTTTCATTCAATGCCCTCCATCTTCACCGTCTGTTTGAGCAGCCGTATTTCCGCGTCAGTGTCGGTCATGTCGCTGCTCATCAGCTTTTCAAACTGCTGAGAGAACGCGCGGTTGAGCGTTTTGAGCGCTTCAAGAGTATCAGTCCGCTGCCGCAGCACCTCGTCGGTGCAAAGCCCGGTAGATTCCAGCTCGGCATACCGTGAAAGCAGCTTCGCCGCCGTTTCCTGATAATAGTCGATGAACTGCCGCGCCGCATATATCCTGTCCGGGTGCGATGTCAGGTACTCGATTATCCTTGCTGAAGCCGCGTGTAGCTGCTCCGCTTCGCTCCTTACCGAGCTGTCGTTTATCTGCCGCATGGAGCTTTCTATCCGCAGGAAACCCTCCTGCGCCGCTTCAAGCCGTCTTAGCATTTCCTCACCGCCGTCAATGCTGTCTGCGTCCACACCGCCCAGCTTCTTCACCGGGCGGAACAGCAGCGAAAACCCCGCATAAGCCGCCGCAGCTATCGCCAGAGAAATAAAGAAATTCCACTTCACCGCAAACAGAAGCAGCAAGAACAGTCCCGCCGCAATTACTCCCGCCAGGATCCCCGCCGCCGTTTCCTTTTTGTCATAGCTTTTCACGTCAGTTATATCCTTTCACACTGCGGAATGCACCCACTAAGTCCTCTCGTCCGTCGAACACCCTCGCGTTGGTGAGCCGCGCAATGCCGTCCAGCTGCTCCCGCTCCGCTGAACCAAACATTATTGAGAACACCGGGATATCATTACCGGACTCGCGGTAGAAATCCTCGAAATCCACTCTGGAAAGGGTCTCAGAAGCGCCGTCCGTCATAAGTATCACCGCCGCCGTGTAGTCGCTCAGGTCGTAATAGTCGCCAATAAGCTCCACCGCGTACTGCGCCGCCGCGTAGATGTTCGTGCCGCCGCCTATCTGCTCCTCGCAGACGTTCTGGTAAAGCTCCATAAGGCTGTCCGGGTCGGCGCTTTCGCAGTTATAGACATTCATTACGCTGCTGTCGAAGATAACAACGATGTTTATGTCCCCCGCTCCTGCCTGCAAAAGATTCGCTTCTGCGTTCTCCTGAAGCAGCACCTGCGACATTGCTTCAACAAGCTGGTCATTTCCCTTGCCCCTCATGCTGCCGGAGTAATCAAGGCAGTACACCGTCAGCGAGGGCTTGCGGAAGCTGCTCTGCCAGAGATTCAGCGCGTTCATCAGCACGTCCGCTGCTGGCATGGTTATCGGGGATAATATACGGGTGGTATCTATCCCCCAGTTCTCGTTGAATACCGCCTTGTTCTGCTGTGAAACGCCGTTCAGCGAGATACGCCGCCCGGTGGCTTCAATGGCGGTCTGCGCCTCGTTGGAAAGCAGATACTCCTGCACCTTGAGGAACGCTTCCTCTTTTTGGCTGTCACCGTGGTCAAGATAACCCAGCGGGCTGTCAGCAATGCTCAGACCGTCGTAGGGGTAGACTGCATACAGCGGCTCTCTGCCGGCTTGTGTGAGCTGCTTGTCCGCATCAATGACAAGGCACTCGTAATTCACCATAGCGTCATAGTCCCCGGCAAGGAACATATCCTCCAGCCAGCCGCTGCTGCCGGAACTGCGTTCAACTCCGGAAAGCAGCGTTTTTATCTGCTCCCGCAGCTCCGGGTCGGCGAGGTCATCGTGGGTCAGCGCGGAAGACTTTCCCAGCAGCGCATAAAGAAACCCTATGTAAGCGCTTGCTCCGGAGTTGGATTGTGTGGCGCTTGTCATGCAAAAAGTGAGCTTATTGCTCTCGATTGCCGCCAGAATGTCCTTGACCGAAACCTCCCCCGAGGTGAAGCCAAGTTCCTCTGCCACCGACTGCTTAATGCCGAAGATCACCGGAGTGGTGCAGACCGATTCGTCATGCTTGACGATGTGCTTTTCGTCCCCGAGGGAGAGCCACAGGCTGCTTGCCGTCCAAACTGCATCATAATCAGGTGCGCCGTTTTTCAGCTCCTGCATAATATCCACCGAACCCTTGTAGGTCATTTCGATATTGACGCCGGTGCTTTTTTCACAATCCGCAAGTATCTGTTCAAGCGCTTCGTTTTCCGAACCGGACAGGATACGGAGCGTTCCACCGCCGGTTATCCCTTTCAGTACCATACACCCGGACGATGCCGCTGCTATGCCCAGCGCAGTTACCGCCGCAAGAATACATCTGATGAGTTTCACACTATCACTCCTTTTCCCTTTATATTTTAATTTTACATTAACATTACACTTCGCCGCTATCATATTATGGACAAATCTTTGTTAAATCTGTGTTATATCCCGCGCATAATGCCTATGTGTAAGACGAAACTTATACGGCACGGTCAATGGATACACAAACCAAATGTAAATATTCTATTAATTCGTACATAAACACAAGCTGTAACTCAGCGTGGGATAAGCTTGCAAAGGCAGAGGAGGATAATTCATTGTACCAAAGAAAATCTGCTTCATTATGCGCATGTGTAAGTGTGACTTTACTTGAGAACACATTGATTCCTAACCGTTTTTTTGTGATTTTCAGCATATTGCTGCGGCTTCAAGAAGGGTGGATCTCAAAACAAAAATTCGGCAGGGGAGCATAACTCCTGCCGAATAAAGTCGCTCTTCTGTCGCGTCAGCTATCTCAAAGGCGCGTTCATTTCCGGATAAATCAAACAATCTTCCCGTCACGCCACTCGATATTGACGACCTTGCCGCCTCTTGCCCTTAGCCCTGTTACTTTGCCGTTTTTCCACGCTTTGGGCAGTGCGGGAAGCAGCTCGGTTTTCCCGTTGTGGCTTTGCAGCAGCATTTCGGCGATTCCCGAAACAAGCCCGAAATTACCGTCTATCTGGAATGGCGGGTGGTTGTCGAACATATTCGGGAGCATTGAATTTCCAAGAAGCGCCATGATGTTTTCGTGGCACTTTTCGCCGTCACCCAGCCTTGCCCACATATTGATTATCCACGCCCTCGACCAGCCTGTATGACCGCCGCCGTGGGACAGTCTGCGTTCAAGCGTATTTCTTGCAGCGGTAAGAAGCTCGTCGCTGTCATCGCAGTCAAATAGCTGCTTGCCGGGATAGAGCGCAAAAAGATGGGATATGTGGCGGTGTCCCGGTTCGATTTCTTCATACGGCTCTGCCCATTCCTGTATCGTGCCGTTTGCTTCTATCTGCGGCTTGGGGAGTTTCTTGAGAATAGCAGTATACCGTGATTTTTCGTCATCGGACAACATACCTGTTTCGATAAGTCCACTGAAAAGCTCATACAAAATCTGCGCATCCATTGAAGCGCCCTCGCAGAGATTTCCGCGTTCACCGTTCGGCAGAAGATACGGGTTTTCCGGAGAAACAGTCGGAGATACAACAAGCTGTCCCCTGATGTTTTCGATAAGCGTGTCCTCAAAAAACAGCGCGGCTTCTTTAACTAAGGGCAGGTACTCCGCAAGGAAAGCTCTGTCGTTTGTGTAGCGGTAATGCTCCAGAATGTGCAGGCAGAGCCATGCTGCGCCCATCTGCCAGTAGGTGGACGACGGCCATGTGTCCTGCGGCGCGCAGTCGCCCCAGATATCGGTGTTGTGATGCGCCATCCAGCCTCTTGCACCGTACATTTTCTCTGCAACATTCCGCCCGTTTTCCACCATGCGCTTGATGTGGTTGAAAAGCGGCTTGTGAAGCTCCGAAAGCCCCGTATTTTCAGCGCACCAGTAGTTCATCTGCGTGTTGATATTAATGGTGAATTTGCTGTCCCAGACAGGGGTAAAGCTGTCGTTCCATATTCCTTGCAGATTTGCGGGCAGACTCCCCTCTCTGCTTGACGAGATAAGCAGGTATCTTCCGTAGGCAAAGGCAAGGTTGATAAGTCCAATGTCCTCTCCGCCGTGCAGGATATTTTCAAGCCGCTCATCTGTGGGAATGCCGCTTTTGTCCTCACACTCTATCGAAAGAACACAGCGGTTCATAAGCTCCGACACGTCTGCGATATGCCGTTTTTTCAGTTCCTCATAGCCTAGCTTTTCCGCAATATCAAGCGATTTTACGGCTTCTTCGATATAGTTTTCGCAATAGAAGCTGGTTTCAGAGGCTAGGAGTATCTCCGCATTACCGTCACAATGGAGAGTGCGCCCCATGATATAGAGATTTCCGCTTACCGCACGGACAGCAAGCCAGAATTTTACCCCGTTTGCGCCTGCCTGTCCCTCCATGCAAAGAGTGTTGTCTGACAGCTTGTACACCTTCTCGCAATAGCTTCCCCGCTCCATGATGACGCGCAGTGGCGTACCGCTGCATTTCACCGCCATAACCCTGTCGGGGTAAGAGATAAAGCTCTCGCGGCAGAACGCTGTGCCGTTTTTGGTGTAGCTTACGGTATGTATGCCGGTATCAATATCAAGCACGCGGCGGTAATCCGGGAGGTTTTCAATGCGGTTTAGCTGCTCGCTCCAATAATCGCGCAAACCGAGGAAGTAGATTCGCTCCTCGCTTTCTGGGATAAGGAACACGTCCCCAAGCGGCTCGTAGTGGCTCTGATAATCGGGTACAGCCGCCATTGTTTCGTTTGCAAGCTCCTCGGCGGCTCTGATTTTTCCCTCCCGGAGAAGTCTGCGAATGACCGGGATATTCTCCCTTGCATCGGGGTTAATTCTGTCACGGAAACCACCCCACCACACGCTGTCGCTGTTCAGCTGAAATCTGTCAATCACCGTCCCGCCGAAGCACATCGCTCCCAAAAATCCGTTGCCGAGTGGGAGCGCTTTGTTCCAGTCGTTTGCTGACGAGTTGTACCATAGTTTATTCATAGGAAATACCCTTTCATGAGTTGATTTACAGTATTATTTCATAACCGCAAGGTAATGATATAATCAAAGATCTTACCGTGTTCATATATGGAAATGGCAGAGTTACTCCTCCGAAAGCGTCAGCCTGATCACCGTATCGGCTTTTCTCTGAGCAATAATAGTGTCAGGTATTGAAAAGCACACACCGTTTTTCTGCTCAAAGTGGATCGCTTTTCCGTCAAGGAGCGAGGCAGAAAGTATTGTCTTACCTATCTCCGGCAGCACAAGTCCGCTGAATTTATCGCAGTCAAGGATATGAAGATACACGGTATTGTCCTTGCAGACAGAACCGAAAACTCCATCGACAGGCTCCCACAAGCCGGCTCTTGTACCGTATATCGCTTCGCCGTTTTCCCGCATGAAATCACCAAGAGCATACAGAATATTCTTTGCCTCCGCAGGGATTCTGCCGTTCATATCGGGACCCACATTCAGCAGCAGATTTCCGTCACGGCATAAGGTATTTACGAATATTCTTATTACCTCGCCGGCATTCATAAATCTGTCGTTCGGCATATAGCCCCACGCCTGAGAAACGGACATACACTTCTCCCAAGGGA
>JBJFGA010000221.1:0-11036 GCA_051892275.1 Oscillospiraceae bacterium | reverse complement strand
GATAACATATCGCAGCCTATCTCCTTTACATCAACGGGGATGTGACCCACAGCCTGAACCGCGTCTGTATGGAACAGCACACCTTTTTCCCGGCAGATATCTGCGATCTCCTTTACCGGCTCGATAGTGCCGATCTCGTTGTTCGCCATCATTATTGTTACAAGAGCAGTGTCCGGGCGTACAGCCTTTCGGACGTCATCGGGGTCAACAAGGCCTTCGCCGTCCACCGGGAGAATAGTGACCTCATAGCCCTGCTTCTCCAACCGTTTTAAAGTATGAAGCACCGCGTGATGCTCGACAGCGTCGGAGATTATGTGCTTCTTTCCCTTTCTCGCGCCAAGCTCGGCACCGGTCAGAAGTGCCTGATTGTCCGCCTCACTGCCGCCGCCGGTAAAGATGATCTCCTTCGGGTCGCAGCCTATGCATTCCGACACGGTCCTGCGGGCATTGAACAGCGCTTCTGCGGCGTTCTGACCCACGGTGTGCAGGGAAGATGGGTTACCGTAATTCTCCTCGAAACAGGGGAGCATTGCCGCAAGCGCCGTCTTGCTAAGCTTAGTCGTGGCGGCATTATCGGCATATATAGATTTCATTTAACGTTCACCGTCTTTCTGTGTTTATCATAACCTTAGTATAGATATAATTCCTATCGGTCAAGTAGGATTATATCATATTATGTCCGTTTTGTCAATAGCATTTCAGAAATAATTCCTGGGAACCTCTAAAAACCGGTTTGAGAAGGGAAAATGGGTAGAGTGCACCGAATGCGAGGAGGTTTGACGAAGCAGGCGGTGTGCTCTGCACATTTTCACTCAAACAAGGTTTTTAGAGGTGACCTCCTGTTATTTCATCAACACACTACATAGAATAGTATGTCTTGCTGTGGGCAGATAATAACAGACACATCAATAAAAAAGCCAGCCCCATTCCGGGACTGGCAAATTGATGGTACGCCTGATGCGATTCGAACGCACGACACATAGCGTCGGAGGCTATTGCTCTATCCAGCTGAGCTACAGGCGCGTATCAACTATATTATTATATCACATTCGTCCGGAAAATGCAACAGGTTTTTGAAATTTTTTGTGAAAAAATTCGGTAACACGCAGAATGCTAAGTATAAAGCGATATCTGCAAATACACAAAACATAATCCGACAAAATATCTTTACAAAAAATCCAAAAACCTACTTGAATTATTGAAAAATTTATGATATATTATATACAAGCAATAAAATTTCAACTGCATAGGCTCGCTGTAATGGTTTCGTCTGTGCCGGCGGATTTATTAAGCTATAAATCGGAGGATTAACGATAATGAGAATTCTTTATGCTGCAAGTGAAGCTCGTCCCTTTGCCGCTTCGGGCGGTCTGGCGGATGTTGCAGGCTCGCTCCCCAAGGCGCTCTGTGCTGCCGGACAGGAAGCCTGCGTTGTTATGCCTTATTATGTAAACCAGCTCAAGCCTGAACAGCGGGAGAAGATGAACTACATCACCAACTTCACCGTTCCTGTCGGCTGGAGAAGCCAGTACTGTGGTCTGTTTTCACAGCAGGTCGACGGCGTAACATATTTCTTCCTCGACAACGAGTACTACTTCAAGCGCGACAACGGACTTTACGGCTACTACGACGACGCTGAGAGATATGTGTTCTTCAGCCGTGCTGTGCTGGAAATGCTGAAATATATCCACTTCCGTCCGCAGATAATCAATTCCAACGACTGGCAGTGTGCGCTTATTCCGGTTTATTATGACCTCTTCTACCGCAATCAGGGCGGTTGCTATCACAACATCAAGCATGTGTTCACAATACATAATATTGGCTATCAGGGTCAGTATGGTCTTGACCTGGTAAAGGATATCGTTGGTATCCCGCCGTATAAGGTAAACATAATTGAGTACGACCATGACATCAACTTCATGAAGGGTGCTATTGAGGTCGCTGACAAGGTCACCACAGTATCTCCCACATACGCAAAGGAAATACTCAATCCATGGTTCTCTCACGGTCTTGACAGGATCCTTGTAAACAAACAGTACAAGACCTGCGGCTTCCTGAACGGAATAGACACAAAGCTGTACAATCCGGAAACCGACAAGACCATTGCTGCGAATTTCAGCGCCAAGGATCACAAGGGAAAGGCGGCATGCAAGAGCGCTATTTTCCAGGAATTCGGTATGCCGGAGTACAAGGTGCCGCTGCTTGTCATGATATCCAGATTTGCTGACCACAAGGGTTTCGATCTTGTAAGAGCGGTGTTCGATGACATTATCGCAACAGACTTGCAGGTTGTGATCCTCGGTTCCGGCGAGAGCCAGTATGAGGAATTCTTCCAGAATATGCACTGGCGTTATCCGGACAAGGTAGGCTTCTATCGCGGCTTCAACAGTGGTCTTGCTACCAGACTGTACGCAGGCGCGGATATGTTCCTGATGCCGTCCAAGAGCGAGCCTTGCGGACTTGCGCAGATGATCGCTGCTCGTTACGGTACAATTCCGATAGTTCGCTCCACCGGCGGTCTGAAGGACAGCATTATCGATGCCGGCGACAACGGTATCGGCTTCACATTCCAGAGCTACAACGCACACGACATGCTGGGCGCTGTTCGCCGTGCAAAGGAAGCATACGACAACCGTATGGGCTGGGGCAAGCTGGTTACCCGCGCAATGAAGGCGGATTTCAGCTGGGAGCAGTCTGCTAAGCTGTATATCGGTCTTTATAAGGAGCTTTGCGGCGAGTAATTTTGCTTAGTACATTGTAATTAAAAGCTGCTTTTGGCATTTACCAGAAGCAGCTTTTGTTTATAGCAGGGGAGAGCAGGGGATCATTTTTTATCGTCCTTCTTCTGGCTTACCGCCGCAAGAGGATTTCTATTCATGGCATTTTCCATCTGCTCGTTTGAAATATGGGTGTAGATCTGCGTTGTGTTGAGGTTTTCATGTCCGAGTACCTCTTTTAACACCCTGACGTCCACACCGTTCTGATACATCAGTGTTGCAGCGGTATGGCGCAGCTTATGGACCGACAAACCACGGTTGTCAAGCCCGCAGGATTTCAGACAATCCTCTACTATCTGCTGCACCCGGCGGTTAGATATCCGGGTTTGGCGGCGGCTAAGAAACAGCGCGTCAGTCTTTGCGGTCATGCAGCGGTTTCCGGCGGCGGAGCGCTTCTCGTTGTCTGTTTCTGTCAGATTTAGGTAGTCGTTATAAGCGCTCACACAGGCGTCGTTAAGGTAAATTATTCGTTCCTTGCTGCCTTTTCCGATGACTTTAAGCGTGTAGACCTCATTCCCGCTGGAATCCCGCACCTTGCGAATGTCAGACATATTGATACCAACAAGCTCGCTCAACCGCATTCCGCAGTTCAGGAAGAACGTTATTATGCAATAATCACGCTTCTGATCCGAAGAATTGACGTTAGAAACGTTTGTGAGCATTTCCAGCGACTCGTCAAGAGTCAAGTATTTCGGGAGCGCTTGCTTGGGCGTAGGCAGTTCAAGGTTCGCCAGCGGGTTTACTTCAAATAACCCCTTATTATTCGTCAGGTACTTGAAGAACTGCCTCAAAGCAACTCCTTTACGATAGCGCGCCTTGGGGTGGTTGTCTTTTTCGTTTTTGGTGTAGATGAGGAAGTCCTGCGCCATCATAAGGTCAACCGACTTGATGTCGGCTTCGGTGATGTCGGTGATGTCTATGTTCTGAAACTCCGCCGGGTCGTCAGACGCACGGTGATTTCGTATCTTGAAATATCGGAAGAATGTCCTCAGGTCTGTGTAGTAATTCAGCACCGTAAGCTCCGAGCGGTTTTTTACCAGCTGGAGATACACCAGGTAATCCTTGAGAAGCTGTGGCGCGTTGTCGTATTTGTTGTTCATAATGTCAGAGTCCTTTTCATTGTCTTTGACTGGACGATTTCAGACAGCTATATATTATCAGGGAAGTCTGAAATCCGATACAGGTAATTGCGTAAAAGAGAAATTTTACGCAATAAAGAGCAGGGGATAACCAATCAGAAAAAGAATAATACAGCCAAAGCGTTTTCGTCTAATACTAATTACAAGTCAGGATATAGACAAGATTTACGAAAAGATCAGGTATATTTCAAGGAATGAAACCGCCGCAAGGCTGTATGCCATGCATGGTTGAATGACGCAGAAAGATGCCTGAGATTTTTGCAAAGATGTCTATAGAATGATTTGGAATTAGTATAATACTATTATATCCTACTTGCCAAAGATTTTCAAGTATATAACATAGCCAAACACAAAAACACCCGCCGAAAAACTCAGCGGGTGCAGTTATCATTGTGCAATCAAGCCTTGCCAACAGAACCGAACAGTTCCATCTTCTCCTTAACCTTAGCCTTGATAGCTTCAGTACCGGGAGCGAGCAGCTTTCTGGGGTCGAAGCCCTTGCCCTGAAGATCCTTGCCTTCTTCGATGTACTTTCTGGTAGCTTCCTGGAATACAAGCTGGCACTCGGTGTTAACGTTGATCTTTGCAACGCCGAGAGAAATTGCCTTCTTGATCATATCGTCCGGGATACCTGTGCCGCCGTGCAGTACGAGAGGCATATCGCCAACTTCGTTCTTGATCTTCTCAAGAGTCTCGAAGGAAAGACCTTCCCAGTCAGCAGGATACTTACCGTGAATGTTGCCGATGCCAGCAGCCAGCATTGTAACGCCGAGATCTGCAACCATCTTGCACTCCTTGGGGTCAGCGCACTCGCCCTTGCCGACAACGCCGTCCTCTTCGCCGCCGATAGCGCCTACCTCAGCCTCAAGAGAGATACCGAGTACGTCGCAGGTGTTAACCAGAGCGGTTGTCTTAGCGATGTTCTCCTCAATGGGATAGTGAGAACCGTCAAACATGATGGAAGAGAAGCCTGCGTTGATGCAAGCCTTAGCGCCCTCGAAGGTGCCGTGGTCAAGGTGAAGAGCAACCGGAACTGTGATGTGCAGGTTCTCGATCATACCCTTTACCATGCCAACGATGGTGGAATAACCGCACATATACTTGCCAGCACCCTCAGATACACCAAGGATAACCGGGGACTTGCACTCCTCAGCGGTGAGAAGGATAGCCTTTGTCCATTCAAGGTTGTTGATGTTGAACTGACCAACAGCATACTTGCCGTCACGAGCCTTGTTCAGCATTTCTTTTGCAGAAACTAACATTTTTTGAATCTCCTTTGAATAAATTGCAGGATTAAAAAATCCATTTATATTATTATAACGCATTTTCCTGAAAAAAGCAATATATTTTCAAAAAAATTTTTATAATATATCGGAGTTGTCCAGCAGCGAGCCTTCCTCCATAGTGTACCTGAAAATCTCGTCCGTCGGAACGTTCTCGAAGGAGCTGAATTCTTCCCGCTTGCGCATTTCGTAATATCCCTCAAGGATCGGCACAACAATGCACACTACCACCGTCATTACGGCTGCGATAATCACCACTGCGAGCTTCTGCTTCTTTGACCATTTGTGTGCAGGAACTGCGTCCTCTTTGACCTCGAACTGGCGCTTGTTTCCGGAAGTAACGCTGCGGATAACGTATGCTTTCAGCTTGTCCTCGGCGGTGATTTTCACGCAAAGCTCCTTATAACGCTTGTCGAGGGCTTCAGTAAGGCTCTCTGAAAGGTCGTCCAGCACGGAATTCACATACTTCATGCTCTCCCCAGTCACCTTTGCGATCTGCTCTGGTTCGAGGTCGTTTTCCCAGTGAAGGTGTATTATGCACCTGACGATGAACGGCTTTTGCAGAACCACCTCTAATAATGCCTGCTTCTTAGCATCAAGCTCGATACCGGTCAGGGTCACTGCGGAATCGTTGCTGTCAGCCTCGCGACAGAGTGGGTATTCCTTCTGCAAAATCGCATAAAGCCCGGTATTATCCGGGTATTTGTCGTTTTCGGTAGTAATGCCGACGAAAATCTGCTTTGCGGAATCAAAGTCCTTGGTTGATATCAGCGCCAGCGCGTAAATGTCGTCGCCGAAATCGTCTATGATTTTTCTGATCTCCATATTATGTATTGTGGTCGCTGACGTGGAACTGCTTGAGATTGCCTATCTTCTTGCTGCGCTCGACCATGATGGTTTCGATGTCCTCAACGGTAACGCCGCGGTCAGCCATCAGGACTATCATGTGATACAGCAGGTCGTTTATCTCGTTGGCAAGCTCCTCCTTGTCGTTGTTCTTTGCAGCTATCACCATTTCGGTGCATTCCTCGCCGCACTTTTTCAGTATCTTGTCGATACCCTTGTCGAAAAGATAGCATGTGTAAGACCCCTCCTGCGGGTTCGCGCGGCGGTCTACCACCACATCGTACATATCCTTGAATGCGTCCATCATTGTTTGTATCTCCTTATAAATTTAATGACTTTTTGAAAAATTCCTGCCAGCCGCCTGACCAGCCTTCCTCCATTTCATAGTCCTCCGGGGACAGGTCATAGTAATACTTCCCTGTTCCAATGTGCAGGGAAATCCTGTCCAGCGGATAGCCCTCCACCTTTTTCGGGTGGGGTACGTCAGTCAGAATAAAAGGATTTCCTGACAGGCTATCCTCCATGCTTTCGACAACAGAACCGTCCTCTCGGACAAGGCAGACTGCGTTCCTGTACCTTGCGGTGAGTTTGCCGTATTTCCTCGCAAGACCAGCATAATACGCCGTCATCTCATCGTCTGAAAGAGTTTTCCCGCCAACGCGCCGGACATTCACCCCCGGCTGTATTTCGTCAGGAACATTGTCAAAGTACAGCCCGCTGTCGCAGGAAAATACCGGTATATCGTAGAATTCGTGGTATGCCTTCGCCTTTATCCGGGCGTTATCAAGCGGGTCATTTCCGCACTCGTCCACACTCGGAGGCTTTTTATCCATGTCGCATAGTCCCAAAAGCGTTATGCCCAGCGGCTTCAGCGTCCGGCGCATGGAATCCAGCTTCGCAGGATTTCCCGTGCCGTAAAGCAGCATAAGCCCCATCACTTTATCCTGTTGAAAAAGCAAGTCCTGTTTCCGGTATGACATGCCGCGCCGGTCTGAATGACCTTTATCAGCAGTGTGTCATCGTCGCAGTCGCTGTAAATCTCCACAACCTTCTGAAAATGCCCGGAGGTAGCGCCCTTGTTCCACAGTTCCTGCCGGGAACGGCTCCAGAACCACGTATAACCGGTTTCCAGCGTCTTTTGCAGACTTTCCTCGTTCATGTAGGCAAGCATGAGTACCTCGCCGTTTTCAGCGTCGGTGATTATCGCCGGGATAAGCCCGGATTTCTTGAAATACTTCTTTACGTCCATTTTGTTCTCCAATCACTTTTCCCAAAACTGCACCGCACGCTCGAACAGTGGTATCTGCGTTTCCGGGAAGCTCCATTTGTCCGTGTCCTCGGGCGGGATATCAAGGTAATACACCGAAACCAGCTCGGAATGCGGGAACGGGCCAAGCTCGCTGATGTCAGCACAGTAAAGCAGACCATGCTCGTCATTTCCGCCGTTGTCACAGGAATATGCCGCAACAAACCCTAGTTCAGCATTAAGTGCCCCCAGCTTGTCCGAAAGAAGCCGCAGTACAATATCCCGGGGCTTTTCTCCGGGAACATATTCAGCTTCAATAAGCTCCAAAGTAGCGCTGTTACGCCGCTTGACAAAAATGTACTTGCCGTTCCGGAACGCCGCGACCGTGATATGCTTCAATCCGGTCAGTTCAAGCGCCTGTTCTTCAGTCTGGTCATCAATGATATTAATTTCCATATCTTCTCCCACTTATTTCCAAGGAAATATAATTTAATGGATACAGCATAGATGTATTATATCACACAATGTGGAAAAAATCAAGTGTCAATCCCACCAGAAACTCCAGACAGAGGATTTTGTCAGAATATCCGCCAGAACCTCGATCGTCTGTACACCCTGGTCAACGATATCTGAACAGAACGCATACTGTTCCAGCGCAAGTCCCACCGCCGCGCTCCTGTCTTTCACGGGGTACGCGGTGAATTCCAGCGTGTCATGGGTGATCACAGCCGGGATAGCATGATATCTATTGTACCAGTATTCCCCGACAGACAGCATTACCGCCGGCTCTGGGCATTCGTTCCAGCCGCCGAATGGCAGCCATGCAAAGACTTCCCACGGCTTTTCTGTGGGTATCTTAGCTATGATCACTTCTGCTGATTTCTTTGTTGTAATGTCCTCAAAACCCGACAGCTTGAAAGCCGCGCTGCCGTTCTCGCCGTTCTCCGCAGTTATCTGCTCCCAGTAGTCGCCGTATTCTTCCTTCATTTCCGTAAGGCGCTCGGTGAACCACGCGACAGCGTTAGGAGCAGACTCCGAAATAAGCCGCTTCCTGAATTGCTCTGGCGTTTCACCCGCAGGCATATCACCGCGAAGAATGTCGATCCATTCGGACAGCACATCATCAGCCATAACGATAACAGGCGTATAGCCGTTCATTTCGCGCTTTGCAAACGCGTCCTCGTATGCGGAGCGGATATACTCCGCAGATTTCCCCGCCGGATAATACTCGCATGGGCAGCCGAGGAAGTCGATTATCTTCTGCGCGTTTTCGCTTGGCTTTTTTGAGAATAACCCCATTACTTCCTCCCGAAAGTTCTGACCGGAATATTATGTTCCGTCAGGTGCGCCTTTACCTCGTCCACGGTTATCTCTTTAAAGTGGAACAGCGAAGCCGCCAGAGCCGCAGAGCTTCCTGTCTTCTCGAACACCTCGGAGAAGTGATTAAGAGAACCGCAGCCGCCGCTGGCGATGACCGGTATCTTCACCCGGCTGCACACGAAGTTCAGCATGTCGATGTCGAAGCCGCCGCGAACACCGTCGGTGTCGATGGAGTTCAGGCATATCTCGCCTGCGCCGCGTTCCTCGATCTCCCTTACCCAGTCGCCGAGGTCGAGGTTCATGTCAACTCTGCCGCCGTTGATGAACACGCTGTAGCCGCCCTTGCCGTTGCGCTTCGCGTCGATACCCACAACAACGCACTGGCTGCCAAATATCTCCGCAGCGTCGCTGATGAGTTTCGGGTTCTTCACCGCCTGAGAGTTCACCGAAACCTTGTCCGCGCCGGCTCTCAGGGTGTCCCGGAAGTCCTGAACCGAGCTTATGCCGCCGCCTACGCACAGCGGTACGAAAACCTGCTGCGCGGTGCGTTTCACTACGTCCAGCATAACGCCGCGCCCCTCGTATGAGGCGGTTATATCGTAGAACACCAGCTCGTCAGCGCCCTGACGGTTGTATTCTATCGCCAGCTCCACCGGGTCGCCTACATCTTTTACGCCCTCGAAATTCACGCCTTTGACCACCTTGCCGTTGCGAACGTCAAGACAGGGGATAATTCTCTTTGCAAGCATAGCAGCCTCCTTATTCAGCCAAGCGGACAGCCTGCGCGAGGTCAAGGCTGCCGGAATAGATGGATTTACCGCAGATAGCGCCGTAAATGCCATTCTTTTTCAAAGTTCTGATATTGTTTATAGTCTTTATCCCGCCGCTTGCAATGACGTTTCCGCCGAGGGGCGCAAGCGTTTCCTGCAATTTCTTTGTCTTGTAATGGTTCGGGCGGCTGAGGGTGCCGTCCTTGTCTATATCTGTGAAGATGAAGTACTGAACTCCCGCTCTGCACATCTCAACGCCGAGGTCTATGTAGTTTACGCCGCTGGTTTCAAGCCAGCCCTCGGTGGCTACGAAGCCGTTCTTTGCGTCTATTCCCACCGCGATCCTGCCTTTGAATTCCTTTGCGGCACGCTTGACGAAATCCGGGTCTTTTACCGCAGCCGAGCCGATTATTACGCGAGATATCCCGGCGCTGAGGTACATTTCCACAGTGTCAAGGCTGCGTATACCGCCGCCGACCTCCACCTTGAGATGTGTATTCTTCGCCACATCTATGAAGATGTCCTTGTTCTGCTGGGTCGCGTCCTTTGCGCCGTCTAAGTCCACCATGTGTACCCATTCTGCGCCGGAAGCCTCAAACCCCCGGGCGGTGTCCATGTAGCTGTCGGCTACCTTCTGCACCGTGCCGTAGTCCCCCTTGAACAGGCGGACGCAGTTTCCGTCCTTGATATCTATTGCGGGTAGAATAACCATGCCGCTTTCTCCTTATCATAACTTTCTGTGTCGGTTTTTTAAATCTGGGTATTTATATTGTACGCTATATGCGCCAATCAATTGCGTAAAACAAAACTTTTACGCCACCATTTTGAGATTGTTGCTTTCTGATAATGATTCTGACCTTACAGTGAAGCGAAGCACCGCAGGATATTCAGTCCGGTGTCGCCGCTCTTTTCCGGATGGAACTGCGCACCGTACACGTTCCCCTCGAACACCAGCGCGGGTATTTTCATGCCGTAATCGCAGTATGCCGCAACGTTTTTGCTGTCGCATTCCGCCGCAAAGCTGTGTACGAAGTAGACATATTCGCCGTTGCCGCACTTGTCCAGCAGCCTGCAAGGCTCGTTGAATTCCAGTGCGTTCCAGCCGATATGCGGCACAGGAAGCTCACCTTCCGGGTGCATGAGCTTCACGCTGCCGGGGATAAGTCCCAGACCGTCTGTTTCGCCGAACTCGTAGCCTTTCTCAAACAGCATCTGCATTCCCAGACAAATTCCGAGAAGCGGCTTTTTCTGCACTTCCTGCTTGATGACCTCCACCAGACCGGATTCGTTCAGCATACGCATTGCGTCCGGGAATGCGCCTACACCGGGAAGTATGAGCCGGTCGGCGCTGCGCAGGTCGTCAGGGTCGTTGGTTATCTTGTTTTCAATGCCGAGGAAGTCCAGCGCGTTCTTCACGCTGAACAGATTTCCCGCACCGTAGTCGATTATTGCAGTCATAGTGTTGTTCCTTTCCTGTTCAGGAAGATTTTGTCGGAATTCAGCTTTACATGCTCCATGATATGCCCGATATTGCCCTCTCCGGCGTACTGCTTCATGTCGAAGAAATCGCAGTCCAGACCGCTCCAGAACAGCGGGTTTTCCTCGCCGTGAGTGTCAATGGCATGAACGAGCTGTCCCGCATAGACCTCGACATA
>JBJFGA010000220.1:0-2748 GCA_051892275.1 Oscillospiraceae bacterium | reverse complement strand
AAGATGCGTACAAAATCCAAAAAATGGTCTTTGTGCGGTATTGCCCTAATAGCACCACCAGCTAAATGCTCTGGATTGCAGATAAGCGTGAATTGCCATTTAAGCGGAATAAAATGCCTCTTAAATGTATTGAAACCCTGTTTTTTTTATGGTATAATATATTTATACAAGCGTGGCAATGCATCATATATCTGAAAATGCAGAAATTCCTTTTGCTGCGCTCTATTTGTTTATGCATTTTGCTTTTCCTCTCTTCTAAGCGCAGCCAGAGGTTTATAAGGGTTCTCAAATATATTAATTACGAGGAGCATTTACTATGGAACAGACTTATGCAACAAAGAAAACTCCAAAGGTCAACGGTTTTTCCGACAGCGAAAAAACGTCCGGTTCAAGTATTCCTCTTTCGCTTTCCGGGGCAGCTTCCTCCGGAGTTGATGATTCGAGAAACAGAAATCTTGAGTCCGAGCTTAAATCAAGGATAAACTCAAATCTGGGCGGTAGAAGCGGTTCTGCTCCAGGTATTATCTCTTCGCTTGAAAACAGGAGCGGGGTAGATCTGAGTGATGTTTCGATCTATCACAATTCCCCAAAACCCGCAGAAATAGGCGCATTGGCGTATGCGCAGGGCAGCAGCGTCTATATCGGTCCCGGACAGGATAAATTGCTTGGTCATGAGCTGACGCACGTGGTTCAGCAGAAACAGGGTCTTGTGTCGAGCGACAGCTCTATCGGCGGTCTGCCCGTAAACACTTCCCCTGCGCTTGAAAGAGCCGCTGACAATATGGCGGTCACCTCTGCGCCGGAAACGGGCTATTCCGGCGACGGAGTTGTGCAGGGTGTGTTTATCTCCCCTACGGGTGCAAGGGAATCTGACAAAGCGATAAAGCATATTGAGGAAGTGTTAAACGGTTCTCTTAACTCACTTGCCGATCAATTCATCACCCCAGGCAAATCGAAGACTCCGGAAGCAAAAAAAGTCCAGAAAGGTATTTCAAATGCAAGAAAAAATATACATAAAAAGCTGAAAAGTCTGCAACAATCCAAGCATGAGTATGATACATCATCGATCATTACAGAATGTATGAATGATGTGTACAAAGAGATTGGATTTAATAAAAGCTCGTCTCTCAAAGCAATGGAGATATCATATAACTCTGGCAGCCAGGCGGCACTGGACAACTATAATGAAAAACAACCATTGTCATTCAGGAATACAAGGGAAGGACTAAATCACTCAATGTCAAGCTTCAAGCTGCCGGAAACCGCTTATGCTGGAGTTGAAAATATCGGTGAATACGATGTGAACGACAAGATGGAAGAATTAACCGAGGGAAGAATGGGTAATTCTGCAACGCTTGCGTCAGATCTGGCAAGGACAGACGAAGAAAAAGCTAAAAGAGAAGCCTCCATTAAGCAGTTCAACAACGGCGCCGAGACAGCACGAAAGGGTGCCGCAGCTATCAAGGACAGCGATGATAATGTCAGCTACGAAGGGCTTATGGGGTTGTTTTCCAATATCAACAAGCAGGTTCGTGGTAATTCACAGGGTTCAGGTGAACTGAGAGCAAATAAAGTGTCGGCTGGACAGATGATCGGCGTAGGATCCGCTGCACTCCCGGAAGACACCTATGTAACATTCTCACACATTGCCGACCAGATAAAGCAGATAAAGCGTATCCCGGACAAAAATCTTCAAAAGTCCCAGGCTATCTATCTGGCTGCTTTTGCCTATCAGATGACTATTTCAGAGCACATGTTCTCTGACGGCAACGGAAGAACCTGCCGTTTATTCTCCGACGCTATCCTTCAGGCATTCGGACTGCCGCCGTCAACACCAGTTCAGGAGCTTGGCACTGCCGGTAAAACTATGGGCAATGACTTTGACTTTGACGCCGGCGCGGGCTACTTCCTGGCTGGCGTACAAAAGAGCGATGAAACAGCAAAGGAAAAACGCGCAGCCCAGCAGATAGGTGAGAAAACCAGCAATCAGACCATGGGCTATCGTTCCGACCAAATGGGAGAGCTTGCACAATCCGATGCTTTTTATGACCCGACCTCCTCTGACCCGGAGCAGATAAATCTGGGGCTTAGAAGAATGTACGAAAAGATCAAACACCCCGACCCCAACGAGGATCCCGAGGTCGTCAGCAGAAGAAAGCGTTTATTTGCGGAGCAGAGAGCCGCTCAGCTAAACGAGGAATACAAGGCTGCCAACTCCAAGCCCGCAGAAACCAAGCCCGCAGAACCTAAAAAGAAGAAAAGCTGGTGGCAGTTCTGGAAATAGTTCTTCAGCGGCGGTAATATGGCTGGACGAATGGAAAACGTGCTTTTTATCCAATGCTTCCCAATACTCTCAAATCCGAGTTTCCGGCACACGGAAACCCGGATTTTTCTTGCAACTCTGTCAGAGAAAGCGGCGTTTATGACGGCTGTGACGAGCCATATACATGTATCGGGGAAATGTTCCCGCCGGATATTTTCCGCTTCTGCCGGAATTCAAATCCCAGGATTTTACATGATATTCTGCATAAAATATTCCGGTTTTTTATAGCGATATAGCTAAAATCTTTTGTGCAGTGTTGACCTTTTTGTGAATTAGTGCTATACTTAACTAAAGCAAGCAATTTTTTGCATACTGCTTATACTAATAACCGTTTGAATAAGGGAAAAGATTTGCAGAGAGACAGTACCGCTATCTAGGAAAAGAAACGCAGGCGTACTGTATGTACGCATTATCCGCTGCGCGGA
>JBJFGA010000219.1:0-2748 GCA_051892275.1 Oscillospiraceae bacterium | reverse complement strand
GCTGCCGGAACTGTCGAAACGATTGCTGACAGCGTGCTGTCGAACATAATCGCTCGTTATTAATAAACATTTTCAAAGGAGAATTTTTATGAATTACGGGTACATCAGAGTAAGTTCCGACAAGCAGACGGTTGAAAATCAGCGGTTCGAGATCGAGAGGTTCGCACAAGAACACTCGCTCATGATTGACGGCTGGATCGAAGAAACGATCAGCGGAACAAAAAATTACGATAAGCGGGAACTCGGTAAGCTGCTGAAAAAGGTGCAGAAGGACGACCTTATCATCTGCGCAGAGCTATCCCGCTTGGGCAGAAATCTGTTTATGATCATGGAGATACTCAATATCTGTATGTCGAAGGAGTGTAAGGTCTGGACGATCAAAGACAATTATCGGCTCGGGGAAGATATACAGAGTAAAGTGCTTGCATTTGCCTTTGGTCTTTCTGCTGAGATTGAAAGAAACCTTATCAGTCAGCGTACTAAAGAGGCACTTGCCCGAAAGCGCTCGGAGGGTGTGGTTCTGGGCAGACCTGTTGGCAGGAAGTCATCTCATGTTAAGCTTTCCGGAAACGAAGATACAATAAGAACGCTTCGTCAACGGAATGTTTCAAAATGTGAAATCGCAAGAATTTTTGGCGTACACCGAATGACGGTAGACGCATTTATTAAACAAAATCATCTGGAGGAATGAATCATGGCAATACCAAAGTATAATGAAATGTACAGGGAGTTTCTTCTCTGTCTTGCAGACGGACAACCACATAAAAACTCAGAAATACGCGAGTTTGTTTTTGACAAAAAGGGTGTTACTGAAAGCGACCGGAAGATATACATATCAAATGGTGCGCAGCTATTATGCAACAATCGAATCGGGTGGACAAGAACGTATCTGAAAAAGGCTGGGCTTATCACCTCTCTACCGCACGGTTTTACAGTACTGACTGACGAGGGAAAGAAGGTCGCAAAGAAGCTGCCGGATATTATTGATAATGATTTCCTTATGAAATATGACAGTTTCCGAGAGTTCAGAAACAAAAGCCACCAAATTACTCCTCTTACCGAAACTCCCGGTGAAAATCTCACTCCGCTGGATATGCTTGACAAATCGTACAATGAGCTTTCTGAAACGCTTGCAGATGAAATTCTGTCTGAGATAATGAAAAATCCACCGGATTTCTTCGAGCACCTTGTTGTACTTCTGCTTCAAAAAATGGGCTATGGCGGCAATATAGTCGGCTCGGGCGAGGTAGTCGGAAAGTCCGGCGATGAGGGAATTGATGGAGTTATTAAAGAGGACAAGCTCGGATTCGACCTTATCTACATACAAGCCAAAAGATGGGATACTGAACAGTCGGTCGGCAGACCTGAAATACAGAAATTTGTCGGTGCGCTTGCAGGTCAAGGCGCGTCAAAGGGTCTGTTTATAACCACAGCCAAATTCAGCCAACAGGCGTTGGACTACGCTCAGAAGCAGCATACTACAAAGGTCGTCCTAGTGGACGGCAATACCCTTGCCAAGCTGATGATCGAGCATGATCTGGGAGTTTCTGTTGTTTCCACTTATCAGGTTAAGAAGATCGATTCTGACTTTTTCGATATTTCGACATGACTTTAGTTTGGATTTCATTAAAGACATTTATCAATATCAATAGTGCTGCCAGTTACGGCAGCACTTCGTTTTTTCATAGTTCATTTTCAATTAAAACTTATCTCAGGATTTTTACTAACGAGATACGAAGTTATCAACCAGGGTTATAAAATCGGTTTTATAGTATTGAATGGAGTGCCAAAAACGAACGTTTATGGAACGAATTCAGAGCAACAAAAATTCCCCTGAAAAACGCCATATTTCAGACTGGTTTCTTCCCAAAACTTATGCCATAATCAAAGTCTTGAAAAACACCGTTTTCGGGACGGTATTCCCGAACACAGAATATACTCTTTGAACATAATAGTACCTGAATTACGGAGGTACTTTTTATGACAGATATAATTGCCTATGAAAACCTTGCAAATGCGGTAGTTCTCCAGGCTGTAGAAGATTACAGAGATTTACTGAAAAGACTCACCATTTTTCCAAATGATCCTGCTACACTCCGCGAGCTCAGAGATTTAGAGCAGGACATACATACTCCTTTCTTTCAGAGCCTAACCAAGCTGGATATAGATAAGCTGTTTGATGATGTCAAAGCTCAGTTTCTGAAAGAGCATGAGTCTCAGCAGAATAATTGGGACGATACTGACATCAATAAATCGGATAGACCAGTTGAATGAACTATTCTAGTATGATATGATTTTGCCCGATAGCTTAACGGCTATCGGGCGCTCCTATATGTAATCTTCACCAATGAACCAACGACCTCTGAAAAAATAAATCTGATTGCAATTTAACAAGCACCACCGGACAATACAGATGTACTGTCCGGTGATTCATTTATTCGTTACCGATTTTTCTATACAATGTGCTGCGCTTAACGCCTGTCAGTTCTTCTATTTCTTTCAGGCTGTACTCCTTGGTACGATATAGCTTCACCGCTTTGCGGACGGCTTCCCGGTCAACCGGAGGTCGTCCGCCTTTCCTGCCTCTGGCACGAGCGGCGGCTAAACCCTCACGCGTTCTGTCGGCGAGAACATCACGCTCGAACTGTGCTAGTGCTGACATAAGCGTGAAAAGGAGCTTGCCCGTGCTGGTTGTGGTGTCTATGGATTCTTTCAGCGAAACGAGATTTACGCCCCTTTCGTTGAAGG
>JBJFGA010000218.1:0-11258 GCA_051892275.1 Oscillospiraceae bacterium | reverse complement strand
AGCACAGACACGTTATGGCTCCCGACAGAGGCTGGGAGAGCAAGAAGATCGGCGCTGGTCCTATCCCGATAGAGACCTCCGAGGGCTGGCTGGTATTCTACCACGGCGTTCTGGAGAGCTGCAACGGCTTCGTTTACAGCTTCGGCGCTTGCATTCTGGACAAGGATCAGCCGTGGAAGGTCAAGTACCGCTGCCGCGAGTACCTCATCAACCCGCGTGAGATATACGAAACCGTCGGCGACGTTCAGAACGTTACATTCCCCTGCGCAGCTCTCTGCGACAAGGACACCGGTCGTATCGCTATCTACTACGGCTGTGCAGATACCTGCGTAAGCATGGCGTTCTGCTACGCTGAAGAGGTCGTTGAGTACGTTAAGGCTCATTCTAACAAGTATTTCTGATAACGAATTATCGGGCATAAAATGATCCCGCTTCTGCTTTGACAGGAGCGGGATATTGTTTTGGTTGGGAGTTACTTACTTGTTACGACGAGCTTTATCTGTACATATTCGCCGCTGGAAAGCTTTGCGCGGATAGTGGTCGTGCCGGATTTCTTGGCTGTAACCTTGCCCGTGGAAGATACGGTGGCAACGGTTTTCTTTGTGGAAGTCCATGTCACCTTGCCGGAGTAGTTTTCAACGACCGAACCAAGCTGGAGCGAAGTGCCTTTTTTTATCGTTGCCTTTAGCGAGATCGTTGGCTTTTTGGTAGGGGTAAATGTGTAATATAAGTTATCTATATATCCCTTTTCACCAATGTGTTTGATTTCAAGATAATAAGTACCTGTTTTCAGGTTTTTACAATTTATATCACCAAAAGAGGAGTGCATATTAAAATTGTATACACTTTCAGCGTTGGCATTGTATAAATAGGCATGACCATTTATACAACGTTCAACATTGCCCCATCTGAACGTCAATTGCCCGTCTTTGGGAACTATGATCTTGAATACTTTCTGATTTCCGTCAGTTGCACCTTGGATTTTGTAATTCTCCATGGCTTCCATTTTTGTTGCGTTGCTAAAGACGCTCGCCGCGCTTGCGGTGGTTGTGGGAATTACCATAGCCGACACCGCAATTGCCGCTGTCGCGACCACCGCCGCGATTTTCCTGAGTAGCTTTCTCATGATTTTTACCTCTCAATTCATATAATTTAACCCCATAGGCATAAAATAGCCTATATGGTTTATTTGATTATAACACATTTGCCTATATAATTCAAGTGGATTTCCGGAAAAATTTAATTATAGAGGTAAAAAACATGGATTATTATGCAATAGGGCAGAGGATACGAAAGATCCGAAAGGCTAACGGGCTGTCGCAGGAGCAGCTTGCGGAGCGGGTCGGAATCTCCGTCACCCACATGAGCCACATCGAAACCGGCAACACCAAGCTGTCGATAGAGGTTTTCGCCGAGATAGCGCAGGCGCTGGACGCCCGCTCGGACGAGCTACTGTTCGGGGAGCGGGGGATAGTCCGGGAGCAGGCTTCGGAGGAGATTCTGGCGCTGCTGTCGGAATGCACCCCGAAGCAGCTTTGCATTATCTCGGAGATACTGCGGGCGGCGAAGTCCTCGCTGGATAAATACGATTGAACACAAAAACGTTCATTCAAAAAATGTAGGGGAGGGGCTTGCCCCTCCCGAATTTTATGCCTCTTTCCGGGAGGGCAAGCCCCTCCCCTACGGATAATTCAAGATTTATGAATATCCACGATCGCCTGAGTTACCAGCTTTCTGAACAGCGGAGCGGCTCTGTCGGCGGTTTCCTGAACCTCGGCATGGGTAAGCGGGTTCGCTGAAATCCCGGCGGCAAGGTTGCTTATGCAGGAGATACCGCATATTTCCATTCCGGCATGGCGGGCGGCAATCGCTTCAATGGCGGTGGACATTCCTACAGCGTCAGCGCCAAGACGCTCGTAGGCGCGTATCTCGGCGGGGGTTTCGTACTGCGGCCCGGTGGTCTGGATATACACGCCCTTTCTGAGCGGTACTCCAGCGGTGACTGCGGCATTCTCGATTATCTTACGAAGCCTGCGGCTGTACACCTCCGACATATCCGGGAAGCGCACTCCAAGTTCCTCTATATTTCCACCGATAAGCGGAGAGGGTACTGCCATTGAAATATGGTCGGTGATGAGCATGAAGTCCCCGGCATTGAAGCTGCGGTTTATACCACCTGCCGCGTTGGTGAGGAACAGCGTTTTCGCGCCCATCAGCTTCATCAGCCGAACGGGAAGTACCACGTCCTGCGGCGCGTAGCCCTCGTAGTAATGCACTCTGCCCTGCATTGCAACGATAGGAACACCGCCTGCATACCCGAACACGAACCGCCCCTTATGCCCCGGCACAGTGGACACCGGGAAGCCCTCAATATCGTGATAGTCCAGCGTTTCCACGACCTCCATGGTGTCTGCGTAGTCACCCAGACCGCTGCCGAGAATAAGCGCCAGCTCCGGATTGAATGTGACCTTTTTCTGCACGCAGTCAAAGCATTTCATCAGCTTTTCGTAGGTTTCGTTCATGATTTTGTACCTCCCTCGGTTTTCTTCTTGTAAACCTCCAGCTCCACGTTCAGAAGCTGGGACATTTTCACCGCAGCCGCCGAGCGCTTTTCGCCGGAGTCCTCCCACAGCGGCGGGTAGAGGCTCACACCCTTGTTCACCGGTATTTCGCTGAACAGCAGCCCGGGACATTCCTTGCAGTAATCCCGGTAGAACAGCTCGAAATCCTCCCGGCAGCACAGCCAGTCCAGAAATTCGCCGTAATCCCCGCCGAATTCCTCAATTTTAAGCTCGTCCGGCATGAAGTAAAGCATTTCGCCGTTTTTATCCTGCCCGAAAATACCGCCGAAAATGTCCTCGGCAACCGCCGTGAAGCCTAATTCAGACAGCTGCTTGTTCTTCTCAAAGAAGTCCACCGTACCGCTTCCGTACAGTCGCAGAATGCCGTTCACCGACACTCCGCCGGTTCCCGCCAGCACCGCCGCAAGCAATGTGCAGTCGCCGCCGGTGTTCTGGGACATCAGCCGCTTGGACTTTTCCGCGTCCGGGGGTAACACAACTATGTCCATGCCGGAGCGGTCAAACATGGCGGTAATGCTGTTTGTGCGTTCATCGAAGGTCATTTCAGACCTCCCAGCTGCCGAGGTACTTTTCCTGCTCCGGGGTGAGCTTGTCTATTTCAATACCCCAGTAGCTTATTTTCCGCAGAGCCACCTCGCGGTCTATCTCCTTGGGTACGTTCACGGTCATTGCGCCAAAGCTTGAATGTGCGGCGTCCGTGCCGCACTCTGGGCTTTTGCTACGCAGCGTCCTGCTGCTCGCTGCTGCTTTTATTGCCGCGCTGTTCTGCGCGATGTACTTAGCGGACAGCGCCTGAATAGCGAAACTCATGTCCATGATTTCGGCGGGGTGTCCGTCCCCGGCGGCGAGGTTCACCAGCCGGCCCTCGGCGATAACGAACACAGTGTTGCCGTTTTTCAGCTTGTAGCCCATTATGTTGTTCCGGGCGAGGTAGCTGTCCGTGGCGATTTCACGCAGCTTCGCCATGTTTACCTCCACGTCGAAATGCCCTGCGTTGCAGCATATCGCGCCGTCTTTCATGTTGAGGAACGCTTCTTCTCCGATAACGTCCGCACAGCCGGTCACGGTTACAAAGAAATCTCCGACCTTTGCGGCTTCTCTCATGGGCATTACCTTGAAGCCGTCCATTACCGCTTCCATAGCCTTTATCGGGTCTATCTCGGTGACGATAACGTCCGCGCCAAGTCCCTTTGCGCGCATTGCAACACCCTTGCCGCACCAGCCGTAGCCAGCAACGACTACGTTCTTACCGGCAACGATGAGGTTTGTGGTGCGGTTTATGCCGTCCCATACCGACTGCCCGGTGCCGTAGCGGTTGTCAAACAGGTGCTTGCAGTCCGCGTCGTTCACCAGAACCATCGGGAATTTCAGCGCGCCGTCCTTGTCCATAGCTTTCAGGCGGATAATGCCGGTGGTGGTTTCCTCGCAGCCGCCAAGCACCTCCGGGATAAGCTCGGGGTATTCGTTGTGAATGAGGTTCACGAGGTCGCCGCCGTCGTCGATAATGATATTCGGGCGAGCCTTTATCACCTGCGAGATGTGGCGGTGGTATTCCTCGTCGGTGGCGTCATACCATGCGAACACGTTGAGTCCGTCGTGAACCAGCGCCGCTGCAACGTCGTCCTGCGTAGACAGGGGATTGCTGCCGGTGACGTACATTTCAGCGCCCCCCGCCGCAAGCACCTTGCAGAGGTATGCGGTCTTTGCTTCCAGATGAACGGACAGCGCAACGCGCAGCCCCGCAAAAGGCTTTTCCGCCGCGAACTCCTTTTCTATGCCGTTCAGCAGCGGCATGTTGCGCTTGACCCATTCGATTTTCCGTGCGCCGCTTTCCCACAGCTCCGGGTTTCTTATCTCGTTTGACATTTTTTGTACTCCTTTATTTTTGTTTTCAGTGTAATTTACAGCGTTTCCATGAATATCCCGCAGGCTATCCGCTTGCCGGAGTTCCCGGCGGGCTGGCTTGCAAAGTCGTCCGGCATACTGTGCAGGACTATCGGCTTGCCGGAATAGTCGGCTATCTGCGCTTTGCCGATATACACCTGCATTGCCGCGTAGCCGGTGCTGTCCGAGATTATCGGCGGCAGGTCACCGGCGTGGTAGGGGTGGCGGTCGCACCACGTTCCCTCCGGGCAAAGGCTGAGGTGTCCTCCGGCTTCTGTGAAGGGCTGGTCGCCCTCGCCAGCGCCGCAAATGACTCCTTCGTGAATATGGAAGCCGAACACCTTATCCGGCGGCAGCCCGGTGAATTCCGCCTGAAAATACAGAGAATCCCTCAGCCAGTAGGCGTGTATAAGCCCCTCTATCTCCGGGAACTGCGCCCCGCCGTGGACCTCTCCGGTCAGCGCCGGACGTTCCGCGCCCATATATGAGAATTTGTTTACCTGCTGCATATACTGCACCTCTCTTTCGTAACAGTATATGCGCTATATGGCAGATTTACGCTTGTGCCGTGAGGTGTAGGGGAGGTCTTGCCCCACCCGCCTATTAAGCGGCGCATCGTGCGCCGGTCTGGGGTGAGGGAGATTTCCTTTAGACTGGGCGGGTCAAGACCCGCCCCTACGGGAAACCGACTTATTTACTGTAGAATAATGATTCAGGCTTGCGCTGCGAGGGAGTTCAGCAGCCGAACCAGCTCTTCTTCAAGACAGCTGTAAAACAGCGTGAACAGGATATCCGCACTTCCCAGCAGGAATACGTTCTTGTTGGTGATGGCGGCAAGCGACGGAACGTAGGTGTAGATGTACCCTTTGTACCATTCCGCGTCGTAGGCGGGAACAGACTTCCCGGCTTTCACCATGCGGCGTATCTCCTCAAAGTCGTCCGTTATCACATTGTCGTAGTTGCCCGCGCCCTTTGCGATTATCATGTCGTAGAGGGTCTTTATCTGCTTGTCGTTGAGCGTACCACCGATGGTCTTGACGTTTTTCAGGGTGGGAAGTCTGACGGCGAAGGAATACACCATCAGCGACAGAACGCGCTCGTATTCCGGAGTGTTCATCTCGGCGCAGCGCTCCTTGTCCAGCTTTATGCCGGTGTTGTAAAGGCAGGTGGTGTCGGTGATGTTGTTCAGCGCTATCTTGAAGATGTCCTTGATATTGATGTTGTAGAAGTCCTTGTCGGCTATCATATAGATATACTTCACCGCGTTGAAAAGAGATACTCCCGCTTTTACCACCGTTTCGGATATCATGGTATATGCGGTTCTTTCGCTGATGAATTCCATGGCATTTACCTCCCGTTGGTCATTTCACTCTGTCGTCTTTTAGATGAAGCTGTGCGCGTCCGCCGTTCTGACCGAGCAGGTTTCCGCCGTCCGGCAGTATAACTGTGAATTCCGTTCCCTTGCCGAGGACGCTCTGCACGCCGATCCTGCCGCCGCAAAGCTCCACTATCTTCTTCGCCAGCGGAAGCCCCAGTCCGTTGCCCTTTGTGGCATGGGAGCTGTCCGCCTGATAGAACTTCTCGAAAATGTGAGGCAGCGCTTCCTGTGGTATGCCCTCGCCGCTGTCACGCACGCGTATCGTTATCACTCCGGCGCTGCGGTGGCAGCTGACGGATATACTTCCGCCCTCCGGGGTGAACTTAACCGCATTATCGAACAGATTGTTCCAGACATGCGCCAGCATAAGCTCGTCCCAGTAAAACGTCACCGCGTCAAGGTCCATGGACAGGTCAATGTCCTTTTCGGACCATTGCGGCTCTAACCGCAGCATACAGCTCCTTAGCTGTTCGTCCAGCGAGAACCGGGTCTTGCCGGACACGATATCGCTGGTTTCGAGGCTGGTCAGAAGCAGCGTGTTTGAGGAAAGCTCCGACAGATACTCGGTTTCCTCAAGGATTATCTTAGAGAACTCCCTCTGCTGTTCCGGGGTGAGGTTGCCGTTGTACAGCTGCCGCGCAAAGCCCCGGATAGACACCAGCGGGGTCTTGAATTCGTGGGAGAAGTTGGAGATGAAGTCCTTGTTGAACATGGCGGTGTTGTCAAGCTCCCGGGTCATCTCGTTGAACACCCTGATGAGGTCTGAAAGCTCACGCACCGTGTGCTTTTCTGCCCAGCCTATGTCCACCTGTGCGGAGTAGTCGCCGTCGGATACCTTCTTTGTCGCCCTGATAAGCTCCGCCAGCGGCTTCAGGAACATTCCCCCGGCGATAAACGAAAGCAATGTACCGATAACGATACTGCTTATCACCGTGGCGATAATGTCGATCGTGTCGCTGCTGCCGCCGGACATCACCATATCAATGGTTATCCGGGCGGCGAAGGTAAGAATATCAGCCGCGAGGGTTATAAACAGTATCATCAGGCTCAGCTTTAATCCAAGGCGATTGACCGGGGATTTTATCGGTTTGAGTTTCATGTGCGCTCCTGCTTGACAGCCTTATAGCCTAGTCCTCTGACCGTAACTATCTGGAAGTCCCTGTTGTCTTTAAGGTGCTCACGCAGGCGGTTGATGTGTACGTCTACGGTGCGTGCCTCGCTTTCGCTGTCCATGCTCCAGAATTCCTCCATAAGCTGCGCCCGGGTGAAGGTCTTGTTCGGGAAAGACAGCAGCTTGAACAGTATCTGGAATTCCTTTTTCGGAAGCTGTATCTCAGTTCCGTCCTGCGCCACGGTGAAGGAGTCGTACACCAGCGTTGTGCCGCCGATAGTTATTTTCTGCTCCTCGGATATCTTTGCCCGGCGGAGAAGCGCCCGCACCCGCAGTATCATCTCCACCTCATCCACCGGCTTTATCATGTAGTCGTCTGTCCCGAATGTGAAGGACTTGCGGATATCCTCTGCGCTGTCCCGGGCGGTGATTATCAGAACCGGGGTGTTGTTGCCGTCGGAACGCAGGGTTTTGAGAAAAGCGTAGCCGTCCATTGTGGGCATCATCAGGTCGAGGATAACAAGGTCGATATGTGTGGTTTCCATCAGCTTCAGCGCCTGTTCGCCGTCTCCGGCGGTGTAGGGCTGATAGCCGTTCTTCTCCAGCGTGTACTCATACAGCCGCCTTATGTGCGCCTGATCGTCCACCACCAGAATGTTGAACATGCTTTATTCCTCCGTATTGCTTTGCAGGACTGCTTCTGCGAGCGCAATGTCCTGCGGGTGGGTTATCTTCATGTTGCAGGCGGTCACCGGGACTATATGCACCGGCACCTTGCACAGCTCCAGAAGCGCGCTGTCGTCGGTGAGGTTTTCCGCCCGGCTGCCAAGCCTGTCCATGCAGGACTGGTACAGTTCCAGACTGAACGCCTGCGGGGTCTGGGCGGCGTACAGCGTGCTTCTGTCCGGGGTTGCCGCAACAATGCCATCTTTGCACAGCTTTATCGTATCAGTCACCGGAGCGGCGGCGATCGCTGCGCCATGCCCGGCGGCAGCGGAAAGCACCCGGTCGATGTCCTGCGTGGAGATGAGCGGACGCGCACCATCGTGTACTGCGACATACTCACAGCCGCCGGAAACCTGTTCCAGCGCGTTCTTCACCGAAAGAAATCGGGTCGCGCCGCCTTCAACTGTGGTTTTCAGCTTCGTTATGAAGTACCTCTGGCACAGGTCGGCATAGAACTGCCGTTCTCCGGCGGGCACTGCAAGGATTATTTCTGATACAAGGTCAGAACGCTGGAAAGCCATTGCGCTGCGTACCACCACCGGAATACCTCCGAGCGGCGCTAACTGCTTGTTTATTCCGTTCATGCGGGAGGAGCTTCCCCCGGCAAGTATTATCGCAGAAAACATATCATCACCTATACTGAAAGAAAGTTCCCGTGCAGCCTGAAATAGCTGTACTCTGTTTCAAAGTTGTTCAGCAGCCGCAATACCACCGGCTGGTTGATGTTGCCGGAGAATTCGAGGTAGAACATTACCTCGTTGCTGTCGTGCCTGAATTCCAGAGGCAGCGGCTTGCTCTGTATCTTGGTGAGGTCAAGCTCGTTGACCGCGAATTTTGTCAGCATACGGTACAGCGAACCGGAGATGTGCGGCAGCGATACAGATACTGCAACAGTGTCTGCGCCATCGTACACCTCAATGTCCTTTGAGATGCAGATAAAGCGGGTGGCGTTGTTCGGGTCGGCGGCGATAGCGGGATTGACGATATCCAGCCCGTGCATTTCGGCGCATTCCCTCGAGCAGATACAGCCAAGCTCGCTGCTGCGGTTCTCGGCGACCATGTGCGCCGCCATTGCGTTATTGGCATAGGGGATAACAGTCAGCCCCGGGCGGGAGCTGATGTACTCGTCGCATTGACGTATTGCCTGCTCATGCCCGAACAGAATGCGGATATCCTGCTCATTTACGCCGTGTTTTGCGGCAAGAACGTGGGTGCAGGGCACCGTGACGGTGCGGTTTATGTAGACGCTGTGCTTTTCAAGCAGATCCATGTTGGCGGTGACTTCGCCGGCGGTACTGTTCTCCACCGGGATAACGCCGTAGTCAGCGTCGCCCTTTTCCACTGCCTCGAACACCTCGGCGAAGCTGGCGTGGAAGCCGATATTCCCGCCGGGGAACAGCTTCTGCGCCGCCGCGTGACCGTAAGCCCCGGCGATACCCTGGACTGAGACCACAGGCTTGTCCTTTATCCTGTCCGCGTGGGGTATTTCCACGGCGGGGGTTATCGTGTTGTTCTGGCGGCACTTTGAGATGTCCATGATATTGGTGAACAGGAACTCCGCGGAGCTTTTCAGTTCCTCCGGAGAGCGGTCGCGCACCGAGCGTATTATCTGTTTCTCGCGTTCGCTCTGGAATACCACCATGTTGTGCTCCGCCTTATACTGCGCCACCTGACAGGTAAGCCCCATGCGCTGCTTGAACAGGTCAAGCAGCTGGTCGTCGATAGCGTCTATATTCTTTCTTATTTCGCCTAAGTCAAGCTCCATTCGCCTTATTCCTCCGCTGTTTCTTCTGTTATATATTCTTCCGTTACCGGTATGCCCTCAAACGTCGGCTCTTCTTCGGCGGTCGGCTCGGCGGTAGGTTCGTAGTTCTCCGCGCAGAATACCACTACCTCCTGACCGTTCTCCACGTCAACAAGGTCGCCTATCTCAACGCTGCACCTGCATACCATGCCGTTCTCGGCGTCGTTGGAACGTTCGGTCTTGATGGAATACTTGATGTTGAGCTTGCCCAGCTCTGCGGTGTATTCCAGCGGGTCTTTTCCGGTGAAGTCCGGCAGTGCGACCCTGCTGGGACCCTTGCTGACCTTGATCACGACGGTGACTCCGGCGGTTACCTCGGTTCCGGGTTCAATACTCTGGTCGTACATCATGCCATTGGCGTAGGTGTCGGAATATTCGTAGGTGGGTACAAAGGTAAAGGTAGTGCCGTAGCGCTCGCTCTCGTAGCTGTAACTGCGCTCGGAGAAGTCCGGCATGAGAATGGTGTCGCCGGATGGCGGCTCCGGCTGGGGCTGGGTGGTTTCAGGTTCGGGGGCGGTGGTTTCGGGTGCTTCTTCGGTCACTTCGGCGGTGACCTCGGCGGTTTCCGGCTGGCTGGAATTGCCGCTGTTCCCCGAGAATGCGCCGTTCAGCGTCATCACAAATACCACCACGAAAGCGGCGAGAACTATCCCGGCTATTACCAGTACGGCAATGGTCTTGGCACGTTCCCTGCGCTGCTTCTGTTCCTTGCGGGAGAGCCGCTGTTTCTCGCCGGGTGCAGGTTCGGCGGGCTTCGGCTGTGTGAATAGCCGGTCAACCAACTCGGTTATGGTGCGTATACGTTTATCCGGCGACAGTGAAAGCCCCTCCATGATGACCCTGGATATATTGGCGGGAACGTTGCGGTTTATCATCATCGGCTCCATAAGGCTGCCGCCGCTGCGGGCGATAGCCTCGGTGGGGGTGCAGCCGGTAAGGCAGCGGTAGAGCACCGCAGAAATTCCGTAAACGTCCGTCCAGGTTCCGTTTATCTCGTTGGTGTACTGTTCAGGCGCAGCAAAGCCCGCGAACATTTCGCAGGGTATCTCGGTGCCTGTTGTTCGTGCCGCGCATATTGCGAAGCCGCCCAGCGTCAGCTCCAGCTTGTCGGTCACGAAGATGGTCGAGGGGGAGATCCCGCGGTGGATTATACCGGCGGAGTGGATAAGGCTTAGGGTAGTGAAGAACGGCGAGAAAAGCTCCTTCACCTGTTCCCACGCGATCTCGCCGGAGGAGTTCGCAAGGTAGGTCTTGAGGGAAATGCCGTTGATGTACTCGAATACAACGTAGGCGGTGTTGTTCTCGCAGAACACGTCCAGAACCGTCTGGACATGCGGCATTCCGCGCAGCTTCATCAGCGTGCGGTTTAGGTCGATGAATTCCGACATGTAGGTCTTGTACAGTGCCGAGGACGAGGGGTCAACGGTGATGTCGGTCTCGCCTTTTTTGCGGGAGCAGAGGGTGTCAGGCATGAACTCCTTTATCGTCACCTTTATCCCGGCGGCGGTGTCATAGCCGATATATACTGCGCCCTCGCCGTTATAGCTTATAACCTTTCCAACGATATATCTGTCTGCGAGGAAGGTCTTAGGTGCCATATATGTGGGTATACAGGGCGTGTTGTCGCTGTATCCGCACAGCTTGCAGGGGCCGTCGTAGGTCTTGTCGTTCATGCAGCCCATGCAGAGGGAAGTTTCTTTTATCATCAGCTGTTCTCCTAAAAAACTGAATTATGTAGATGCCCAGTTTATGGACAAGAAGAATTAGGAAGAA
>JBJFGA010000217.1:0-11259 GCA_051892275.1 Oscillospiraceae bacterium | reverse complement strand
TTAGATAACCGCCGCAAGGCGGCACCATAATTCCGAATTCCGCATTCCGAATTCCTAATTAAATCAGTCCGTCCCCCTGACGTCCGTGACCGTCAGCCTTTCACCGTTTACGGTGAAGCTTACCTCGTAACCCGCGAAGCTCATGGTGTACACCCGCGACGGGTCGGAGATGTACTGCGGTCTTGGGTCCTGGGACAACACTGAGATAAGCACACTGCGGCGCTGCTCCGGGATAAGCGCGAGAAGCTCCGGCGTTACCTCCACCGACAGCGTACCCTCCTGCTGCGCCAGCGCGAAGCCGTTGGAAGCCTCCGGGCGGCAGTCCACATAGGGGAGATATGGCTTGATATCGTAGATAGGCGTACCGTCCATCAGGTCAGCGCCGGAGAGGTGAAGCACGGGACCGTCCGGCGCGTTGAAGTCGATTCCCTCCAGCCGCACGCAGCTTAGCCCCAGCGGATTCGGGCGGTAGGGTGAGCGGGTCGCGAACACGCCCATTCTGGTATTCCCTCCCAGCCGGGGCGGGCGGACGGTGGGCTTCCATTCCTCTCGCACCGCCTTTGAGAACTCCCAGATAAGCCACAGGTGAGAATACTGCTCCAGTCCCCGCAGCGCCTCGGGCACGCGGAATTCCGGCTGGAACACCAGCGTGGATTTCAGTTCCTCCACCAGTCCACTCTGCCGCGGAATGCCGAACTTCTCCGGGAAATCGGTGTGTATCACCGCGATCTCTTTCAGCGTTATCATGCGTTTCCTTTCAGGTATGCGAGAATTTCAGCGGCGTTGGTGTCCGGCTTGACCTTGGGCATAGCCTTTTCGATAACGCCGTTTTCGTCGATGATGTAGGTGCTTCTAACCACACCGAAGCCCAGCTTGCCATACAGCTTCTTCTCCGCCCAGACATCGTACTTCTTTATGACCTCCAATTCCGGGTCGGACAGCAGAATGAACGGCAGGCTGTACTTCTCCGCGAACTTCCTGTGTGAAGCCTCGCTGTCCTTGCTTATGCCTATGACCTGCACGTTCTCGTACCTGAAATCGTTGTACGCCGCCGCAAATGCGCACGCCTGCCGGGTGCAGCCGGGGGTGTTGTCCTTCGGGTAGAAGTACAGCACCACCTTCTTTCCGCGGAAATCCGACAGCGACACCTTGTTCCCGTCCTTGTCGGTCAGGGTGAAATCCGGTGCGGTGGTTTTTTCTTCCAGCATGATAATACCTCCTAGTTATACTTGTCCTCGATTATTTGCCTTATTGCCTTTTCGACCTCGGTGACTTCCGCCAGAAATTCCGTTGCGGAAACCCGGATCGCGCCGCTGCCGAGAATGATTATCTGCTCCACATTGTCCGAGGTAGCCACCCGGACGCGGTGCTTCCGTCCAAGCTCGTGGGCAGTCTTTTCGATGTACATATCGGCGGTTTCCGCTTCCTTGGTGTAGACCACCGTAATGCCCATTTCCTGCTCTATCTCCCGGTGATTTCCCTTGACCCTGTAAGCGTCAAACACCAGAATCAGATTGCACCGCCGGAAACCCTGATAATTGCACAGAATGTTTATGAGCCGCGCCCGCGCCAGTTCCAGATTCTCCTTTGCAAGCCGGTTCAGTTCCTCCCACGCAAAGATGATGTTGTAGCCGTCCACCAGCAGGTATTCAGGACCCTGCGGCGGCAGCGGGAGCTTGGGAGTTTTCGGCGGGGGAGGGGACTTTTCGGTGCGCATGGCGGCTCGTTCGCTGCGCTTTATTTTTCCGTAGGTGCGCTCGAATATCTCCATCAGCTCCTTGTCGGCGGCGACACGCTGCTTGTAGCTGTTCACCAGCTGCGGAGTTATCGCAGGCTCGGGGTCGTCGCGGTCGTTTTCCCCGAACCTCAGACCGCTGTCAACGTGCATTCGCGAGGGTGCTTCGTGCCACGGTACAAGCACCCCCGCGCCGTGCGAGCAGAACACGCTGTCCGCGGAGTTCTCTGTGTCCGCGTCGCAGTCGTAGCCTATGGAGGCAATTACCTCGTCAGAATTGTGGCAGGGATAGTACCCCTTGGGAATGCAGCTAAGCCGTCCCTTTCCCTTGGTGTAGCTCACCACCTCGCTCTGATAACCTCGAAGCTCCGACACCGGCGCGCTGCCGGTGAACACAGTGTCGCCGCCGACTGTTTCCGGCGGCTGTACCTCTCCTGACATGCGCTGTAAATCAGTCATGGCACGTCCGGTGCAATCCTGCGGGACGGTCAGCCGGAACTCGTACCACGGTTCAAGCAGCACTGACTCCGCCGAGCGCAGCCCCTGCCGTACCGCCCGGTAGGTCGCCTGCCGGAAGTCGCCGCCCTCAGTGTGCTTGATGTGCGCTTTTCCGGCGACAACGGTTATCTTCATGTCGGTTATCGGCGAGCCGGTCAGCACTCCGATGTGCGCTTTTTCTTCAAGGTGCGTCAGTATCAGCCGCTGCCAGTTGATGTCAAGGTCGTCCTTGCGGCAGTCGGTGAAGAATTGCAGCCCGGTGCCGCGCTCCGCCGGTTCAAGCAGCAGGTGGACTTCCGCGTAGTGCCGCAGCGGTTCGTAATGTCCCACGCCCTCCACCGGGGCGGCGATGGTCTCCTTGTAGGCAATGCTGCCCTCGTCGAACTCCACGTCCAACCAGAAGCGCTCCTTTATCACGCTTTTCAGCACTTCCAGCTGTATCTCTCCCATCAGCTGAATGTGAATCTCTTTAAGCTGCTCGTTCCAGACTATCCGCAGCATGGGGTCTTCGTCCGATAGGGTGCGCAGTTTCTCCAGCGTTGTGGGAATGTCGGTTTTCGGCGGCAGTATTATGCGGTAGGTCAGCACCGGTTCAAGAAGCGGTGCGGCGCAGCTGCTTTCCGTACCCAGCCCCTCGCCTGCGCTCCCGGCGGTAAGCCCGGTGACCGCGCACAGCGTCCCCGCGGTGGCTTCCTCCACGGCGGTGAATTTCGTTCCGGAGTACACCCGTATCTGGTTCACCTTTTCCTGCTTTCCGCCGCAGGAGAGCAGTGTTTTCACCCGCAGCGCACCGCCGGTTATCTTCATGTGGGTGAGCCGTGCGCCCTGTTCGTCCGAGGTTATCTTGTAGATTATCGCGCTGAAATCCGCATTGCGCTGCGGCTCTGCCGTGTACTGGTCAACGCACCGCAACAGCTCGTCCACGCCCTTCAGCTTCAGCGCCGAGCCGAATATCACCGGGAATACGTTCCGGCAGGAAATTTCCGTGGAAATAATTTCCTGTGCAATATCACCGCTGTCAAGATAGCTGTTCATCATGTCCTCGGAGCATTCCGCAAGCTCCTCTACCAGCCCGGAGCGTTCCCGTTGTTCCGAGAAATCCACACAGCCGGGGGATAGCTTGCGTTTCAGCTCGTTTATGAGTGAATCCCGCCCGAGGTAGGAAATGTCCATCTTGTTCACAAAGATGAAAACCGGGATATCGTAACGTTTCAGCAGCCTCCAGAGGGTCTCGGTATGGCTCTGTACACCGTCCGTGCCGCTGATGACCAGCACCGCGTAGTCCAGCACCCGCAGTGCGCGCTCGGTCTCGGCGGAGAAGTCCACATGTCCCGGGGTGTCCAGCAGTGTGTATTCGTTTCCGCTGTACCGCAGCACCGCCTGCTTTGAGAATATCGTAATGCCACGGGAGCGCTCCAGCGGGTTTGTGTCGAGGAACGCGTCCCCATGGTCCACCCGCCCGAGCTTGCGTATCTCGCCGGAGGTATACAGCATCGCCTCCGAAAGGGTGGTCTTTCCGGAGTCCACATGTGCGGTCATGCCGATAACAAGTCGCTTCATAGAATTCTTCCCACAATAAGAATGCGCCGCAGGAAATATGTGCGGCGCACGTTTTACTTTCTGTTGATGATGACCGTAGCCGCAGCGTAGGTCTTGCAGTGCGCCACGGAGAGGTTGAACACGTAGTTTTCGCGTTCCTCCAGCATTTTTGCCCTGCCGTCTGTGATGATGAAGGGCGAACCCAGTCTGTCCCGGAGTATCGTCACTTCGTTCGGGCGAACGACACGGAAGCCCGTGCCTATAGCCTTTGCAAACGCGACCTTTGCGCAGTAATTCTCGGCGATAAGCTCCGGCGATAACTTGTGAGCCACCAGCGAACGGATCTCGTCCGCAGAGAAGTACTTCACAAGGAATTTCGGATTTCTTGCGGCGCGGCGTATCCGCTTTAATTCGATGATATTCGTGCCTACTCTTATAAAAACATTAGTTGCCATTTTTCCTAAGCTTTACGCGGAGCGCATTGGGCAGCTCCTGCATAATTGCCTCCCTTATTTTTTCGTTCGGATTGAAGATCAGCTTTACCTTGCCGTAGCCCTCGTGGTTTACAATCAGATAATAAGCGTCGGTTTCAGAGCCGGTGTAAGCGTGAACGGTAGCGTCCACCGGGGTGTCCTGTTCAGCGGGGTAGGGCGCGAATTCCTCGGCGTTGGAGATGTTCAGCGTTATCATGCGCTTGCGCTTTCTTCTGCCGATTATCTTGTCTATGTCCATCTCGTTGTTGGTGACGATGTACTCATATTCAATGCCGAAGCTCCCCAGCAGCCACACGCCGCCGCCAAGCACCAGCACAGCGAAAATGACCATGGTGAACGCGCCCATCATCGCGAGATACATAAAGAAAGACGCGAGCAGCAGCGCTCCTACTGAAATGAGTATCTTTTTTGCAGTGTCAGCACCCGTGCGGCGCTTTTCCACCAGCTGTTCAGCAATATTGTCCATTATTTCTCCTTAATTTATAAATAGTGCAGTCTGATAAGTCTGCTTGTACTTTAAATTCTACCATAAATCCGCTAAAAAATCAATAGGTTTTTTATCTATTTCGCATAATTTTCATATAAAAAGTCAGAAGATTTTATATTATCAAAAAATTTTTGTAGAATTGTGTTGCAATTCTCACAGGTTTTTGTTATAATATATCATGTACGTTTATGTGCAGATGCGGTTCTGCCGCAATTCTATCGGTGCGAACCGGAAAGAAGGTCGCTTATGAAGGATTTTGAGAACAAGAAGCGAATCGTGATAAAGGTCGGAAGCTCCACGCTGGCTTACCCGACCGGACATCTTAACATCAGGAAGTGCCAGCACCTTATCGAGGTCATGTCGGACATCAAGAACTCCGGCAGGGAGATAATCTTCGTGACCTCCGGCGCTCAGGGCGTCGGCGCGGCACACGCGGGACTTCCCTGCAAGCCCACCGACATGCCCGGAAAGCAGGCTTGCGCAGCGATAGGGCAGTCCGAGCTGATGACGTTTTACAGCGAGACCTTCGGGAAGTACAACCACAAGGTGGCTCAGCTGCTGCTGACCAGAGATGTTATCTCTAATAAGGAACGCAAGACCAACGTTATCAACACCTTCAACCGGCTGTTCGAGATGAAGGTGATACCTATAATAAACGCGAACGACGCGGTTTCCATAAAGCAGCTGGATTTCGACGAGAACGACACGCTGTCTGCGATAGTCGCGTCCCTGTGCGAAGCTGACCTGCTGGTGATGCTGACCGACGTTGACGGACTGTACGACGGCGACCCGAAGCTCCCCGGCTCGAAGCTTATCCCGGTGGTGGAGAAGATAACACCGGAGATAATCTCGCTGGCGCAGGGCGCGGGCAGCGCCCTCGGCACAGGCGGAATGCTCACCAAGATAGAAGCCGCCCAGATAGCCACCGACGCGGGTATAGACACGGTAATAATCGGCAACCACGACCCGAATCTGCTGTATGAGCTGTTTGAGGGTGAGCCGAGGTGTACATATTTCAAGGCGAACCGTTGACAGATAAAGGAGAAATATATGGAATATATTGAACAGCTGGGCGCAAACGCAAAGGCTGCGGAGCCGAAGGTTTCCGCAATGGGGACTAACGACAAGAACAGGGCGCTTACGGCGATATCCGCGGCGCTGCGCGCTCATTCCGCAGAGCTTATCGCGGCGAACGCTCTCGACATCGAGAATGCGCGGAAAAACGGCATGTCCGAGGCAATGATAGACCGCCTGACCCTCACCGAAGCACGTATTTCCGGAATGGCAGAGGGCGTTGACAAGGTGGTTTCTCTCCCCGACCCGGTCGGCGGTGTCATCGGCGGCAGTGACCTGCCCAACGGGCTTCATGTCGTAAAGAAGCGCGTTCCTATCGGCACTATCGGCATTATCTTTGAGTCCCGCCCGAACGTGACGGTGGACGCGGCTGCGCTCTGCTTCAAGGCTGGCAACGCTGTTATACTCCGCGGCGGCAGTGACGCGATAAACTCCAACAAGGCGCTGGTGGGACTTATGAGAGAAGCGCTCGGTTCCTGCGGCTGCAATCCTGACGCAATTCAGCTGGTTGAGGACACCTCGCGCACCGTCGCAAACGCGATGATGAAGCTCAATAAGTACATCGACCTGCTTATTCCGCGCGGCGGCGGCGGACTTATCCGCTCGGTCATCGAGAACTCTACTATCCCGGTTATCCAGACCGGCGAGGGCAACTGCCACGTTTATGTTGACGAAAGCGCCGACATCGACATGGCGGTGGAGATTATCAACAACGCAAAGACCCAGCGCCCCTCGGTATGCAACGCGATTGAGAATATCCTGGTGCATGAAAAGGCAGCGCCGGAGCTGTTCAGAAAGCTCTCGGAGAAGTGGCAGGGCAGGGTTGCGATACGCGGAGATGAAGCGACTGCGAAGCTTGTTGAGGTCGAGAAGATAGCGGACGATGAGGACTACGCGAAGGAGTTCCTCGACTACCGCCTTGCTTCTAAGGTAGTCAAGGACGTTAACGAAGCGATAGAGCACATCAACCGTTTTGGAACGAAGCACAGTGAGTGTATCGTCACCGAAAGCCTGCGCAATGCGGAGCTGTTCCAGCAGCGGGTGGACGCGGCGGCGGTCTATGTTAACGCAAGCACACGGTTCACCGACGGCTTTGAGTTCGGACTGGGCGCGGAAATAGGCATTTCCACCCAGAAGCTCCATGCAAGAGGTCCGATGGGACTTGAAGCGCTCACCACATATAAATATCTGATAAACGGAAACGGACAGATACGCGGTTAATTAGGAAAGGTTTTTATGGCAAAGAAAAGAAAAAATCAGCCCCAGAGCCCGCAGCCTGCGAAGACGGCGAAAAAGTCGCAGGAGCCGGAAAAGCAGCAGGGCGGAAAGATAATCGACCAGCTTTTCGGTTCGCTTGAACCGGAGCAGGAGCCGGATATCGAAAGCGACATTGCGGCGCTGGGCGGTGCTGCAGAGGCGGAGCAGCCCGAGCCGATGAGCAGGAAGAAAAAGCGCTTTTTCTTCGGTTTCGCGGTGGCTATCATACTCCTTGCGGTCATCGGGCTGGTTTCGACTGTGCGCTATGTGGCGGGAGTTACCGCGAACCTGCTGGATAACACGTCCCTCAAAAACGAGTTCGCGGCGTTCATTTTTCCGGTGGTGGTAAACGATATCGCCCCCTTCGAGGAAGTGGACGAGATACCCGAGTCCTCAAAGATATCCTGCGCGATATGGAATATACTGCTAAGCGGCGACACTACGGAGTTTGAGAAGGACGGCGGCATGGGACTTACTATTCCGGAGTACAACGTCAGCGCGTCCTGCCGTGAGCTTTTCGGGTCATCGGTTTCGCTGACCCACCAGACGGTCGGCACTGCGGAAGTGCGCTTCGTTTATGACGAGGAGACCCACACCTATTCCGCCAGCAAGAATATCCGTTATCTCACCTATTCGCCGCAGGTGATTAGCATTGACGGTGACGGCGACGTTTACACCGTTATCGTTGGATATCTCCCGCCGACGGTCGCAACGGTCGCGGGTATCAGCGGTATCCAGGCGGAGCCGGAAAAGTACATGGAGTACACCATCAGCCGCTGGGACGGCAAGGATACCCTGATGTCAGTTCGGTTCAGCGATTACACGCCGCATACTGACGAAGCTGCCGGATAAATGGCGAATGGCACTTGAAATTTTTTTAATGCTGTGATATAATGTAATAGTATGCAGATTTTCCGGGGCTAATCCCCGGCAAGAATACAGTGCTGTAACGGCACAAATTATTCCGAATAGGGAAGGATTGATCAAAACTAATGAAAGAACAGTTACAGAGGATCAGGGAGGAAGCGCTTGCGGCGGTACAGTCCTGCGCTGACATGAAGGAGATCGACTCTCTGCGAGTAAGATTTCTCGGCAAGAAGGGCGAGCTTACCGCTATCTTAAAGCAGATGGGCGGACTTTCTGCGGACGAGCGTCCTGTTATCGGACAGCTTGCGAACGAAGTGCGCACCGACATTGAGAACGCTGTCAAGAACAAGACCGCCGAGCTAAAAGCCGCAGAAACAGACCTGCGCTTAAAGACTGAAACGCTTGATGTCACCATGCCCGGCAAGCGCAGACTTATCGCAAAGCGCCACCCGATGAACATAGTACTGGACGAACTTAAATCCATATTTCTCGGTATGGGCTACACAGTTGTTGACGGTCCGGAGATAGAGGAAACAAGATTCTGCTTTGACATGCTGAACACGCTGGAGGGACACCCCGCCCGCGACCCGCAGGATACCTTCTACATCACCGACGACGTTCTGCTTAGAACACAGACCTCCTCTGTTCAGATAAGAACAATGCTCAAGGAGAAGCCCCCGATAGCTATAATCAGTCCGGGACGCGTTTACCGCCGGGACGAGGTGGACGGAACTCACTCCCCGATATTCCACCAGTGCGAGGGACTTGTTATCGACAAGAACATCACCTTTGCTGACCTCAAGGGAACGCTTGAGGTGTTCGCGAAGAAGCTTTACGGCGAGGGCATGAAGCTGAAGTTCAGACCGCACCACTTCCCCTACACCGAGCCGAGCTGCGAGATTGACTTCCAGTGCTTCCGCTGCGGCGGCAAGGGCTGTCCGCTGTGCAAGGGCGAGGGCTGGATAGAGATTCTGGGCGCAGGCGTGGTTCACCCGAAGGTGCTGGAAAACTGCGGCATCGACCCGGAGGAATACAGCGGCTTTGCGTTCGGCATAGGCATTGAGCGTATCACCATGCTCCGCTATGAAATTGAGGATATGCGTCTGCTTTACGAGAACAATATGAAGTTCCTCGAACAATTCTGATTTGGCTGGCGATAAACCATCATCTTTGTCGCCACCCAAATCGTATGATATATTAAGCTAAGGAGAATACAAAAGTGGATTTATCAATGAAATGGCTTAACGACTACGTTAAAGCCGATATGCCGATAAAGGAATTCTGCGACGGAATGACCATGAGCGGCAGCAAGGTGGAAACCTTTGCCAAGCAGGGCGCAGATATCACTAACGTTGTTGTCGGAAAGTGCGTCGCAATGGAGAAGCACCCGGACGCAGACACCCTCTGGGTGTGCCAGCTTGATGTCGGCGGGGAAGCCCCTATACAGATAGTGACCTCCGCGCAGAACGTTTTCGTGGGTGCGTTCGTTCCCGTGGCGCTCAACAACGCAACCTGCTACAATCACAAGGACATGTCCTACATGAAGATAAAGAAGGGCAAGCTCCGTGGTGTTCCCAGCGAGGGAATGATGTGCTCCTATGAGGAGCTTGGCATGGAGCAGTCCGACCTGCCGTACTCCAGCGCGGACGGTATACTTATCCTCAACGACGACCCGGATTTCGACAAGATGACCGTGGGCATGGATATTCATGACGCGCTTGGCTATAACGATACAACAGTTGAATTTGAGATAACAAACAACCGCCCGGACTGCCTGTCCGTTCTCGGTCTTGCGAGGGAGGCTTCCGCCACCTTCGACCTGCCGCTGAATGTGAAAGAGCCGCAGTTCAAGGGCGTTGACGGCAGCGCAAAGGACTTCATTGATGTTGAGGTACACAACACCAAACTCTGCTCCCGCTACATGGCGGCGGTAGTGAAGAACGTCAAGATAGGTCCGTCACCCCGCTGGATGGCTGAAAGACTTAAAGCGAGCGGTGTGCGTTCCATAAATAATTTCGTGGACATCACAAACTTCGTAATGCTGGAATACGGCAACCCGATGCATGCGTTCGATTTACGCTATGTTGACGGCGGCAAGATAAACGTCAGAAACGCTCAGCAGGGAGAGAAGATAACCATTCTCGACGGTTCAGAGGTAACTCTAAGCCCCGAAATGCTGATAATAGCTGACGAAAAGAAGCCGATAGCTGTTGCCGGCGTTATGGGCGGTGAGTTCAGCGGTATCATGGAGGACACCAGCACAGTTGTGTTTGAGTCCGCCTGCTTCGACGGCGTGTCCGTCCGCATGACCGCGAAGAGGATAAACAAGCGCACCGACGCGTCCTCGCGCTTTGAGAAGGGCATAGACCCCATCAACGCAAAGGCTGCGCTGCTCCGTGCGCTGGAGTTGGTGGAAGAACTGGGCTGCGGCGAGGTCGTTCGTGAGTACATTGACATCGACAACGCGAAGAAGGTACCCCACACCCTGAAGCACGACCCCGACTGGATAAACGCGCACCTCGGCATAAGTATCCCCGCGGAGGAACAGGTCGCGATATTCAAGAAGCTGGGCTTCGGCTATGACAACGGAACTGTTGTCGTTCCGAATACAAGAATCGACATCGAGCGCCAGTGCGACCTTGCGGAGGAAGTGGCGAGGATTTACGGCTACAACCGTATTCCGTCCACGCTCCCCATGCTGTCCTCTGTCGGCGAGGTAACTCCCCGCCAGCGCTTTGAGAAGAAGATGGTCGATGTCATGCTGTCGCAGGGCTTCTACGAAACCATGTCGTTCAGCTTTATTTCCCCGCGTTCCTATGAGAAGCTGCGCTTTGACGACAACATGAAGAAGTCGGTCGTACTTACCAACCCCCTCGGCGAGGACACCAGCGTAATGCGCACCAGCATGCTGCCGTCACTTATGACGGTCGCAGGAACGAATCTGCGTTCCAGAAACCTTGAAGCGCGGTTCTTCGAGATAGGCAGGATATTCCAGCCCACCGGGGAGAAGCTTCCGGCGGAGAGCGATGTTCTCGGACTGTGCGCTTACGGCGCGGAGGAAGATTTCTTTACCGTCAAGGGCGTTGTTGAGGAACTGATGAACGCGCTGGTGGTTGACGCGCGCTTCGTTCCGGTCAAGGACAACAAGACCTACCACCCGGGGCGCTGCGCTGATATCTATGTCGGCGACGAAAAGGTCGGCACTATCGGCGAGCTTCACCCGGCTGTGACTGACGCTTATGACATCTCCTGCCGCGTTTACTGCGCAGAGCTGAATATCCCGAAGCTGTTTGACGCGAAGGGCGAGG
>JBJFGA010000216.1:0-11285 GCA_051892275.1 Oscillospiraceae bacterium | reverse complement strand
AACTACAAGCTGCGCGACTGGGTATTCTCCCGCCAGAGATACTGGGGCGAGCCTATCCCGGTGGTTTACTGCGAGAAATGCGGCTGGGTGGGTCTGCCGGAGAGCGAGCTGCCGCTGAAGCTGCCGGACGTTGACAGCTACATGCCCACCGACACCGGCGAAAGCCCGCTGTCCACGCTGGAGAGCTTCATCAACACCACCTGTCCCAAGTGCGGAGGGCCTGCGAAGCGGGAAACAGACACCATGCCCCAGTGGGCTGGTTCAAGCTGGTACTTCCTGCGCTACTGCGACCCCACCAACGACAAGGAGCTTGCTTCAAAGGAAGCGCTGGAATACTGGATGCCGGTAGACTGGTACAACGGCGGCATGGAGCACACTACGCTGCACCTGCTGTACAGCCGCTTCTGGCACAAGTTCCTGTACGACGAGGGCTTAGTTCCCTGCAAGGAGCCGTACATGAAGCGCACCAGCCACGGCATGATACTCGGCAAAGACCCGGAGCGCCCCGGCGAGTTCACAAAGATGTCCAAGTCCAAGGGCAACGTTGTAAATCCTGACGATGTAGTTAAGGAATTCGGCGCTGATACGCTTCGTCTTTATGAGATGTTCGTGGGCGACTTCGAGAAGGCTGCCCCGTGGCAGGAGAACGGCATCAAGGGCTGCAAGCGCTTCCTCGACAGAGTGTGGGCGCTTCAGGAGAAGGTCGTTCCCGGAGATGAGTACAGTGACAAGCTTCGCGCTTCCATGCACAAGACAATAAAGAAGGTCAGCGAGGACATCGAAACGCTGAAGTTCAACACCGCCATTGCGACCATGATGGGTCTGCTGAATGAAATTGACGCGGCGGGTTCGCTCACCAAGGCGGACTACAGAACGCTGCTTATCCTGCTGAATCCGTTCGCTCCGCACATCACCGAGGAGCTGTATCAGGTGATGGGCTACGAGGGCGTGCTGAACGAGCAGAAGTGGGTAGAGTACGACGAGGCGCTCTGCGTTGAGGACAGCGTGGAGATCGCGGTTCAGGTCAACGGCAAGGTAAAGGCGCGCTTCAACGCTCCGGTCAACTGCGATAAGGAGGAGCTGGAAAAGCTGGCTCTCGACCTGCCGGAGATAAAGGCGCTCACCGATGGCAAGACTATCGTTAAGAAGATAGCCGTTCCCAACAAGCTGGTCAACATTGTTGTAAAGTGATGAGCAAAGGAAAGATGAAGAATATGATGAAGTGTGTGTTTGCTCTGGTGACTTCACTTGCGGTCATGGTCGGCTGCGGAAAAGCGCCGGAGAACATTCCGGAGTCCTTGCAGCCTATCGTTACAGCGATGACAGAGGATGGCAAGGGAGAGGCTGGTACATCTGAGAATGAGCAGACCCAAGTTACCGGTGAATCTACACCACCCGCAGCGGAGGATAACGAAATGAGCGAAGATGTGAAGTACATTGCGCTGACCTTTGACGATGGTCCGAACACGACCACCACGAATGATGTCCTTGACAAGCTGGAAAAGCACGGCATTGTGGCTTCTTTCTTCCTCGTGGGGAACAATATCACGGACGAGAGCGCAAAGGTGGTAAAGCGTGCCTACGACATGGGCTGCGAGATAAACAACCACAGCCGCACCCACAGCGATATGACGCTGCTTTCCGCAGAGGAGATACAAGCGGAATATCAGTTCGTGGACGACAAGGTGTTCGAGATAACCGGGGAGCACACCAAGTTCTTCCGGCCGCCATATATCGCGGTTCACCAGATAATGTTCGACAACATTGACGCGCCGTTCATCGCGGGAATAGGCGCAAGCGACTGGGAGGACAGGATAACCGCCGAGAAGCGGGCAAAGACTATCCTCAAACAGGCGAAGGACGGCGACATTATCCTGCTCCATGACATGGAGGGCAACTCACAGACGGTCGAGGCGCTGGACACCATAATCCCGGAGCTTCAGGCGCAGGGGTATAAGTTCGTCACGGTGTCCGAGCTGTTTAAGGCTAAGGGCATTGACCCGGACATGGAGAAGGTCTACACCAACGTTACACAGAAGTATATGTATAACTGATATGATCCCGGCGGAGCTTTTTCGCCGGGATTTTTTGCAGAAAATTAAAATTACCCCTTAACATTTGGGCAGAAATATGCTATAATAAAAGAGTGTGTACAGCAGGCAAAAGAAAGGACAATCAATGGACGAGCTCAACAATAAAAATACAATCACTCCCCCCGAAGCCCCCACCCCGGAGGAACAGAACACAGCAGTACCCGCCGAGGTCGTGAACGAGCCGGCAGAACCCGCTGAAAACGAGGTCATAGAGGATTATTCCGGTATGCCGAAATGGAAAGCGGCGCTGCTGAAATGCCTGCCGATGATTATTGTGCTGGTGTGCACCGGGCTTTTCATGTGGGGAATAAAGGCGGTAATAGGGATATTCTACGCGCCGCACGACGAGGTCTTCACCAAAGAAAACGGCGGTGAGAAGTATGTCGTGGTGCAGTGCACACAGACGCCGTCAACATATTACTATGTTTATAACGAGGACTTCGTATTCAACGAAGAGGAATATGATAACGTGGCGGGAGAGCATAATGACGCGCACCTGCACAAGGTACCGGAGGTGTATTTCGTGCTTAACGAAAGCGCCCCGGATATGGAAAACGTAACCGTGAAGCTGCTGCTGGAGGGCAACGGGCTGAAGGTGTTCCAGTTCGGCGAGTTCATTCTCTACCGGCTGGAGGGGCAGTACGGCGTGTTTGCACCGCTGCGTGAGTACACCGACAGCGCTACCTCGCGCAAGAACGACCTGTATGTCGTTAGGCAGCTGATGAAGAACAACGATCACGAGAAATTCGAGCCGCCATACGAGCTGGACCAGGACTTCCTCAGCATACTGGAGCGGCTGGAGTGGCACCTCGATACACAATATATCGAAGATAACTGAAAAAGGAGATAAAATAAATGTCTGACACAGCATATCTTGATAAGATACGCAATTTCTGCATTATCGCGCATATCGACCACGGCAAATCCACCCTCGCCGACCGTATTCTGGAACAGACACAGACTGTCGCGCTGCGGGACATGGAAGAGCAGCTTCTCGACAACATGGATATCGAGCGGGAGCGCGGTATCACTATAAAGGCGCGCGCCGTCCGGCTGAAATACCACGCGGACGACGGCGAGGACTACATTTTCAACCTTATCGACACTCCGGGTCATGTGGACTTCAATTACGAGGTTTCCCGGTCGCTGGTGGCATGTGAAGGAGCGCTGCTCATCGTGGACGCTTCGCAGGGAATAGAGGCGCAGACCCTCGCAAACACTTATCTGGCGGTGGAAAACGACCTTGAAGTAGTGCCGGTCATCAACAAGATAGACCTGCCCTCGGCGCACCCGGAGCAGGTAAAGGAAGAAGTCGAAAACGTCATTGGTATCCCCGCCATGGACGCGCCGGAGATCTCCGCAAAGATGGGTATAAATATCCACGCCGTTATGGAGGCGGTGGTAAATTCCATTCCCGCGCCTACGGGAGATCCTGAAGCGCCGCTGAAGGCTCTTATCTTCGACAGCTACTACGACAGCTACAAGGGCGTAATAACTTATATCCGTGTGAAAGAGGGCAGCGTTAAGCCCGGCGACCATATCAGAATGATGGCGACCGGCGCGGAGTTCACCGTTGTGGAAACCGGCGTTATGGGCGCGACAGAGCTTGTTCCCTGCTCCGGGCTGAAAGCCGGGGAGGTAGGCTATATCGCGGCTTCGATAAAGTCCATCGGCGAAACAAAGGTCGGAGATACCGTGACTTCCGCCGATAACCCCGCCCCTGAGCCGCTTGCGGGCTACCGGGAAGTTAACCCGATGGTGTTCAGCGGTATCTACCCGGCGGACGGCGCGAAGTACGTTGATCTGCGTGAGGCGCTGGAAAAACTCCAGCTGAATGACGCTTCGCTGTCCTTTGAGCCGGAGACCTCCGTGGCACTGGGATTTGGCTTCCGCTGCGGCTTCCTCGGGCTGCTGCACATGGAGATAATCCAGGAGCGTATCGAGCGGGAATACAACCTCGACATAATCACCACTGCGCCGTCTGTTGTGTACAAGATAGAGATGACTGACGGCACTGTTAAGATGATAGACAACCCTACAAATTACCCCGACCCGTCGGAGATAGCGCAGGCTTACGAGCCTATGGTGAACGCACATGTCTACGCGCCTTCTGAATATGTCGGCAACATCATGGAGCTTTGCCAGAACCGTCGCGGCGTGTTCCGGGATATGAAATATATCGACGAAACAAGAGTTGACCTGCACTATGAGCTGCCGCTGAACGAGATAGTCTATGATTTCTTTGACGCGCTGAAATCCCGTACCCGTGGCTACGCAAGCTACGACTATGAGATGATGGGCTTTGTGCCCTCCAAGCTGGTGAAGCTGGATATACTGCTGAACGGCGACATTATCGACGCTTTGTCCTTTATCGTCCACGCGGACAAGGCTTACGAGCGCGCCCGCAAGATGGCGGAGAAGCTGAAGGAGCATATCCCGCGGCAGCTTTTTGAGATACCGATACAGGCGGCGGTAGGCGGCAAGATAATCGCCCGGGAAACCATCAAGGCGCTGCGCAAGGACGTACTCGCAAAGTGCTACGGCGGCGATATCACCCGAAAGAAGAAGCTGCTTGAAAAGCAGAAGGAGGGAAAGAAGCGCATGAGAGCCTTCGGTACGGTGGAAGTGCCGCAGGAGGCGTTCATGGCGGTACTCAAGCTGGACGATGAATAACCGGGGCTTATATATCCACGTGCCGTTCTGCGTGAGGAAATGCCCCTACTGCGACTTCTACTCGCTGGCGGGGGAAGCGGAGCTTTTCTCCGGCTATGCGGGGGCGGTAAAACGGAATCTCTCGTACTATGACGAGCAGTTCGACACGGTGTATTTCGGCGGAGGAACTCCGAACCTTATCGCACCATATATGGACGAGATACTGTCCGCGGTAAATCTCGCCCCCGACGCTGAAATTACGTCTGAATGCAACCCTGCATCCTCCACCATGGAAACCCTCGCGGAAATGCGCCGTGCGGGGATAAACCGGCTTTCTGTCGGGGTGCAGTCATTGCAGGACGGGGAACTTAAAAATCTGGGCAGGCTCCACACCGCCGCAGAAGCAGAAGCGCTCATTCTCGCCGCGGAAAAAGCAGGCTTTGACAGCGTTTCCGCTGATGTTATGCTGGGAGTTCCCGGGCAGACTGCGGAGTCCCTCACCGACACGCTGGAACGTCTGGCGAAGCTGCCGATTCAGCATATTTCGGCATATATGCTCACCCTTGAACCCGCGACCCCATTCGGCAAAAATCCCCCGTCTGACATGGCGGACGATGAAAAGATGGCTGACCTGTATGCGCTTTGTCAGGAGATGTGCGAGCGGTTGGGGTTCCGGCAGTATGAGATAAGCAATTTCGCCCGGGAGGGGTATGAGTGCCGCCACAATCTGAAATACTGGCGGGACGAGGAATACCTCGGGATAGGACCGGCGGCACATTCGTTCTATGAGGGAAAGCGCTTCGCTGTGCCGAAAGACCTGCGGAGGTTCATCGCTGAGCCGCGCCAGACCGTGGAAATCACCGACGACGACCCCGGCGACTATGACGAGCGCGTAATGATGGGGCTTCGTCTGGCAGAGGGTATCCCGGAGGAGCTGTACAAGCCGCTTCTTCCGGGGCTAGGGCTGCTGCCGGAGGAGTATTACCTCCTGGAAAACGGCAGACTGCGGCTGACTGCGGCGGGATTCCCGGTGTACAATTATATCGTGTCGCTGCTGCTGGCACATGCGGAATGAGGTAACTATGAGAAGAAAAGACCGCGAGATAACTGATGAAAAGCGGATAGATGAAATAATCGGGCAGTGCGAGTGCTGCCGGCTGGGATTCAGCAGCGAAAGCGGCGCTTATATCGTCCCGCTCAGCTTCGGCTATGAAAAGCAGGGCGGGCGGCGGTATTTCTACTTCCACAGCGCCGCCGAGGGTCGCAAGATAGACCTGATACGAAACGGCGGCAATATCGGCTTTGAGCTGGACTGCGGCTATAAGCTGCACACGGCGGACAGCGCCTGCGGCTATACTGCGGCGTTCAGCAGCGTTATCGGCACCGGGCGGGTGAAGATACTGACCGGGAAAGAGGACAAAATCTACGGACTGGAGCGGCTGATGAAGCATACCGCCGGGCTGGAACACTGCGAATTCTCGCCGGAGATGCTGGAACAGGTGTGCGTGTTCCGGCTGGAGGTAACTGAGATTTCCTGCAAGGTACATTTATAGCGTAAAGGAGAAAACACATGGCATACACCATCGAAAAAGGAAAGAAATTCATTCCCGCAGACAACGACTGCTTTCAGTACATGGGCAGAATAGATTTCAACGACCCCGCCCGCCCGGTGCTGGTGTGGGTAGCCTCCACCGTGGACGTTATCTTCACCGGAACGTCCGTGGCGGCGGTGCTGAAGAGCATCGACCTTCAGGAACATGCTTATTTCGGCGCGTTCGTGGACGGCATTCAGCAGAGCTTTGAGATGAAGCGCGGCAGGGAGGACGAGCTGTATGTCCTCGCGGAGAACCTCGAACCGGGGGAGCATACCCTGCGGCTGATGAAGCGGCTGGCAGCGGCGCATTACGTTGAGTTCGCGGGAATTGTGGTGGACGAGGACGCCGAGGTGCGCAACCCGAACCACAAGTACGACCTGAAGCTGGAGGTGTACGGCGACAGCGTTTCCGCCGGGGAAGTCACCGAAGCGCTGTTTTTCGAGGGGAAGTCCGATCCGCCCCACCATAGCCAGTACGACAACTGCCATTTCAGCTACGCGATGTCCCTTGCCCGTAAGCTGAATGCGGAGCTGCACGACATTGCACAGGGCGGTATCGCGCTGTTTGACGGAACAGGCTGGTTCTGTTCCGACCAGCTGACCGGAATGCTTAGCTGCTACGACAAGCTGGAATACAGCCCCTATTACGCAAAAAAGGACTGGGATTTCTCAAAGTGGCAGCCGGACGCTGTAATTATCGCCCTTGGGCAGAATGACGCGAACCCCGAGCCGGAACGTATCAAGACCCCGGAATACCGCCGCAAGTGGAAGGACGCATACATATCCTTCCTGAACGACCTGCGCGGCAAGTACCCCGGTACGAAATTCGTGCTTATACTGACAGTCCTGCGGCACGACCCAACGTGGGACGACGCGCTGGAGGAGATAGTCACCGAGGTCAACTCCCCGGACGTTACCCACTTCATGTTCCGCCGCAACGGCGACGCCACCGACGGTCACCCCAGAGCCACCGAGCAGGAGGAGATGGCGGGAGAACTTTACAATTACTTTATGGAGAAAGTGCTGAAATAAAATATGGGCAGCCTGACCTATATGTTATGAATAATAGCTGACAGAATAAATACAGAGCGGTTCTGATTAGGGTGTTGCAAATAAAGCAGTATTTACGACCCGCCGAGCAAAACTACCTTCGAAAAGATGAGGGTAATTGCTCGGCGGAATTGCCAAAGGCGGCTACGCCTTTTAAGAGCCGCTTTTTTGTTCAGAACATTCAAAATGCTTTGTCTATATTGCACAAACTTTCGCGATATTTTAAATTTTATTGCGCAATTAAGTTGCTATTTGCGACAGGGTGTGCTATAATAATTGTGTGTGTCGGTAACTTTATTACACGAAAGCTAAAAAGCATAAAAGCAGGCACACGCGGTAATTACACATATCTATTGACAGGTAAGGAGAAACAGAAAATGAAGACAAGAAAGATTTTTGCCGCTATCGCAGCGGCAGCTATGGCTGTTACAGCAACAGCATGCTCCAGCTCCAGCACTTCCGGTACCGCTGACGCCGACAAGACCTACACCGTAGGTATCTGCCAGCTGGTTCAGCACGACGCTCTGGACGCTGCTACAAAGGGCTTCAAGGACGTTCTGACCGAAAAGCTCGGCGACAAGGTTTCATTTGACGAGCAGAACGCTAACGGTGAGGCTACAAACTGCACCACTATCTGCACCGGTTTCGCAGCAGCAGGCGTTGACCTGATCCTCGCAAACGCTACCGGCGCTCTCCAGGCAGCAAGCGCAGCTACATCTACTATCCCGATACTCGGCACATCCGTAACTGACTATGCTACCGCGCTGTCTATCGACGACTGGACCGGCGCTACCGGCAAGAACATCTCCGGTACATCTGACCTTGCACCTATCGACGAGCAGGCTAAGATGCTGGTTGAGATGTTCCCCGAAGCCAAGACCGTAGGTATCCTCTACTGCTCCGCCGAGGCTAACTCCAAGTATCAGGCTGTCAAGTTCGCAGAGGCACTTACCGCAGCAGGCGTAGAGTCCAAGGAGTTCAGCGCAGCTGACACCAACGAGATCAGCGCAGTGACCACTACCGCTATCGCTGAATGCGACGTTATCTATATTCCGACCGACAACACCATGGCTTCTTCTACTGAAACCATCAAGAACATCGTTGTACCCGCTAAGATCCCGGTAATCGCAGGCGAAGAGGGCATCTGCTCAGGCTGCGGCGTTGCTACACTGTCCATCAGCTATGAGGACCTTGGCAGAGCTACCGGCGAGATGGCATACGAGGTACTCGTAAACGGCGCTGATGTTTCCACTATGGAAGTTCGTTTCGCTCCCAATGTTACCAAGAAGTACAACGCAGAGATCTGCGCAGAGCTGGGTGTAACTCCTCCCGAGGGCTATGTTGCCATCGGCGAATAAGGCTATCGGAACATCTGACTGATCGCACAACGGGGCGCAGGCTGAAAAACGCCTGTTCCCCGCTTCTGCATATTATTCTCTCTAAAGGTCACCTCTAAACAAACATACATTTCTATCGGATTCTGGAGGAACAATGGATTTACTATTATCTAAGCTCTCGACCTTCGGGAACGCGCTCCCTGGCGATATAACGCAGGGGCTTATCTGGGGCGTTCTGGCTATCGGTGTGTATCTTACATACAAGATACTCGACTTCGCTGACCTTACCGTTGACGGTTCGCTCGGTCTGGGTGGCGTTGTGGCGGTCGTACTTATTACAAACGGCGTGCCGGTGCCAGTGGCTATGCTCATCGCATTCCTTGCGGGCTGTGCGGCGGGACTTTGCACCGCGCTGCTGAACACCATGCTCGGCATTCCCGGCATTCTGGCGGGAATCCTGACGCAGCTGGCGCTCTATTCTGTATACCTGGACATCAACGGCAAGGCTAACGCCCCGATAAGCATTGACAAGTTCCCGCTGGTCATCTCGTCAAGATTTGTTACCGCCGGCAATGAGGTCATTGACATTATCCGCACCGTCGGCATTGCGCTGTTATTCGTGGTGCTGATAATCGCGGCGCTGTACTGGTTCTTCGGCACGGAATACGGTATGTCTATCCGCTCTACCGGCTGCAACCCCGCTATGTCCAAGGCAGAGGGTATCAACACCAAGGCAACTACCATAATCACCCTGTCCCTCTCCAACGGTCTTGTCGGACTTTCCGGCGCACTGCTGGCGCAGTATCAGGGCTTTGCGGACGTAAACATGGGCAGAGGCGCGATCGTTATCGGTCTGGCGGCGGTAATTATCGGCATGGTGCTGGGAGAGGTTATTCTCAGAAAGCGCTTCAATTTCGTTGGAAAGCTGGTATTTACTGCGTTTGGTGCTATCGTTTACTTCGTGGTTCTGAGAATAGTAATGCTTATCGGTCTTTCCACCGACAACACAAAGCTTTTCTCGGCGCTTATCGTTGCGATATTCCTTGCGGTGCCGTATATCCAGAAGACATCGAAGAATTCGTTCAGGCGGGCAGGAAAGCGCTCTTCCGGGGCAGACTCACCCCAGCCCGAAACAGCGGACTGCGCAGGCAAGGAGGGTAAGTGATATGCTGGAACTTATAAACCTCCGGAAAGCCTTCAACCCCGGCACTATCAACGAGAAGAAGGCGCTCAACGGCGTTACGATCAAGCTGGAAGAAGGCGACTTTGTAACAATAATCGGCGGAAACGGAGCTGGTAAATCCACCACGCTGAACGCTATCGCAGGCGTATGGCCGGTGGACGAGGGCGCTATAATCATCAATGATCAAAACGTTACCGGTCTGTCGGAGCACCAGCGTGCGAAATTCATCGGGCGCGTGTTCCAGGACCCTATGACAGGTACTGCGGCGACAATGGAGATACAGGAGAACCTTGCTCTTGCGGCACGCAGAGGACAGAACCGTTCCCTTCGCTGGGGTATCACCCGCAGGGAGAAGGACGAGTACCGCGAGCTGCTGAAGACCCTGGGATTAGGACTTGAGGACAGAATGACCTCAAAGGTAGGACTGCTTTCCGGCGGTCAGCGGCAGGCGCTGACGCTGCTCATGGCAACGCTGAAGAAGCCGCAGATACTTCTGCTGGACGAGCACACCGCCGCCCTTGACCCCAAAACCGCGGCGAAGGTATTGCAGCTCTCTGACGAGATAATCGCTGCGAACAACCTCACCGCAATGATGGTAACACATAATATGGCGAACGCAATAGAGTACGGCAACCGCCTTATCATGATGAACGACGGCAGGATAATCTATGATGTCAGGGGCGAGGAGAAGAAGCACCTCACCGTTGACGACCTGATGAAGAAGTTTGAGGAAGCAAGCGGCACTACCCTCAACAACGACCGTATGCTTCTTTCCAAGAAGAGCTGACATTACCCGGCATGATCCGATAGAATTTACCCCCGCGGCTGATTGCTGCGGGGGTGTTTTGTGTTGTTTTTGGTTCATTATGCTATTATCCCATTAAACGAAGGCGCTGCGCAGCGACAGGGATAAGCCGTTCAAAACTTCTCCCGTCTAAACATTTGGTTTTAATGGAGATCAGTATTGATCGGAGAGGGTCTTTACGCGCTTTTTGTGGATACCCGTCATGAATATCACGGATATCACCGCAGATGCGCCCTCGGCAATAAGGAAAGTGAGCCATACCAGCCAAATCGATCGGGTGTCGCCGGAGCTTATCACAATTTCAGAGAACCCCCATGCGAGCGGCAGAACGAAAAGGCACTGACGGCAAACCGAGATAACAAGCGACTGAACGCCTGATTCCAACGCCTGGAATATGCCCTGGAACGCAACATTCGCGCCGGCGAAAATGAAGCTAAGGGATATCATGCGGATAGCGCTGACGCAAAGCTGTTGGGTTTCGCCGGAAAGCCCGAACAGCGCCGCAAGAGGCTCTGCGAATATCTCGAGCAGAATAAGCCCCGCCGCCATTATGACGAGGGTGTACAGCATT